>JBJEOA010000045.1:0-9145 GCA_051880475.1 Lachnospiraceae bacterium | reverse complement strand
GGAGAGGGACGTTTCATTCATACATATATGCATGATGGAAATCCACTTCCAAGTTTTGAGGGCGAGCCAAAATTAATTGCAATCCCTGATGACATGGATGCGTTTACAGAAACTTTGTGGAATAGCTTAAATGAGGACAATAAAGTATCCTTATTCGTTCGCTATATCGATATTGCGACAGGAAAATATGAGACAAAGATTGTGAATAAAAATAAATAGTGAGAGAAATGGAAGAATTGTTCTGACTGTTTTGAGCGAAAGGAATGGATGAAAATGAAAGAATTAGAATTAAAATATGGATGTAACCCAAATCAAAAGCCATCTAAAATTTATGTGGCAGATGGAAGTGAGCTTCCAATTAAGGTATTATGTGGAAGACCAGGATATATTAACTTCTTAGATGCATTTAATGGTTGGCAGCTTGTAAGAGAGTTAAAGCAGGCAACTGGACTTCCAGCAGCGACATCTTTTAAGCATGTATCTCCAGCGGGAGCAGCAGTTGGTCAGCCTCTTAGTGACACACTTGCAAAAATTTACTGGGTAGACGATTTAGGAGAGCTTACACCACTTGCATCTGCCTATGCGAGAGCAAGAGGTGCAGACCGTATGTCTTCTTTTGGCGACTTCATTGCACTTTCTGATGTATGTGACGCTTGTACAGCAAAACTTATTAAGAGAGAGGTATCTGACGGTGTGATTGCCCCAGGATATGATGATGACGCTCTTGAAATTTTAAAATCTAAGAAAAACGGAAATTATAATGTAATCCAGATTGACCCAGACTATGTGCCAGCTCCAATCGAGCATAAAGAGGTTTTTGGAATTACATTTGAGCAGGGCAGAAATGAGTTAAAGATTGACGAGGATTTCTTCTCTAATATTGTGACAGAGGCAAAAGAGCTTCCAGAGCAGGCTAAAATTGACCTTGCAATTTCTATGATTACTCTAAAATATACACAGTCTAATTCCGTATGTTATGTAAAAGACGGACAGGCAATCGGAATTGGTGCTGGACAGCAGTCTAGAATTCACTGTACAAGACTTGCTGGATCAAAGGCAGATAACTGGTGGCTTCGTCAGTCCCCACAAGTATTAAATCTTCCATTTGTGGATAAGATTCGCCGTGCAGACAGAGATAATGCAATCGACCTCTATATCGGAGAGGATTATATGGATGTTTTAGCTGACGGTGCATGGGAAAATATTTTCAAAGAGAAACCTCCTGTATTTACAAGAGAAGAAAAGAGAGAGTGGTTAGATAAATTAACTGGAGTTTCTCTCGGCTCTGACGCATTCTTCCCATTTGGTGATAACGTAGAGCGTGCTCACAGAAGCGGTGTTGAGTATATTGCACAGCCAGGCGGTTCCATCCGTGACGATAATGTTATCGATGTTTGTAATAAATATGGAATTGTAATGTCCTTTACAGGTATTCGCTTATTCCATCACTAAAATTTTGTTTATTAAAACTGTCATGTCGTCTTTTTGCATGACGCTAAAGGCGGAGTGATTTTCAATTAATTTTTATAAAAAAGGAGGTGTCACAGACTTTAGTGTGGCATCTCCTTTTTTCTACTATTTTAGGAAATCTATTTTTCTATTTTTAAAATAATACTCCTTATCATGCTCATTTATCTCTCGAAGCACTTTACAAGGATTTCCAACTGCGATAACATTAGATGGAATATCTTTTGTCACAACACTTCCCGCACCTATGACAACATTATCTCCGATTGTAATTCCGGGCATAACAAGGACTCCTGCTCCAAGCCAACAATTTTCTCCGATATGTACAGGCATATTATACTGATACGCCTGTTTGCGAAGTTCTGGCAAAATCGGGTGACCAGCTGTTGCAATAACTACGTTAGGACCAAACATTGTATAATCTCCAACATAAATATGAGTATCATCTACAAGAGTTAAATTAAAATTGGCGTAAACTCCTTTTCCAAAATGTACATGATGTCCCGCCCAATTTGCATGCAAAGGAGGCTCAATATAACAGCCCTCACCGATTTCTGCGAACATTTCTTTTAAAAGTCTTTCTCTCTCCTCCATCTGAGAAGGTCTCGTCGCATTAAAATCATACAATTTCTCCATATAGGATAACTGCTCGCTCATAATTTCATCACCATTTGGCAAATATAAATCTCCGCTATGCATTTTTTCTTTCTCTGTCATTTCATTCTTCTCCTTTTTTATTTTCGATGAATCCTAATTAATCCCAATTATAGTGATATTCGCTTTCTCCGTCGCTCCATACAGTTGGGCGAAGATTTTGTATCCAGTCAATAGGAACTGCTTTTTTCTCTTGTCTAGAAGCGATATCTAAATAATATTTCATTTCCTTTTTTTCTTCCTTTGTCATCACGCCTGGCTTTGCGGAGATGAAGAGTGGTGTTGCGCTGACTGCGAGAAGCTTGGTCCACTGTCTATTATAATTCCAAGAAATTGCTCCTAAAATTCCAACGCAGTCTGCGTCGATATCATAAAAAGTTTTATGCTGCATAAGACGAAAAGCGAGAGTATTAATTCCCATTTTTCGAGTAATCGCCCAGTCTTTTCCGCTTGTATCGTCTCCGACACGATTCATATGCATAAGTCCTGCACCTAAATGACCAATTGTATTACAGCCAAGAATTAAGGCATCAAAAGGTTTTGCCGCCTCATAGATAGCTGTATAGAAATTTATAATAATTTCCGCAGTTGTTTTTGTCTTATCATAAAATTCTATCTCTGGTTTACACATAAGTGGGAGCATCGAAAATCCCCAGTTACCTGTAATATCAAACGTAGAGAAATCGTGTTTAATAAGGCGATAGCCCCACTCGCAAATTCTTGTGATATCTGCTCTCACATAGCGTAAAACTTCAGGTCTAGATGGGTCAAGGCAGTCATTATAGGAAAGTCTCCAAGAATCAGGGATTGTCTTAGATTCATTGAGAAGAGGACGGAACCAAATGCCAGGTTTTGCCCCTCTTTTTTCAATTTCCTCTGCTAATTTTTTCATACTTGGGAATTTCTCATTTCCTTTTGTCCAAGGTCCACCGTTATATTCGTCTAGTCTATGATGCTCCTGCCAACAGTCATCAATGACCATATAAGGGCGGTTTTTAATTCCGTCTGTGAGTTCCACAATATAATCGGTATCACGTAAAATTTCTTCCTGTGAGCTGTCTCCGTAGGCATAGTACCAGTTATTGCTGCCATATACAGGCTCCTTTGGGAAAATAGGGTCTTTGCACATTAATTTACAAAATGCTTCACACGCCTCAAAAGGAGAGCAGTCTGTATACTGGCGAGTGACGATGGAAGCAATTTTAATTGTTCTACCGTTTAAATGAACAGGATTTCCTCCATTTTGGATATCAGCGTATAGAGTGATGCTTGTCTTATTTATCTTCCAGTAACAAAGAGAGGCGGGGCGCACCATAACGCCGATACCTGTCGTTATTTTGTCTTCATTTAAGAAAAAATACCAAGGCATAAACGCGGTCTCTTTTTCTCTTTTTGAAAAATCTGTCCACTCTAAATCTCCGTATCCTCGCTCCCAAGTATCACCGTAAACTTTTGCGTTAACTGGCATAGAGCGATTCTATTTAAGTTCAACGAAACGAAGAGGAGTCTCTTTTGCTGTGACGAAGATGTCTAAACTATCTTCATTAAGCTCAAAAGAGAGAGAAATATCTTCTTTTATAATAGAAGAATTCCCTTGGGTAAATTCAATTATCTGTTTTTCTAAACCAACTGAGATAAAATCAGGGTAGGATAGAATATTTTGTGGGAATATTTTTTGTTCTTTCATTTTTTTCTCCTTTATTTTTTATTTTTTCTCGTAGTTTATAGTTTTAAGTATAAAAGAAATAGAGAAAAAAACAATAGTTAAAAGGGGTGAAAAGATATCCAGATGTTAGTTTTATATTACTATAAATAAATATAAACAAAAAAACTTCCATCGATGGATGGAAGTTTTTGCAATAAAAAAAGCGATAGACGGGGCTCGAACCCGCGGTCTCGACCTTGGCAAGGTCGCGCGTTACCAACTACGCCACTATCGCATAAAGCGGGTGATGGGAATCGAACCCACGTATCTAGCTTGGAAGGCTAGTGTTCTACCATTGAACTACACCCGCATGAGTGTCTGTCTTGTGTATCTCTCACTGACAAATAGTATAATAGCACAGCCAAGGACAGAAGTCAACCCCTAAATTGTATTTTTTTAAGAAATAATTTGAAAAATTTTCTACAATATAATATACAGAAAGGTGTGTATATTTTTACACAAGTCTCTCTTTGGTATTAGGCATTGCATATAATTCTTCAGGATCGATATCTATGCATTCATATTCGTTGCGATTTCCAGCAATATCCCAAGCTAATGTATCATTTAGAATTGTGCAAGTCTCCATAAATATATGGATATCATTTAGTTTTTGAAATATTCCCTTATTCAAAAAACTTTTCATGTCATATCTTACAATTTTTCCGTCATCAAAATATATATCAACGGTATAATCTTCAAATGGCACTACTTGTACTACTTTTGGAAAATAATAATCCATAAGTCATTCCTCCTATACTAAAGGACTAATTTTATTTAATGTTGCCTTTTCTTTAGATAGTTCCCAATTTTGCATTAACTCATCTTGATGAATTACTGCCCAAGCTAAAATTAATTTGAGTTGTCTAGCAGGAAAGGCTCCTTTTATTACACGAGCTTCAATTATGTCAACCAATATTTTTCTCCCATTATATTCGGCATGGAAGTGTGGCGGCATATGGTCGTTATAATACATAGTAACTTTGATTCCATAGAATAATGATATCGTAGGCATCGTTTTCCTGCTTTATTTTTTATAAAAATATTATACTATATATTATTTCTATTATCTACAAAAATTTTTAAAATTTAAAAATAACGAGTATTTTTATTATATCTCAAATTCGGTATTGCAAAAGGAAAATACAAGGTATATGATTGATACGGATAAATTTTGCAATCGAAAAGAGAGAATAGATTGTCTAAAATATAAAAAGAAAAATATTTACACAGGAAATTGAGAGGAAATTAGAATGAAATTAGGAAGAAATGATGCCTGCTGGTGTGGAAGCGGGAAAAAATACAAAAAATGCCATTGTGAATTTGATAATAAGATAGAGGAATTGAAAAGAATCGGAGCGATTGTTCCAGACCACGATATGATTAAGACACCAGAACAGATTGAGGGAATTAAGGAGAGTGCCAAAATTAATATTGCGGTACTTGATTATGTGGCAGAGCATATAAAGGCTGGAGTTACGACAGATGAGATTGACCAGTGGGTTTACACAGAAACGGTGAGAAGGGGAGGACTCCCAGCTCCACTTGGATATGAGGGATTTCCAAGAAGTGTCTGCACCTCTATTAATGAGGAAGTTTGCCATGGAATTCCAGCAACGGATGTTGTTCTAAAAGACGGAGATATTATTAATGTAGACGTATCCACGTTTTATAATGGATATTTTTCTGATTCTTCTAGAATGTTTTGCATTGGAAATGTCTCTGAGGAGAAGAAACGTCTTGTGCAGGTGGCAAAGGAGTGTATTGAGAAGGGACTTGAGCAGGTAAAACCTTGGGGATATCTCGGAGATATGGGGCAGGCTGTTCACGAGCACGCCCTAAAAAATGGCTATACGATTGTTGAGGAAATCGGCGGTCACGGCATCGGTATTGAGTTTCACGAGGAGCCTTGGGTAAGCTATGTATCCAAAAAAGGAACAGAGATGGTGATGGCTCCAGGTATGGTATTTACAATTGAGCCTATGGTAAATATGGGAGATGAAGATGTTTTTGTCGATGACGAAAACGGCTGGACGGTTTATACTGCAGACGGTGAGCCATCTGCTCAGTGGGAAATTCAGGTATTAATTACAGATACTGGATATGAAATTTTGTCTTATTAAAGCGAGATAATAGTTGACAAAATAGCAATCATTGAGTATATTAATAAATAAGTAAGAAAGCGAATTCATTTTCAATTCTATGGATTCGCTCTTTTCTTACAAACGAGTTAGCACTCAGCGAAGATGAGTGCTGATAAGATGAAAGGGGAGATTTTTATGATTACGATACCTGTTTACGATTTATTGATATTACCTGAAGTAACCTTTTATTTTAAAAAGGATATGTTATTGGATACAGAAATTACAAAAGAAGATAAAGGGCAGGATATTTTATTTATCATGCAAAAAGAGGATAAAGGGCGTGACGAATTGACAGCGGACGATTTTTATCCATTTGGAGTTGTGGGAAAGATTGAGAATGTGACAGATGATGGAAATGTCCGTATTCGAACAGTAAAGAGAGTGCTTGTTGAGGATATAGATTTTTCTGATAATAAAATAAATGCAGTTGCGATGTCCTGCGAGGAGAAAGGTGATATTTCTGAAGAAGAGCAAAAGGAACTATTTGATACAATAAAAAATGAAATGCTCGAGTTTATAAGAAATTTTCAGTGGGGTGCTTGGGCGAGAGGATTTATTTTACAATGGAAGAGCTTAGAAGAAGCGGTTTGTTCTCTTGCCTCCTACCTCAATATTACATGGGAAGAAAAATATGAATTACTTGAGGTAGATTCTAAGAAGATTCGTTATGAAAAGATTGACGATATGCTTCGAGAACTGATGGAAGTTTTTCGTGTGAGAAGTGAGGCAGAGCAGGTACAACAGCAAGAACATGATAAGAGTTATCGTGAGGTTGCACTTAAGAAGCAGATTGAATATTTGCAGGAGCAATTAGACGATTTGCATCCAGAAAATATTACAGATGTACGTATGTTTGAGAAAAAACTTGCGCAGGCAAAGATGAATGACGAGGCCAAAAAGGAATGTGAGAAGGTATTAAACCGTATGAAGCAGGAAGGACCAAATAGTCATGAATATGGAATTTTTTATGATTATTTAGACTTTATGACTTCTCTCTCCTGGAAGAGTGGTGAGATGCCAGAGGTGGATTTGCAAAAAGCACAGGAAATTTTAGATGAAGATCACTATGGATTAAAAAAAGTGAAAGAGCGTATTATTGAGCAGCTTGCTGTTATGGCACTTAATAAAAAGCAGTCTGGCTCTATTTTGCTCTTTGTAGGTGCTCCGGGAACAGGAAAGACGAGTATCGGACAGAGTATTGCGAAAGCACTCGGAAGAAAATATGTGAGAATTAGTCTTGGCGGTATCCGCGATGAGGCAGAAATTCGTGGTCACAGAAGAACTTATGTCGGAGCCATGCCGGGACGTATTATGGAGGGAATGAAGCGAAGCGGTGCACAAAATCCAGTTATGGTGCTTGACGAGGTAGATAAATTAATGAGAGACCATGCGGGAGACCCTGCAAGTGCATTACTTGAGGTGCTTGATCCAGAGCAAAACAGCACATTTACAGACCACTATATGAATGCCCCTTATGATTTATCAAATGTCTTCTTTGTATGTACGGCAAACTCGACAGATACGATTCCAGAGCCACTTTTAAATCGTATGGAAGTAATACAGTTCCCAGGCTACACTCCAGTTGAAAAGTTCCAGATTGCGAGAAAGCATCTTCTTCCAAAGGCGATGAAAAGTATGGGAATCAAAGCACAGAATTTGCGTGTAAGCGATGAGGCAATTAAGCAGATTATCGAGGGCTATACGGCTGAGTCTGGTGTTCGTGGACTGAAAAAACAGATGGATATTTTATGCCGTCACGCTGCGGTAAAACTTGTAAGAGGTGAGCAAAAGAGCTTTACTGTCAATGAAAAGAAAGTGAAAGAATTCATGGGAAGAAAGCCAATAAGTCGTGAGAAAGTAGATAAAAATACAAGACCAGGAATTGTCACAGGGCTTGCCTGGACGATGGCAGGAGGAGAAATTTTGTTTATTGAGACTGCCTTCATGAAAGGAGACGGGAAAATCACAATCACAGGACAGCTTGGAGACGTGATGAAAGAATCGGCACAGATTGCGATTTCGATTGTGAAGATGATGTATCCAGAGCATGCGAAGAAGTTTGAGGAGAATAATCTCCACATCCATGTGCCAGCGGGAGCCGTGCCAAAGGATGGTCCATCCGCAGGTATTACACTTGTGACTGCACTTTCCTCTCTCGTGACAGGTAAGGCGGTGAATCCAGAGATTGGTATGACGGGAGAAGTATCTCTTCGTGGAAATGTAATGCCAATTGGAGGGCTTCCAGAGAAGTTGATGGCTGCTGAGAGGGCAGGAGTGAAGATAGTATTTATTCCTTATGAGAATAGAGATGATTTGGAAGATGTGGCAGAGGAAGTGAAGGAGAAGCTTGAGATTATTCCTGTTAAGACAGTGCAGGAGGTGCTTGAGAGAGCAGGGATTATAGAGATGAAAACTTGCTAAGGCAAACTTGAATTTCAAGTAAGCGTACTAGTCCCATCGCATGAGTTGGAAATAAGTATAGGGGGCGAATTTAAGAGTTTTGGGTGGGAATTCTCGGTGACTTGTCTCCGAGAGGAAAGCCCGTTTTTTTACTTAAAATTTATTACTATATGTGATAATAATTATTATTATAAGTATTGACTTTATTACCATACTATGATATACTATACGTATGAAGAATAAATACATTCACGCAAGGACTTGCGTATATAACATCAATTATCATATCGTTTGGTGTGTCAAATACCGAAGAAAGGTACTCACACCTCAAATCTGTGACAGGCTGTATGAATTGGTTTCATTCATTGCAGATGAAAAAGGCTTTACTGTGGTTGATTGCAAGGTAGGAGAAAGGGACCATGTGCACTGTTTTGTATCAGCACCACCAAAGATTTCCGTTACACAGATTGTGAAGTATCTAAAAGGGATTAGCGGAAACACATTACTCAGAGAATTTCCAGAGATTAGAAAATCTTTGTGGAAAGGACAGCTTTGGAATGGTTCTTACTTTTGTGAAACGATTGGTTCTACTTCTGAGGAAAATATTCTCAAATATATAGAAAGGCAAAGGAATTGTCAGCTATGAATAAGGCAATCAAGTACAGATTATATCCTACAATGGAACAAGCGACTCTGTTTAGAAAGACCTTTGGCTGTTGCCGGAAGGTCTATAATCTGATGCTTGCTGACAAAATCGAGAGTTATAAAACTACTGGCA
>JBJEOA010000044.1:0-9419 GCA_051880475.1 Lachnospiraceae bacterium | reverse complement strand
AGAGCACTTGACTTTTAATCAAGTTGTCCGGGGTTCGAATCCCCGATGTCTCATTAGAACTCAGCAGAGAAAATTGCTGAGTTTTTTTATTGCAAAAATATATAAAAATTTTCGTTAAACTGATATTTGTAAGAAGGATGTAAGAAAAGATATACTTGACTTTATGAAGGTTTTAAAGTAGTATTTTTATGAGTGAAACTTTAAAAAATCATCAGATAGATTTTTTAGAATACAATATGGGGTATTATTAAATAAAAGGAGGATTTAAAGTGAAAGGGAAGAAGACAATAGCAGTGTCTACGCTCGTTTTTATATTAATGCTGGCTTTTACAGGATGTCAGCAGACAGCAAAGAAGACAGAAGAGACGACACAAGAAACTGCGACAGAGAAAAAAACTGAGGCGACGACCGCTGCTAAGAAGAAAGAAGTTCCTAAAAAGGTAAGTGACGGTGTATATAAGGTAGAAAATCATTATTCGATTAAGCTTCCAAAAGGAGAATGGAAGAAGACGGGAAGTATTGAAAAAGGAAGTATTGTCTTTACATCTAATAAGGGTGAAGAAATAAAAGTATCCTACTATGAGGGAAAAAATTCTACAGCACAGCGTAAAAAATTCCCTACTTCAGAAGAAGATGCAAAGAAGAAAATATTATCTTCTAAAAAGGATTCTTTGGTGGAGTTTGAGAGAATATCTGTTGGTGGAAAAGACGATGCTATCATTCGTATGTACTATGCAAAAAAGAATTTTGATAATAAATCAAAATATATCGGAACTTATATTATTAGTGGAGCTGATGCCACTTATATTGCACAGGGAAAAACCACTTCTAAGAAGGATTCTTCTTATGAACGCTTAAAAGAATGTGTAAAAAGTATGGACTTAACATATTCCTTTGATTAGAAAGAAGGGGTGACAGTGAAAAGATACATAAGAAAATGTATAACTATATGGAGTCTATCTATGATGCTATTATTTTCCTTATATGGATGTGGCAAGGATGATGTGGCTACAGAGAATGGGGAAGAGATAGAAGAGATAAATGAAGAAGATGAAGAGATAGAAGAAGAAAATGAGATGGTTTCGGGAAATTACATACCTGAATCAAATAAATTTGAATTGCAATTACCAAAAGGTGATTGGATAATAGAAAGAGAAGAAGAGGGTATGGTGTCTTTACAATCAGAAGATGGACAATCTTATTTTGAGATTGCATATTTATCCGAAGAAGAAGCGAAGGGAGCTTTAGGAGAAACTCCAACGAGTAAAGAAGAGTTAGAGGAACAAATTTCCTATGGAGAATCATCCCCTACTGTAATCTCATTTGATAAGAAAACAGGAGATGGAGTAGAGCAGACGGTTTATACATTAAAATATGCAGATGGTGACTATCCATATATGATACAGGGAAACTATGTGAAGAATGGAGAATTCTTTACGGTTATTGCGATGACCAAACTAGGTGACGAATCATTCATTGGAAAATTACAAGAGTCGTTGAATCAATTTAAGATACAAGAATAGATACGAGAGAAAGGGAGGAATTGTTAAATGAGAAAGATAAATAAAAAATGTCTAGGTGTTGTATGTCTTACAGCAATAATGATGATAAGTGTAATGGGATGTGACAGTATCAAAAAAGAAACAGCACAAGAGACAACACAGTCATCAGAGGAAGTTACGACAGAGGCGACAACAGAGGCGGCAACAGAAAGCACAAGTATTTCACAGCGTTCTTTAAAAGCTGGTAAGTATACAGATGTAAGTAATAGTTATACGATTACTCTTCCAGAGGGAAAATGGAAGACAATCGATGAGAGACTCACAAATACGAGTCTTTCTTCAAAAAAAGATTTGATTGAAATTGAGAATATTACAAAAGAATCTGAAGTGAAAAAAACATTGAAAGAAATTCCAACTTTGAAAAAATCTTTTGAAAAATATATCGAAAAACAAAAGACAGGACTTTGCGAGGATGCAAAATTAGTTTCTAGCAAATTTACCAAAAAGAGTGAGACAGTAGGAAATTGGTATTTTACTTTTGAGATTGAAGATGAAGTATATAATTATGTTACCTTCTTTGCTACATATACAAATGATCATGTAGTTATGGCTACAGGATATACAGAAGGTAATAGTAATGATAGAAAAGTTCTTCAAAAATGTATTTGCAGTATAGAATTAATTGATAATAAATAATAAAAATAAAAGGTATTTGCAGGGCTTTACGATAAAGGCAGGCGAATACCTTTTCCTTTTATGCTTGAGAGATAGGAGGAAATGTGCTAATATAAAAAGGAAAGGCATATAAAGGTTAAAACTTGAATATAAAAGGAACAAATAGAAAAATAGGAAGTTGAGATAGGAGCAAAGAGGATGAAGGGAATATTTATTTCCATAGAGGGAGCGGACGGTTCAGGTAAAACAACCCAGATTCAAATGCTAAAGAAGTATTTTGAGGAGAAGGGATTTGATGTGATTGTCACAAGAGAGCCTGGAGGAACTAAGATTAGTGAGCAAATTCGTTCTATTATTTTGGATAAAACACATACAAATATGAGTTATATAACGGAAATGCTGCTCTATGCAGCTGCGAGGGCTCAGCTTGTTGAGCAAATAATTGCTCCAGCCAAAAAAGAGGGAAAAATTATTATTAGCGACCGTTTCATTGATTCTTCGGCAGTTTATCAAGGGATTGCGAGAGGACTTGGGACGAAGATGGTTTATGACGTAAATCAGTATGCCATCGCGGCGTGTGAACCTGACATTACATTTTTGTTAGATATCGATGCGACTGAAGGAATTGGAAGAAAGAAAAACCAAAAAAATCTTGACCGAATGGAGCAAGAAACGATAGATTTTCATCAGATGGTAGCAGATGGATATAGAAGATTGGCAAAAGAACATACAGAGCGTATTCATATGATAGATGCCTCACAGACAATAGAAAAGATACAGGAAGAAATATTAAGAAAATTGCAACAGATTATGGCAGAGTAAAACATCCTATTCATAATCAGAAAGAGAATGGAGGAAGGAAAATGAGTCAATTTCAAAATATTATTGGACATAAAGCAATTATAGAACATTTACAAGATGCAATCGAAATGAAAAAGATATCACATGCTTATATTTTCGAGGGAGAAAAGGGCAGTGGTAAAAAAGCGATAGCAGATGCTTTCTCTACAGCACTAGAGTGTGAGAAAAAGGAAAAAGATAGCTGCGGTGTTTGCCATTCTTGTGTACGGGCAAATTCACATAGCCATCCAGATATTATATGGGTAGAACATGAAAAGGAAAATATAATTTCAGTAGATGAAGTTAGAAAAAAGATTAATCATGATATTATGATGAAACCTTATAGCGGACCTTATAAAATTTATATTGTCGATGAAGCAGAAAAATTAAATGAGCAGGCACAAAATGCCCTGTTAAAGACAATTGAGGAGCCACCAGAATATGCGGTCATTATCTTATTGACAACAAATGCCGGTATATTCTTGCCTACCATTATTTCAAGATGTATTACTTTGCATTTTAAACCAGTTGAATATAAAGAGGTAGAAAAATATATTTTAGACCATGTAGATATGGACCCTGATAAAGTTAAGTTTTTAGTGAAATATTCTATGGGAAATATTGGAAAAGCTATGCGGTTAGCACAGTCTGAAGAATTTGATGAGATGAGAAAAGATTGCGTCCATCTTCTAAGATATATGAATGATATGACAGAGTACGAAGTGATTGAGTACATGAAAAATTTATCAAAATATAAGCTAGAAATGACAGAATTTTTAGATATGATGATGTTATGGTATAGAGATGTATTAATGTTAAAGGCAACTGGAAATATAGACCAGATTATCTTTATGGAAGAATATGGAAAATTAAAAGAGCAAGCTATTTATAAGTCATATGAGCAGATTAATAATATTTTGAAGGCATTTGAGGTAGCAAAGACAAGATTGCGTGCCAACGTTAATTTTGATACGACTATCGAACTTTTACTATGGGATATTAAGGAGAACTAATTATGATAGATGTAATCGGTGTGAGATTTAGACAGACCGGAAAAATATATTTCTTTGCCCCAGAAGATTATGATGTGAAGGTTGGAGACAATGTAATTGTAGAGACAGCGAGGGGAATCGAGTACGGAAAGGTAGTTTTAGGAAAAAGACAGATAGAGGAATCTAATCTTGTTTCTTCCTTGAAATCAGTTATTCGAATTGCGACAGAGGAAGACGATAAGATTCAAGAGGAAAATCAAATGAAAAAAGAGCAGGCATTTCAAATCTGTCTTGAGAAGATTGAAAAGCATGGTCTAGATATGAAATTAATTGACTGTGAATATACATTTGACAATAATAAATTATTGTTTTATTTTACAGCGGGTGGAAGAATTGATTTTAGGGAATTAGTAAAGGATTTGGCTTCTGTTTTTCGCACAAGAATTGAGCTTCGACAAATCGGAGTGAGAGATGAGACAAAGATTTTAGGTGGAATTGGAATTTGTGGAAGAACATTATGTTGTCATTCTTATTTATCCGAGTTTGTCCCTGTCTCCATTAAAATGGCGAAGGAGCAAAATCTATCTTTGAATCCAACAAAGATTTCAGGGGTATGTGGAAGACTTATGTGTTGTCTGAAAAATGAACAAGAGACATACGAGGAGTTGAATCGAAAGCTTCCTATTGCTGGGGATGATGTTTTGACAAATGATGGATTTAAGGGCGTTGTCCAATCCGTGAGTATTTTACGCCAAAAAGTAAAAGTTATTGTCACGGATGAAAAGGGCGATAAGGAAATTAGAGAGTATATGGTAGACGACTTGAAATTTAAGTCGAAAAAGAAAAAAGATAAAGTTAAAATAAATCAAGAACTTAAGGAACTTGAGGCTCTAGAGAGAATGGAAGGAAAGTCGAAATTATCATGATTCCCAATCTAAAGACAAATGAGAGAATAGACGATTTACATCGAAATGGATATCAGATTATCCAAAAAACAGACGGATTTTGTTTTGGACTAGATGCAGTTTTATTATCTGATTTTGCGAAAGTGAAAAAAGGAGAGAGAGTTCTTGATTTTGGAACAGGAACAGGAATTATTCCTATTTTGCTAGAGGCAAAGACAGAAGGTAGCAAGTTTTATGGATTAGAGATTCAAGAGGAATTTGCTAAAATGGCGTCAAGAAGTGTTATGCTAAATCACTTGGAACATAAAATTGAGATAGTACATGGAGACATTAAAACTGCCTCCATGTATTTTGATAGAGAGAGTTTTCAAGTTATTACGTGTAATCCGCCTTATATGACAGACCATCACGGCTTGCAAAATCCAAATTCTTCTAAGGCTATTGCGAGGCATGAGATATGCTGTAATTTTCTTGATATTGTAAGGGAAGCGAAAAAATTATTAAAACCGATGGGAAAGTTTTTTATTGTACATCGCGCTTTTCGATTAGCCGAGCTGATTCATACTCTAGTAGAGAATGGAATGGAGCCTAAGAGGATACGTTTTGTACATCCTTATATAGATAGAGAGCCAAATATTATTTTGATAGAGGCGGTTAAGGGAGCAAAATCTAGAATTAAGATAGAGCCTCCTCTTATTGTATATAAAGAGGCAGGAGTCTATACAGATGAAATTTATGATATTTATGGATATGGAGAAAGGGAGAAGAATTAATGGCAGGACAGCTTTATTTATGTGCCACTCCGATTGGAAATTTAGAGGATATGACCTACCGCGTTATTCGAATTTTAAATGAGGTTGATTTGATTGCGGCGGAGGATACAAGAAATACAATTAAACTTCTTAATCATTTTGAAATTAAGACGAAGATGACAAGCTATCACGAGTTTAATAAGATTGAGAAAGCACAGTACCTTGTAAAGAGAATATTGCAAGGAGAGAATATCGCTCTTGTGACAGATGCTGGGACGCCTGGAATTTCCGACCCGGGAGAGGAGATTGTCAGACAATGTTATGAGGCGGGAATTTGTGTCACTTCACTTCCGGGAGCTTGTGCTGCTGTGACGGCTCTTTCTATGTCTGGATTGTCCACGAGAAGATTTGCATTTGAAGCCTTTTTACCGGCGGATAAAAAAGAGAGAAAACAAATTTTGGAATCTCTTGTCAATGAAACGAGGACAATTATTTTATATGAGGCTCCACATAGATTAGTAAAAACGCTTGAAGAGCTTTTTAGTACACTTGGAGATAGAGATATGACATTATGCAAGGAGCTGACAAAAAAACATGAGAGAGTGTATCGAATGACGCTTCGTGAGGCGGTTTCTTATTTTAGGGAGGAAATTCCAAGGGGAGAATTTGTGCTTCTTATTGAGGGAAAATCCATAGCCAAGATAGAGGAAGATAGACAAAAGCAGTGGGAGGAATTATCTCTTGAGGAACATATGGAAGTTTATCTAAAGAAGGGAATATCAAAAAAAGAAGCGATGAAAGAAGTGGCAAAAGACCGCGGAATAAGCAAGAGAGATGTATATAGACAATTATTAAATGAGTAAATTTATTAATTATTATAGAAAAAGAAGCATTTAAGTTTTTTATTCTTTTGGCGTTTAGAAAACGTAAAAAGAATAAAAAACTTAAATGCTTTTTGTTTGTAGCAATCAGATTTTTATGCATGGCTGTCTGAAAAACAGACATGCCAATTTACTCGGAAATCTTTAAACCTGCAAGTCTAGCTAACTCAAGAATAGATTTTTTGGAAACTTTTTTTCCCTGATATTCAACGAGGTCTTCCATCTCTCCAGTAAAGATATCACTAGGATTGTATTTTTTTAAGATGATTTTATCGTCATCTACAAAAATTTCTAGTGGATCTTTCTCGTTTACATCAAGGTTTCTTCTTAGCTCAATTGGAAGGGTGATACGTCCAAGCTCGTCTAATTTTCTTACAATTCCAGTACTTTTCATTCAAAATACCTCCTGACATAAAATCACATTATTCTACATGTTTATTATCTCCTAAAATATATCATAGATGTAAAAGTATGTCAATACTTTAAGAGATTAATTTGCTAAACTGAATTTTTGAATTTACGGTGAAAATCTCTATCAAGTATGGGGGAGTGAAACAATCGAAAACTCAGTTTTAGTGGATAGTTTATAAGATAGAATAATTATAAATAAACCATTATATAATGAAATAACAGAAAAAAAGAGGAAGAAAATGATACAGTATATTTGGTTTTTTATGGTAGCAGGAGGAATTGCGTTTTCGGCATTTTCAGGAAATATAGAGCAGATTACAGTAAGTACGGTAGATTGTTCGAAAGAAGCAATTAATTTATGTATTATGATGCTTGGAGTACTTGGAACGTGGTCGGGAATTATGGAAATTGCGGTTCAGTCGGGGTTGATTGGAGAAATTTCAAAAAAAATAAAACCTGCACTGCGTTTTCTTTTTCCAAATTTGCCCAGTGATCATAAAGCGTGGGAGTATATTGTTGGGAATATGACTGCAAATATTATGGGGCTTGGAATGGGTGCGACGGCATTTGGAATACAGGCGATGAAGGAGTTAGATAAAACAAACACAAAAAAAGGTGTTGCCACAGATGAAATGTGTGTATTTTTAATCATTAATATTTCTTCGTTGCAGCTTGTGCCAGTGAATATGATTGCCTATCGGATGCAGTATGGCTCTGTCAATCCAACGCAGATTGTAGCTCCCGCTTTTTTCGCTACATTAATCTCGACGATAGTGGCAATTTTTTACTCCATAGTGAGACAGAAATTATCTCGTATCAAAATTAGCAAAAATAAATTTTAAAATAAAATAGATAAAAAAGAAATGAAAAAAGTAGAATTTCTGCAAAATAGCTGATAAGTAAGAAGGGATTAAGAAAAATGAAAATCATTTTATTTTTATCAGATATTATCGTTCCTCTTTTTATATTTTATATTATTGTATATGGATTTTTTGCAAGGATAGATATTTTTTCGGCATTTTTAGAGGGGGTAAAAAAGGGTTTTCAAACTGTGGGAGAAATTGCTCCCACTTTGATTGCCCTTTTAGTTTCGGTTGGAATTCTTCGGTCTTCTGGTCTAATGGAATTTATCTGTCAAATCTTAAAACCAGCGGGAAAGATTTTAAAAATACCAGTTCCTATTATTCCAGTTATATTTGTAAGATTATTCTCCTCCTCTGCGGCGACAGGTATTGTGCTTGATATTTTTAAGCAGTATGGCACAGATTCTGAAATTGGGATTATTGCGTCTATCTTGATGAGTTGTACAGAGACAGTATTTTATACTATGAGTGTATATTTTATGGCTGTCAATATTAAGAAGACGAGATTTACATTGAGTGGTGCTCTTTTGGCCACAGCTGCGGGAGTGATAGCGAGTATAGTCGTGGCGAGAGGATTATTATGTAGATGAAAAATTATTCTTGTGCATTGTTGGAAAGTTGATGTTGTTTAAACTGGTTCCGGTATTCCTTTGGAGAGACACCAAAAAAACTTTTAAAGGCTTTTGAAAAGTAAAGTTGATTTGGATATCCGACTAATTCGCTGACTTTACCAATGGAGTAAGAGGTAACTCGAAGGAATTCACTCGCCTTTGTCATGCGATATTTAATTAAAAAATCTTGGGGACTACTCTGTGTCGCCTTCTTAAATAATCTTGTGAAATAGGAGCGATTCAGATTACAAGATGCAGCCATTTGCTCTACTGTAATCGGTTCAAAATAATGTTGCTCAATATAATTTACTACTTCTCTAATATAGTAATCTTTCATAGAACCTGCTCGCTGCTGTCCGTTGGAAACGAGAGAGGAGGTGGTAAGATTGCTCAAGAAAAGATAGAGATGTCCAATTAAATTAAGTGCATCATGATTTGAGTGGTGAGCGATATAGAGCATTTCATCTCGAACTCTTTGTCCAAGTTCTACGGAAATCGGAGTATAAATAGGTGAGTCCTTTGTCAAATTAGCTAAGTGAAGGTATTCATTTACACGTAGGCCGTCAAATTCAAGCCATGTATACTCCCAAGGATCTTTTTCGTCGGCATAATAAGTATTTACCTGTCCAGGGCAAATGAGAAAACCTTGGTTAGCAGATAGTTCATAATAATGCTCGATACCAGAGGAATCGGTAGATGAGAGGCGCCCCTTACCCGAAATGATATAGTGAAAGAGATAATGGTTTCGAATGGAAGGACCAAAAGAATGAAGCGGGTCACATTTTTCCCAACCGTACTGATAGAGCGATAAATCTATAAAGTTTTCAGATGGAAAGATAGAAAACAAGAGATCTGCCATAAAATATTCCTCCTTTGGAATTGTAAAATATGTAAAAATAATGGTGATAAAATATGTGAAAATTGTCTATATCATATATATAAATAATACTAGATATTAAGGAAAAAATCAAGAAAAATAACATAAAG
>JBJEOA010000043.1:10696-42638 GCA_051880475.1 Lachnospiraceae bacterium | reverse complement strand
AAACACCGATTCATTTTGCAAAATCTTTTGGTTTATCATTTATTCCATTTGATATATTCATAATACACCTCCGTGAGTATATTATGACATATTTTATCCTGTTTTTTAATTATTTCAATTGCTTAACATTCCTCCTTTCTAAAAATAATAATGATAATTATTATTGTATATATAATAATGGAAAACACGAAAAATGTCAATAATAAAGAAAAACAAAATAATAAAAATTTTATAAAGTTTACGACTTTATCCGTACTATATTTATATGGTGTTTCTATGGCGGGGGAGTACGTTCACGATTGCAAGAATAAAGTAGTAGACTTTCTTTCTAGTAATAGGTTAGATATTACAGCTAAAAGAGAAAAGATAGTTTATTTCTTTTACCAGAAGAGAAATATTACAATATATAAAGAAAAACAATCGAAATGTTACAAAAATATTAAATAATTATTGACAAATAATTCTAAGTATATTATAATTTCATTAATGAATAAATGAAAAAGAAATGTTTAATAAAATATATAATAACTATCTAGGAGGTATTATGATAAAGAGAGTGAAAAAAGTAGCGATATGTCTTGCATTAGCGATGACAGTGACACAGGCTACTCCCATTAGTCACCAGATAGGTACAACGATAACTGTAGAGGCAGCACAGAGAAAAGGTACTGTAAATAGTGCTGTATATATGAGAAGTTCAGCAAATTCAAGTTCAGCGATTGTGGCAACACTGCGTACAAACGAGCAGATTGTTGTTTTGGATTCAAGCGGTGGCTGGTATAAGGTACAAGCTAACGGAAAGACAGGATATGTGTGGAAATCCTTTATTACTCTTGGTACAGCGATAACTGAACAGGAAAATACAAGTGAACAAAGCGGAAAGGTAACAGCACTTTGGGTTGCAGTTCGTTCTCAGGCTAATTTCACATCTAGTGTTAAAAAAGTTCTTATAAAAGGTTCTAAGGTTACAGTCAAGGCAAGCAGTGGAAGTTTTTATAAGGTAGAGTCAGGGAATCAGACAGGATATGTTGCAAAAAAGTACATAAAGATAGTACAAAACGAGGTACCATCAACACAAAAGCCAGATGATGAAGCTATAACGACGGACAAAACGGAACAGGGTAATCCTACAACGAAGGTGACAGGACAAGACGTTGTGAATTATGCAGTTAAGTTTTTAGGAAATCCATATATATACGGAGGAACAAGTTTAACAAACGGAACAGACTGTTCAGGTTTTACAATGAGTGTATATAAATATTTTGGATATACGATTCCTCGCACATCTTATGCACAGCGGTTTGCTGGAACAAAGGTAGCAAATCTTTCTCAGGCAAAGCCAGGAGATTTAATTTGCTATAGTGGGCACGTGGCGTTATATATGGGTAATAATAAAATCGTGCACGCTTCTACTTATAAAACAGGTATTATTATAGGTAATAATGCAAGTTATAGACCGATTGTGGCGATTCGAAGAATTATTAATTAAAAAGATATCCGTTGGTGGAAAAATACCTTTTGACCCCAACATCATATCATACGTAATAATTATAGGGGAAATCGAGATAAGTTGATTTCTCCTATATTATTGGAAAAATATGAAAAATGCAGGAGAAAAGAAAAATGAATAAAAAAAAGATTTTGATAAAAATAGTAAGTTGTTTTCTTTTGGCAATGATGCTAGTGCAATATGTGAGTATAGGAGATTCCACAAATGAGATGCACCAGGTGGAGGCGGCATCTAAAACAGGAACGGTAAAGGCTTACTATCTAAATATGAGAAAGTCGGCGAGTACTAAATCTAAGATTATTAAGATTTTAAAAAAGGGTGCTAGGGTCACTATTTTGAAGACGGGAACGAACTGGTATAAGATAAAATACGCGGGAAAGACAGGTTATGTAAAAAAAGGCTATATTTCTACGGGGACAGCTAGTACTTCTAATAAAGTAGTAAGTTCCTCTGTTGGTACAAAAGGTGCTAGTATTGTTTCCTATGCGAAAAAGTTTGTCGGTAATCCCTATGTTTGGGGTGGAACAAGCCTAACGAGAGGAGCAGATTGCTCTGGATTTACGATGAGTGTGTATAGACAGTTTGGATATAATCTTCCACGTACATCTTATGCACAGCGGTTTGCTGGAAGAAAGATAGCAAATCTTTCTCAGGCAAAGCCAGGAGATTTGATTTGTTATAGTGGTCATGTAGCTATCTATGCAGGGAATAATAAGATTGTACATGCTGCTAACTCAAGAAGAGGAATTGTATATGGAGATTCTGCTACTTTTACAAGGATTTTAGCGATACGAAGAATTGTTTAGTTGAGGAATTTATGGGTTTTGAAATAGACAAATTAAGAAACGCAAGAATGAAATAGAGGGATTTTCTTTTTAAACACGCTACGTTTCCAAATTTTAACCGCACGCTTATTTATGCTGCTCACGCGAATCCGCTTCGCTAACGCTTCCGCAGCAAAGCTAGTGCAGTTAAAATCTTTGGAAGCCTCGCTATCGTTTTAAAAGAAAATTCCCCTATTTTTTCTTGCTGTAATAAGGAATCTATTTGTATGACAATTTATAAACCATCTAAACTTCATTCATAATTAACTAAGAAACAACAATACTTAATTAACAATTAAACATTTAAAATATAGTAACTGCATAATGTGGGTTTTTAGTAAAAAATATTTTCTGAGTTACTCTAGTTCCTTAAAATCAAAGTTTGGAGTTTTAGAAAAACAACTCTAATCGCATTACAAATTAATATGATATTAGTTTTCGCATCACAGCAAAAAGAGGAAGATAGCTCTCTTTTTAAAAGGAGAGCTACCTTTCCTTATTGCGTCTGTTATTTTATAATGTTTCAAAATCTATAATATATGAACATAAAAAACAAAGAGTAGAAAAACTTAAATAGAGTTTTTATTCTTTGTTTTTTTAGTGTAATTTCTAGTAAGTCCTATATTACAAATGTTAATAAAATAATAAAAATATTACAAAAGTATTAATAAATTCACAAAATAGACACAAAAATATAGTAATATATGAAATATAAAAGAGAAGTACTGTAGGGGGAGTACATAATTTAAGGAGGATTTTTTATTATGAAAAAAGCGATTGCTAGAGTAATAGGAGCTTTTTTGGCAGCTTCATTATTTTTTCAGACGCCTACCACAAGTATGATAGTGACAGATAATATAAAACAAGTAGAGGCGGCAACAACAAAAGGAACGATTAAATCGACTGTGAATTTGCGAAAGACTGCAAGTAATTCAGCAAAAGTTTTGAAAGTATTATCTAAGGGAACTTCCGTTACAATTACAAGTACGAGCACAGTTGGTTGGTATAAAGTAAAAGTGGGAACAATAACGGGATATGTTGGAAGAACTTATGTGACACTTGCTAATTCTTCTAATACAATATCGACTTCTTCAAGTTCAAGTAGCAGTACAGGAAGTGTAATTGCTTCATATTTAAATCTTAGAAAATCAGCAAGTAATTCAGCAAAGATTTTGAAAGTATTAACATATGGAACAAAAGTTACAATTCAGGGAACGACTGGTTCATGGTATAAAATTAAAGTAGGAAGTATTACAGGTTATGTATCAAAAGTTTATATTAAGAAGGCTTCTTCTAGTTCTAGCAGTAACCAAAGTTCGAGTACAAGTTCAGTAGTAACAAGTTCTTCTGTTGGAAATACGAAAGTAAAAGGACAGCAGATTGTCAATTATGCGTTAAAATTTGTGGGTAATAAATATGTATACGGAGGAACAAGCTTAACAAAAGGGGCGGATTGTTCAGGCTTTACAATGAGTGTATATAAACAGTTTGGATATAATCTTCCTAGAACATCAGCGGCACAAAGAACTGCAGGAAAGAAAGTAGCAAGTTTATCTCAGGCACAGGCGGGAGATCTTATTTGTTATAGTGGCCATGTAGCGATTTATATGGGAAATAATAAAATTGTACATTCAGCAAATCCAAAAAGAGGAATTGTATCAGGAGATAAAGCTACAAGTATGACAATTTTATCAATCCGAAGAATTGTATAGAGTGATACATAAATCTCAGAAGTAAATTTAAATTTACTTTCTGGGATTTTTTTGTGAAAAATTTTAATATTTTTAAGTGATTTGGCATAAATTTAAAAAATATTGTCAAATTTTAATAATTTTTGTAGAAAGCAAATTTAATTATGATAAAATATTACAAAAAAAATATACAAGAATAGTATAAAAATGGGATAAAACAAAGAAATAGTAAAAAATATATATAAAAAACCTTAAAAAAATATTACAAAAATATTAAAATAATGAAAAAGTTCACAGAATGGACACAAAATTGTTTTATAATCTTGACATAGTTTATTACATATAATATATTATTTAAGGAAAAATAAAAATATTTGATACATCAATATATATTAATGAAAGTTTTAGGAGGTTTTTCGGTGAAGAAATTAGCAACAAAAGTTGTTGGTTGTGTATTAGCGGCGATGATGTTAGTGCAGCCAGTATCTACAGTAGTTGGAAATGAGATAGTGACAGAAGCACAGGCAGCTTCTTACAAAACAGGATATATCAAATCAGCAGTAAATCTTAGAAAATCAGCAAGTACTTCTTCTGCTGTAGTTAAGGTTTTAACTTTAGGAGAGAAAGTTTCATTTGCTGATACAAACAAAACAGGTTGGTATAAAGTAAAAGTTGGAACAAAGACAGGATATGTTGGAAAAGCTTACGTTACATATACAAAGCCACAGGCAACTACAGTAAAGCAGACAGTTACAACAACTGTAAAGACAGGCTGGGTTACAGCTTCAAGCTTAGTAGTTAGAAAAAAAGCATCTAGTTCAGCGGCAAAGGTAATGACATTAAAGAAAAATGCACAAGTTACTATTACTGGAACAAGTGGTAGCTGGTATAAGATAAGCTGTGCTGGAAAGACAGGATATATACAAAAAGCGTATATCTCAACTTCTTCTAAGGTAGTGTCCTCTGATTTACAGGCAAAGACAACTGGACAAAAAGTTGTAAATTATGCGTTAAAATTTGTTGGAAATAGATATGTGTACGGCGGAACAAGTTTAACAGCTGGAACAGACTGCTCAGGATTTACAATGGGAGTTTATAAAAACTTTGGATACAATCTTCCACGGACATCAACAGCACAGAGAAGTTCAGGAAGAGCAGTGGCAAGCTTAGCTCAGGCACAGGCAGGAGACCTTATCTTCTACAGTGGACATGTAGCTATCTATATGGGAAATAACAAAATTGTACATGCAGCGAACTCAAGAAGAGGAATTGTAGCGGGAGATTCTGCTACATGCATGAAGATTATTGGAATTAGAAGAATTGTATAATAAATAATAAAAGTACGGATTGGATTTTCAATCCGTATTTTTTATTTTATGGGGAAAATATTTGGATTTTATAGATAGAATATTGGAAAAATATAAAAATTATATTATAATTAAAAAAATATAAGAGTGGGGTGGTTATTTGGAAGGATCTGAGAAGACAAAATATAAAATGGCAACTTCCATTAAATATTTGATGGAAACTACGCCATTAGATAAAATTACAGTAAAAAGTATTGTAGAGCATTGTGGCATGACAAGACAGACTTTTTATCGAAATTTTAAAGATAAATATGATTTAGTAAACTGGTATTTTGAAAAATTAGCTCAAAAATCATTTAAGCAGATGGGAATTCAGTGCACGTTAAGAGAGGGGTTAATTCGAAAATTTGAGTGTATTGCGGAAGATGGCTGTTTTTTTTCGGCTGCATTTCAGTCACAAGACCATAATTCTTTAGTTGAGTATGATTACGAGTGTATTTTAAAATTTTATACAGATATTATCACAAAAAAAACAGGGAAAAAGTTAGAAGAGGATATTGAGTTTTTATTAAAAATGTACTGCAGGGCATCTGTCACCATGACGATTGAGTGGGCAACGACAGGGAGAAAGAAAAGTCCGGAAAAGATTACAGATTTATTAATTGAAGCAATGCCAGATAGATTGATGGATTTATTGTGCGAAATGTGAAAATTGATAAAAATTTACACAATACAAAGAGTGTAACTTGCTTTTTCACTATATTATTGTTAAAATTATACCATAGCTAGGGCAGTGTTAATAAAATATATTATTAAATTACATATAATTTTATGAATATTGTCGGATAAGTTCGTATATCAAATTAAGAAAAGGAGAATGTAGTTATGGCAAACAGAATTGTATTGAATGAAACATCTTATCACGGTGCAGGGGCTATTGGGGAAATTGTGACAGAAGCTAAAGCTAGAGGATTTAAAAAAGCTTTCGTATGTTCTGATCCAGATTTAGTAAAGTTTAAAGTTTCAACAAAGGTTACGGATCTTTTAGATGAAGCTGGATTAGATTATGAATTATATTCTAATATTAAGCCAAATCCAACAATTGAAAACGTACAGACAGGCGTTCAGGCATTTAAAGATGCAGGAGCTGACTATCTTATCGCAATCGGTGGCGGCTCTTCTATGGATACAGCAAAAGCAATCGGTATTATCATTGCAAACCCTGAGTTTGAGGATGTTAGAAGCTTAGAGGGCGTTGCTCCAACAAAGAATCCTTCTGTTCCTATCATTGCAGTTCCTACAACAGCTGGAACAGCTGCCGAGGTTACAATCAACTATGTTATCACAGATGTTGAAAAAAGACGTAAATTTGTTTGTGTAGATACACATGACATTCCTGTTGTCGCAGTAGTAGATCCAGAGATGATGGCTAGTATGCCTAAGGGATTAACAGCTGCTACAGGTATGGATGCATTGACACATGCCATCGAGGGATATATTACAAAAGGTGCTTGGGAATTAACAGATATGTTCCATATCAAAGCAATTGAGATTATTGCTAAATCTTTAAGAGGTGCGGTTAATAATACACCAGAGGGAAGAGATGGAATGGCTCTTGGACAGTATATTGCCGGAATGGGATTTTCTAATGTAGGACTTGGAATTGTACACTCTATGGCTCATGCTTTAGGTGCTGTATATGACACACCACATGGTGTTGCTAATGCTATCTTACTTCCAAGTATTATGGCTTATAATGCTGACGCAACAGGAACAAAATATAAAGATATTGCTATTGCTATGGGCGTTGAAGGCGTAGAAAATATGACTCAAGAAGAATATAGAAAAGCAGCTGTAGATGCAGTTCAGCAGCTTTCTATCGATGTTGGAATTCCAGCAGATTTAAAAGAAATCGTAAAAGAAGAGGATATTCCTTTCTTAGCAGAGTCTGCATTCAATGATGCTTGTGCTCCTGGTAATCCAAAAGATGCTTCTTTAGAAGATATTATTGCATTATATAAAGCTTTAATTTAATTAAGTTAATTTCACGGTTTGAATTCCTACAATCTAAAGATGATGAGAGGGTTTTGACTGGTTCCTATAAAAAAGTTGGTTGCTATATTTTATAATAGCAACCAACTTTTTTGTCTATTTAATCTCAATAATTTGAGAATTAGCCTGACCTGCAATTGGACGGGAAATAAAATCAATAGATTTTTCTTCTCCACTTTCAAGAAGTTCTTCTAACTGTTTGGCAACTTTTTCATCATATACGAAAAACGTCTTTGTAGAGCCGTCTGCCATAATAATCTCGACCGAATCACCGTCGTTAAAGCCACTTAATACTCCAGAACTAGCCCATGTTTCTTTTTCACTTTCCTTTGTGGCTGTTGTAGGTTCTTCAAAGTTTTCATCACCCTCGGCTGTTATTTCTTCTTCTGTTGTTTTCGTATTCTTTGCTTCTGTGCTAGAAGCAGAAGTTGTAGGACTTACCTCTTTAGAAGAATTGCTAGAGCTATCAGATGAGTCTTTTGTTGAAGTAGTAGAAGAGGATGTCTCTTCTTTAGAGGAGCTCTCAGTTTTTGCATCTTTTTCATTCTCAGAAGATTCTTCAGAGGAATCGATTGTAGCTTCCGTTGTTTTTTCCATATCAGATATAGTATCATTATAAGCAGAAGTTGTTAATTCTGCTGAATTATTTTTATGACATGCAGTGGCAAACATAAGACAAGTAGCCATGCAAAGTGCAAAATATAGTTTCTTTCGCATTTTGTATCCTCCTATTATTATAATATTTTTTGTCAAATGCCGAGCCAAATAAGAGCAAGCTCAATTTGTCTCGTCGCTTGACAGGACTTAGAAAAAGTCCGATTACTCGGTGCTTTTCACACTCGCAATCGGCACCGTATTCGCTCTTCGCACCATTGTGCTTTGAGCTCATACGGTTTGCCCTGTCAAATGCCGAGCCAAATAAGAGCAAGCTCAATTTGCCTCGTCGCTTGACAGGACTTTTTAGTAAATTATATCTTATAAACAAAAAGAATACAAGAGTAAGAATTAGGGAAATCAATTTTGGTACTCCTTAAACATATTATAGATTAATATTAGGTTCTATAGTACAGCAAAAAGAGAAAAGCAAGTATCCTTTTAAAACACGCTACGTTTCCAAATTTTAACCGCACGCTTATTTATGCTGCTCCCGCGAATTCGCTTCGCTAACGCTTCCGCAGCAAAGCTAGTGCAGTTAAAATCTTTGGAAGCCTCGCTATCGTTTTAAAAGGATACTTGCTTTTCCTTATTACGTCAGTTATTGCATCAGTCATTTTATTGTATATTCAAACTTAAAAAAGAGACCATATAAAAATATATAGTCTCTCAAAACATCTCATAACTTAATCCTATAGCAACGGACATATCTGCTTTCGCAGCCATTATCTAGAATTCTGGCTCAATTAATCCATATGTTCCATCTTTTCTTCTATAAACAACATTCACCTCAAATGTATCTGCATTGCGGAATACATAGAAGCTATGTCCTAATAATTCCATCTGGATACAAGCTTCTTCTGCATCCATTGGCTTGATTGCAAACTTTTTGCTGCGAATAATACGAATCTCATCATCTTCTAAGAATTGCTCAGGTTCTTGTCCTAAGAAATTCTCTGAGAAATGATTTCCGCCTTTGCTGTAGTTCGCAATTTTAGTTTTATATTTGCGAATCTGACGTTCTAAAATATCAGCTACTAATTCTATTGTAACATACATATCTGTGCTAGTTTGCTCTGCTCTTAGAATATTTCCCTTCATAGGAATAGTAACCTCAGCTTTTTGTCGTGACTTTTCTACACTTAATGTCACATGAGCTTCTGTCTCATCAGCAAAAAACTTATCTAATTTTCCAAGTTTATCGTAGACTGCATTTTTTAGAGCTTCTGTCACCTCAATATTTTTTCCGCTAATAATATACTTCATACGATTCACTCCCTTTTCTTATTTTTATTGGAATAGTATTCCTCATCTCTGTCTAGTTTTTAATCTTACAGAGATTTTGATAGATTCTTCTTTCACTGACTAGAACCTATCTTATATAAATAGTATAGCAGTATTTTCAGAAAATTTCAATCAATTTTTTTTATGTACCCTTCTTTTGTTCTTTTTTTTTCGGATTCATAAACAAGATTTTTGAAATTTATTTGAAATTTTCGAACTATTTTTTGATTTATTTTTAACAACATAAATTGTCTAATAATAATATATTTTCGATTTTTCGTTATTTTTACCGAACAGTTATCCACAATGAGTTATCCACAACGTTGTGGATATTGTGGATAACTTTGTGGATAACTGAAAAAAAGCCATTTTTTATAATGTTTATAATGTGGATAACTTTATTCTTGAATCGAATATCCCCTAGTATATGCCTATTATTTGGCATTTTTCATAAATTTTTTATATTTCTCATATAATAAATATGTTCCATAACTTTTAAAAAATTTAGATTTTTTTGACAATTCAAATTTTATTTTTATATTTTCTATAGAAAACAAAATATAAAAATAAAAAAGGAGAGAAAAACCAACTGTTCACAATAAAATCATAATATTTTCTCTATATATGAAAATAAATGGATTGATTCCTAGACTTATAAATGCTAAAATAAAGCAGTGACTAGGCTTTTTCTATAGGAAATATTTGTATATTAGATGGAAAATAGTTCGAAGGGGAGATTATAGCCTAAGAAAATGATTTCTTTTTTATTTAAGATATAGGGAATGGATATGTCTGTCTTGAAAGACATGATTATGAACGAAAGGAAGTGCGATATATGGGGCTTTTTGATAAGATATTTGGAAGTCATAGTGATAAAGAAATTAAGAGAATCATAAAGCTTGTAGATAAGATAGAAAGTTTAGACGAGGCAATGCAGGCTTTGTCCGATGACGAACTTAGAGCAAAAACACAAGAGTTTAAAGGGCGTTTAGCAAACGGTGAGACATTAGATGATATTTTGCCAGAGGCTTACGCTGTGGTGAGAGAGGCGGCAGACCGTACTCTTCATATGAAACATTATAGAGTACAGTTAATCGGTGGTATTATTCTTCATCAGGGCAGAATTGCTGAGATGAAAACTGGTGAAGGTAAAACATTAGTGGCAACTTTACCAGCTTATTTGAATGCATTAGAGGGCAAAGGTGTCCATATCGTAACAGTCAATGATTATCTGGCAAAGCGTGATGCGGAGTGGATGGGACAGATTCACAATTTCTTAGGTCTAACCGTCGGCGTAATTTTAAATAGCTATGACGGAGATGAGAGAAGGGCGGCTTATAACTGTGATATTACTTATGTCACAAATAATGAGCTTGGCTTTGACTACTTAAGAGATAATATGGTAGTAGAAAAGAGCGAGCTAGTACAAAGAGACTTACATTATGCCATCGTCGATGAGGTCGACTCTGTCTTGATTGACGAGGCTAGAACTCCTCTTATTATTTCAGGTCAGAGCGGAAAATCCACAGATTTATATCGTATGTGTGATTTTTTGGCGAGAAGAATGGAGAGAGGTACTAAAAGTGCAGAACTTAGTAAGATGGATGCACTTATGGGAACTGACATAGAGGAAGATGGAGATTTCCTTGTAAATGAAAAGGAAAAGCAGGTTGTTTTGACCGCAGATGGTGTGAAAAAAGTTGAGGAATTTTTTAGAATTGAGAACTTAGCTGACCCAGAAAACTTAGAAATTCAGCATAATATTATTTTAGCACTCCGTGCCCATAATTTGATGTTTAAAGATAGAGATTATGTTGTAAAAGACGATGAAGTATTAATCGTAGATGAATTTACCGGACGTATTATGCCAGGAAGAAGATATTCGGATGGTCTTCACCAGGCGATTGAGGCGAAGGAAAATGTAAAGGTAAAACGCGAGTCAAAGACATTAGCTACTATTACATTCCAGAACTTCTTTAATAAATATGATAAGAAAGCAGGTATGACAGGTACTGCTCTCACAGAAGAAAAAGAGTTTAGAGATATTTATGGAATGGATGTTATTGTGATTCCTACGAATAAACCAGTTATCCGTATAGACCATGAGGACTCTATTTATGCGTCTAAGAAGGAGAAATTTAATGCAGTTATTGACGAGATTGAGGCTGCACATAAGAAGGGACAGCCAGTTTTGGTTGGTACGATTACGATTGAAGTTTCTGAGGAACTTAGCAAAATGCTTACAAGAAGAGGAATCCCTCATAATGTATTAAATGCAAAGTTTCATGAGAAAGAGGCGGAGATTGTCGCAAATGCCGGTCGTCTAGGAGCCGTTACAATCGCAACCAATATGGCAGGTCGTGGTACGGATATTAAACTTGAGGAAGGTGTCGCAGAGGTCGGTGGTCTTAAAATTATCGGTACAGAGCGTCATGAGGCAAGACGTATTGATAACCAGCTTCGCGGTCGTTCTGGTCGTCAGGGAGATCCGGGAGAATCTAAGTTTTATTTATCTTTGGAAGATGATTTGATGAGACTGTTTGGATCTGAGCGTATGATTGCCCTTTATAAGACACTTAAGATTCCAGAGGGTGAGGAAATTCAGCATAAATCTATTACTGCCACAATCGAGAAGGCACAAAAGAAGATTGAGAGCAATAACTTTGGAATTCGTCGTAATTTGCTCGAGTATGACCAGGTTATGAACGAACAAAGAGAGATTATGTATAAAGAGCGCCGCCGTGTACTCGATGGCGAAAATATGAGAGATTCCATTTACAGCATGATTGATTCTGTAGTGGAAAACATTATTAAGGGATATATTGGTGAGGAAGCCTCCTCGCAAGAGTGGGATATGAAGAGCTTAAAAGAGGCGTTAGCTCAAAAAATCCCAATTGAGATGAGTGAGATAGAGCTTACACAAGATGAGAGAGAAAATTCTGATAAAGAGGCATTTATCAGTCGTATGAAGGAGAAAGCGAGAGAATATTACGAGGCGAAAGAAAAAGAATTTGATGAGATTGACCCGAATATGATTCGTGACCTTGAGCGTATTTTCTTATTAAAGATTATTGATAGAAAATGGATGGACCATATTGATGATATGGAACAGCTTCGCCAAGGAATTGGACTTCAGGCATACGGTAATAAAGACCCTCTTGTACAGTATCGTTTCTTAGGTTTTGAGATGTTTGAGGAGATGACAGCGAATATCCAAAAGGATACGATTGGAGCTTTGATGCATGTGAAACTTGAGCAGAAAGTAGAAAAGGAGGAAGCTCCTAAGATTACAGGAACAAATAAGGATGATACGGTGGCGAAAGGTCCATATGTGAGAAAGACAGCGAAGATTGGAAGAAATGATCCATGTCCTTGTGGAAGTGGTAAAAAATACAAACAATGCTGTGGAAGAAATAAATAGTAAGAAGTAAGGAGCAAAGATTGTGATTGAATTAGATCAAATTAAATATGATTTGGGTCAGTATGAGCAGCCCATGAAAGATTTAGAGGAATCACTAAGCTTAAAAGATAAAAAAGAGCAGATTAAAGAATTAGACAGACAGATGGAGTTGCCATCTTTTTGGGATGATGTGGAGCATTCTCAGGAAGTAATCAAAGAAGCTAAAAATTTAAAAGATATAGTATCTTCCTATGAGGAGTTAAGAGAGCAGATGGAAGATGTCGAGACAATGCTTGAGATGGGATATGAGGAAAATGATTCCGATTTAATTCCAGAAATTCAGGCTATGATGAAAAGTTTTCAGAAGAAATTTGATGAGATGAAAATTTCCACACTTTTATCTGGAGAGTACGATGAAAATGATGCTATATTGACTCTGCATGCAGGTGCAGGTGGAACAGAGTCTTGCGACTGGGCTGGAATGCTTTATCGTATGTATAGTAAATGGGCAGAAAAACGAGGATACAAGACAGAGGTACTCGATTTTCTTGACGGAGATGAGGCAGGAATTAAGTCCATTACTGTTCAAATTAGTGGGAAAAATGCGTATGGCTATTTAAAGTCTGAGAAAGGAGTGCATCGACTTGTGCGAATTTCTCCTTTCAATGCGGCAGGTAAGAGACAGACTTCCTTTGCATCTTGTGATGTTTTGCCTGATATTGAGGAGGACGTAACGGTTGATATCGCAGAAGAAGACTTAAAAATTGACACTTACCGAGCAAGCGGTGCAGGCGGCCAGCATATTAATAAGACGGATTCTGCTATCCGAATCACCCATATTCCTACTGGTGTTGTTGTACAATGTCAAAATGAGCGCTCACAGCATAAAAATAAAGACAAAGCGATGAAGATGTTAAAGGCAAAGCTTTATATTATGAAGCAGCAAGAGAACTTAGAAAAGATTTCAGACCTTCGAGGTGAAGTGAAGGAAATTGGTTGGGGAAATCAGATTCGCTCTTACGTTATGCAGCCATATACGCTTGTTAAAGATCATCGAACAAATGAAGAAGTTGGAAATGTACAAAGTGTTTTAGATGGAAACTTAGATCCATTTATGAATGCTTACTTAAAGAGTTTGGTTGGGATACAGAATTAAATAATTGCTAGGTAATAACTAGAATATGAGGCAAAAATCGTTTTTAAAAAAAGACAATTTTTGCCTTTTTTATCCAAAAAATACTTGCATATATGGAAAAAATATGATAACATCTTTCGGGTGAGAACAAATGTATTTCTACCACGAACATATTTGAGCATGATATACCCAATATAGGTGTTGCCATAGACAAGAATCGTGAGAATGGAAAATGTCTATTTTTAGTAGCTATTTTTTTAGAACGAAAAAATAGATACGAAAGGATAAAATAATGGAACAAGACACAAAGTATTATGTAGTAAAAAAAAGAGCATTGCCAGAAGTTTTAGTAAAGGTAGTAAAGGCAAAGCAACTGCTTGAATCAGATAGAAAAATGAGCGTTCAAAAGGCGTTAGATAAGGTGCAGTTGAGCAGAAGTTCTTTTTATAAATATCGAGATGATATTGCTCCATTTCATGAAAATGCGAAAGGAACGACAATTACTTTTGTATTAGAAATGAGAGATGAGCCGGGAATTTTGTCAAAGATTTTAAATTTAGTGGCAGAATTCCAAGCCAATATTTTGACTATACATCAAAGTCTCCCGGTGAATGGAAACGCTCTTATTACAATGAGTGTGAAGGTGCTTCCAACGACAAGAGACGTTTCTAAAATGCTTGAGGAGATGGAACAGACAGATGGAATACAGGAGTTAAAAATACTAGCGAAGGAGTAAAAATATGAAAGTTGCAGTTTTAGGATACGGCACAATTGGATCAGGTGTTGTAGAAATTTTTGACCGAAATAAAGAAATTATTAAAAGCCGTGTCGGAAAAGAAGTAGAGGTAAAATACGTATTAGATATTAGAGAGTTTCCAGGAAGCTCCATTGAAGATAAATTAGTACATGATTTTAGCATTATTGAAAAAGATGATGATGTGCGGTTTGTCGTAGAGACAATGGGTGGAGTAAATCCAGCATATACATTTGTAAAGAAATCATTAGAGGCTGGAAAGCATGTAACAACTTCTAATAAAGAACTCGTCGCAAAACACGGGGCAGAATTAATCAAGCTTGCAAAGGAAAAAAATGTAAACTTTTTATTTGGTGCAAGTGTTGGCGGTGGTATTCCTATTATCCGTCCTTTGAATGAGTCATTGACAGGAGATATCATCCAAGAGATTACTGGTATTTTAAATGGTACGACAAATTATATTTTAGATAAGATGGAAAATGAAGGCTGGTCCTTTGAGAAAGCCCTAAAGGATGCCCAAGATAAGGGATATGCTGAGAAACATCCAGAGGCAGATGTAGAGGGATATGATACATGTAGAAAAATTGCGATTTTAACTTCTCTCTCCTACGGAAAACAGGTTGACTTTGAAGATATTTATACAGAGGGAATTACAAAAATTACAGCTGAGGATATTAAATACGCAAAGGCGCTGGGAAGAAAAATTAAATTACTTGGTATGAGCAAGAAGGTTGAAGACGATACTTATGCGATGGTTTGCCCTGTGATGATTCCAACTTCTCATCCACTTGGAGGAGTAAACGGAGTATTCAATGCAGTATTTTTAAATGGAAATATGGTGGATGATTTGATGTTTTACGGAAGAGGAGCAGGAAAGCTTCCGACAGCGAGTGCAGTTGTGGCGGACGTTCTTCAAGAAGTTAGAAATATGAATCGTAACCTTGAAAATATTGTTTGGAGTGAGGAAAAGCTTGAGTTAACACCAGTTAGTGATTTTGAGAGAAGATTTTTTGTCCGTCTTTCTAATACCGTGACAAAAGAAGAGGCAGAGGCGGTATTTGGTGAGATTGAGCAAGTAAAAGTGGATGGAATTGATGAGTTTGCGTTTATCACTCCGAAAGTAAAGGAAGAGGTAATTGAGCAAAAACTTGCAAAATTTGAGACAGTAATGAATCGTATTCGCTTAGCTGACTAAAAATTTTCTTGACCTTTTTAGAAAACTGTAATAGAATGTCAGATTATAGAGATACTTAATACAAATGGAATAAAATGGTTTATGATAGAATAGGGAAGGATAAAAAATCAGTCGATTTTTTAGAACTTAAGTATCATGGCTGTATAGCAAACAGATAGAAAGGCTTGGTTGAAAAAATGTTAATAGTAAAGAAGTTTGGTGGAACATCCGTTGGAAATAAAGAAAGAATTTTTAATGTTGCAAAAAGATGTATTGAAGATTATAAAAAGGGAAATGATATTGTTGTAGTGCTTTCTGCTATGGGAAAATCTACGGACGAGTTAATTGCAAAGGCAAAAGATATTAATCCAAACCCATCTAAGAGAGAGATGGATATGCTCTTAACAACAGGAGAGCAGACATCCGTTGCACTTATGGCGATGGCTATGGATGTATTAGGTGTTCCGGCTGTATCTTTAAATGCATTTCAAGTTGCTATGCATACGACACATAAATATAGTAATGCAAGATTAAAAAGAATTGACACAGACCGTATTCATAATGAATTAGAGCAGAGAAAAATTGTTATTGTTACAGGCTTCCAAGGAATTGATAAATACGATAACTATACGACACTCGGAAGAGGTGGTTCTGATACGACAGCAGTTGCTCTTGCAGCGGCGTTAAATGCAGATGCCTGTGAGATTTATACTGACGTAGATGGTGTTTTTACAGCAGACCCACGTATTGTTAAGACAGCTTATAAATTAGATGAGATTACTTATGACGAGATGCTTGAACTTGCAACACTTGGAGCTGGTGTTCTTCATAACCGTTCTGTTGAGTGTGCAAAAAAACACGGAGTGCAGCTTGTTGTTCGCTCTAGCCTTAATACAACAGAGGGAACTGTTGTCACAAAGAAGACAAAAAATAAAGATGTTATAATTAGTGGTGTAGCTGGAGACAGAGATGCAGCTAGAATCGCTGTCGTAGGTTTAAAGGATGAGCCAGGAATCGCATTTAAGTTATTTAACGCCTTAGCTAAGAAGGGAATCAATGTCGATATTATTTTACAGTCCGTAGGGCGTGAGAATTCAAAAGATATTTCCTTTACAGTGACAAGAGAAAATGCAAAAGAGGCGGTAGAGGCAATTGAAAATGTATTTGATGAGTACGCATATGATAGAATTGATGTAAATGAGACCGTTTCTAAAGTATCTATCGTAGGTGCAGGAATGCTTACGAATGCTGGTGTGGCTGCAAAGATGTTTGAAGCCTTATATAAAGCTGGTATCAATATTAGAATGATTTCCACATCCGAGATTCGTGTTACAGTACTAGTTGATGAGAAAGATATTGAGGCTGCTATGAATGCAGTACACGATGAATTTTTAGCAAAATAATTTGCAAAAATTTGTGAAGTAAATATATATAATAAAAAGAAAGCTGGATATAAAACACCAGCTTTCTTTTTATTGCATAAAAGCAAAAGATGAGGTACAATAAACAATACGGCGTAAGAGTGTTATTCTTAAAAACGATTAAAGGAGAATTGGGTTATGAAACGTCAAGATTACATATCGTGGGATGAATATTTTATGGGAGTTGCAATGTTATCTGCTCAAAGAAGCAAAGATAATAATACACAGGTTGGCTCTTGCATTGTAAATGAAGACAATAAAATTTTGTCAATGGGATATAATGGGATGCCAATCGGATGCAGTGACGATGAACTTCCGTGGGAGAGGGAGGGAGAGCCTCTTAATACAAAATATTTATATGTATGTCACGCTGAGCTAAATGCCATTTTAAATTATGGAGGAGGTTCACTAAAAGGAACAAGAGTGTACACAACACTTTTCCCATGTAATGAGTGTACGAAAGCTCTTATTCAGGTAGGAGTGAAGGAAGTGATTTATCTCTCAGATAAATATGCAAACACCCCTTCTACGAAGGCAGCAAAGAGAATGATGGACATGGCGGGAGTGAAATATCGTCAATATGAGGAAAAACATATTAGAATAAAGTTAGATTTATAGAGGTAAAGATGGATATTATAAAAGTATTGCAGCAGGAATTAAATATTAAGAGAGAGCAAGTTGAGGCGGCAGTTAAGTTAATTGATGAGGGAAATACCATTCCGTTTATTGCCAGATATCGAAAAGAAGTAACAGGCTCTCTAAATGATGAGGTTCTTCGTAATCTAAGCGAGAGATTAACTTATCTTAGAAATCTAAGCGAGAGAAAAGAACAGATAATCAAGAGTATTGCTGAGCAAGAAAAATTGACAAAGGAGTTAGAAAAACAAATCTTAGAGGCGAAGACAATGGTTGAAGTCGAGGATTTGTATCGCCCTTATAAGCCAAAGAGAAGAACAAGAGCTACGATTGCGAAGGAAAAAGGATTAGAGCCGCTCGCCAATATATTGCTTCTTCAGATGACGAATAAGTCGATGTTAGAGGAAGCAAAGGCTTATATTTCAAAAGAGAAAGAAGTGGAGTCGGCCAATGAGGCGCTTGCAATGGCGATGGATATCGTGGCGGAGAGCATTTCAGATGATGCACAGCATAGAACACGTATTAGAAAAGATACTGTTGAGGAGGGACTTATTGTCACTGCAGTTGGAAAGTTAAAAGAGAAAAACCCAGTCTATGAGATGTATTATGAATTTCAAGAGAAAGTAAAGACAATACCGGGATATCGTATCTTGGCAATCAACCGTGCGGAGAAGCAAAAGGAAATCACAGTAAAAATCGAAGCTCCAGAAGAAAAAATACTACAGTATTTGGAGAGTAAAGTTATTATTAGAGAGAATAAAAATACAACACCAATTTTAAAAGAGGTTATTAAAGATAGCTATAAGAGATTGATTTCAGGTGCAATCGAGAGAGAAATAAGAAGTGAGCTTACTGAGAAGGCACAAGAAGAGGCGATGAAGGTTTTTGGAAAAAATCTGACACAGCTTCTTATGCAGCCCCCGATTGCCGGAAAGACAGTGCTTGGCTGGGACCCCGCATTTCGAACAGGATGTAAGTTAGCTGTTGTTGACCCTACAGGAAAGGTGCTTGATACTGTAGTTATTTATCCGACAGAACCTCAAAAGAAAATTGAGGAATCGAAAAAAACGTTAAAAAAATTAATTGATCAGTATGATATTACACTTATTTCTCTTGGAAATGGAACAGCATCAAGAGAGTCCGAGCTTGTTATCGTAGATTTATTAAAAGAGATAAAGAAAAATGTGCAGTATGTTATTGTAAATGAGGCTGGAGCATCTGTGTACTCAGCGAGCAAGCTAGCGACCGAGGAATTTCCAAACTTTGATGTTGGACAAAGAAGTGCTGCATCTATCGCTAGAAGATTGCAAGACCCGCTGTCAGAACTTGTAAAAATTGACCCTAAATCTATCGGGGTTGGTCAGTATCAGCATGACATGAACCAAAAGAGACTTGGTGAAGTACTTGGAAATGTAGTAGAAGACTGTGTCAATAAAGTTGGAGTAGACTTAAATACGGCTTCGGTTACATTGCTTATGTATATTTCTGGCATTTCTAAGGTGATTGCGAAAAATATTGTCGCTTATAGAGAGGAAAATGGTTCTTTCACAAATAGAAAGCAGCTATTAAAGGTTGCTAAACTAGGTCCAAAGGCATATGAGCAATGTGCAGGATTTTTAAGAATTAACGGAGGAGATAATCCTCTTGACCAGACGAGTGTGCACCCAGAATCTTATGAGGCGGCAGCAAAAGTGCTTGATATTTTAGGATATTCAGTGGAGGATTTGAGAAAAGGTGGCATTGGAGCCATCTCTAAGAAGATAAAAAATAAAAAAGAGATGGCAAAGAAAATTGGTATCGGAGAAGAGACATTTGAGGATATCTTAAAAGAGCTTGAAAAGCCAGCGAGAGATCCAAGAGAAGAGATGCCAAAGCCAATTCTTCGAAGTGATGTCCTTGAAATGAAAGATTTAAAAGAGGGAATGATTTTAAAGGGCACAGTTAGAAATGTTATTGATTTTGGTGCATTTGTAGATATTGGGGTTCATCAAGATGGACTTGTTCATATTTCTAGAATGTCAAAGAAAAAATTTATTAAGCATCCCCTTGAGGTAGTAAGTGTGGGAGATATCGTGGAAGTTGAGATTATAAGTGTTGATACGAAAAAACGAAGAATTCAGCTTGCTATGAAAGAGACAGGGACTAATAAATAAATTTATTTTTATGAAACTTATAGGAAGAGGAGAGATAAAATATGTCAAACAAAAGAAAATCTACGAGCACGGTGAAGGCGATTGCAATGATTGGTATTGCAGCTGCAATTGCTACAGTTTTAATGTTTGTAAAATTCCCAGTCAAATATCTAGGATTTTTGGAGTTAGAACTAAGTGATATTCCAGCTATTTTTATGGCGCTTTCAATCGGACCGGCAGCAGGTATATTAGTAGAATTCATTAAAAATATATTACATTTAACGGCGACTAGTACAGGTGCTTCGGGAGAACTTTCCAATTTTCTTGTGTCAATTGGATATATTTTGCCATTATCCCTCACATATCATTATACAAAGGGAAAACATCGATTAGTTCTTGGCTTTGTTCTTGGCACAATCGGAATGGTATTAATGGGGATTTTTGTAAATGCATTTATTACAGTTCCACTTTATTTGGCAATTATGGGAAAAGAGGCGATTATGGGAATTGTGCAGGCTACAATTCCATCCATTAACTCAGTGACATCATTAATTTTAATTGGAATTACACCGTTTAATATTTTTAAGGGAATTATAATGTCTGTGATTGGATATTTTGTATTTCGAGCACTTCAAAAATATATCGCTTTATAGAAGGGTGAGAGGTCAATATGGAAGAAAAAAGACAAGAAGAATTAAAAGAGCAAGAAAAGATAAGACAGCAAGCGATGATAGATGATGATGATGAATATTATATAGATGAAGATGAAATTCAGATTCAGGAAGTTGAGCCTGCTGTCTATGAATTAAAGACAAAGATTGCGACAAAAGAATTATATAGCTATTTGATGATGCATACCTATTCTTCATTGAGCGGAAAGGCATATATTATATTAAGTATTTTAGCGCTTATTATGCTTTTGCTTGGGGCAGGCAAGGGAGATATGACAAAAACCGTTATTTTGGCTGTCGTAGCTTCTCTTTATACGGTAATAAATCCAGTTATGCTTTATTTTAAAGCCGCGAAACAGGCAAAATTAAATCCCGCTTATAAAGATTTTATGAAATTTGGATTTCATGAAAAAGGGATGAATATTGCTTTTGGTGGAAATGAAGGAATGATTACTTGGGATAAGATAATAAAAGTAAAAAAGACGAAGAAGATTTATGCACTCTACACGGATTCAATTCACGCTTTCTTAATTTCTGTAAAAGATTTGAGAAAAAATGGGACGGAGATAGAGGAATATATTGAAAAACATATCGCTCAAAAATAATATCGTTTTTGAGTAGTGAATTTTTATGAGGTAGATAATGGTAATAGAGAGTTTTAGCGAAAAGCAGACCTTTGAATTTGCCAAAAAACTTGGAGAGAGCGCAAAAAAAGGTCAAGTTTATGCTTTAGATGGTGATTTAGGAACTGGAAAAACTGTTTTTACAAAGGGATTTGCCGCTGGTCTTGGTGTACAAGAGCCGGTAAATAGTCCGACCTTTACAATTGTGCAAGAGTATGACGATGGTCGTCTTCCTCTTTATCATTTTGATGTGTATCGCATTGGAGATGTGGAGGAAATGGAAGAAATTGGATTTGAAGATTATCTTTACGCAGAGGGTGTCTGCTTTATTGAGTGGGCGAAATTTGTAGAGGAATTGCTCCCAGAGTCTTGTACATGGATTTTAATTGAGAAGGATTTAGAAAAAGGTTTTGATTATAGAAAGATAACGATAAAAGGTGAGGAAAATGAAAATATTAGCAATTGATAGTTCAGGGCTTGTCGCATCTGTAGCTATTGTTGAGGAAGAGATATTAATTGCAGAATATACGATTTGTCATAAGCTGACACATTCTCAGACATTATTGCCGATGCTTGACGATGTACAGCAAAGAATAGGGCTTGACTTACAAGAAATTGATGCGATTGCTGTATCTTGTGGTCCTGGTTCTTTTACAGGACTTAGGATTGGTTCTGCCACAGCAAAGGGACTTGGATTAGCACTAAAGAAACCAATCATATCTGTTCCGACAGTCGACGGTTTGGCCTATAATTTATATAGCACAGATAAATTAATTTGTCCGCTGATGGATGCGAGAAGAAATCAGGTTTATACAGGATTTTATAAGTTTAAAGGTGAAAAGATGGAGGTAATCGAGGAGGAGCGGGCAGTCTCCATTACTCAGGTTATAGAAGAATTAAATGAGCGAGGAGAGGATGTTATCTTTTTAGGAGATGGTGTTCCTGTGTATCAAAATATAATTGAGGAAAATATAAAAGTAGCTCATTTTTATGCTCCATCTCATGTGAATAGACAACGCGCTTCTTCTGTAGGAATGTTAGCCCTTTCTTATATAAGAGAGGGAAGGAAAGTCCTAGAGCCAGCAAAGGCTCATAAGCCGGTTTATCTTCGAAAATCTCAGGCAGAGCGTGAGAGAATAGATAGAGAAAAACAAAAAGAGGCGGCAAAAAATGCATAAGTATGAAATTCGTCCGATGGAGAAAAAAGACTGTAAGGCTCTTTATGAGTTAGAACAGCAATGTTTTTTAGGGACTAGTGCCTGGGATTATAATAGTATTTTAGAAATTTTAAATTATGATACAAATATATATTTTGTATGTTATGAAGAAGAGGAACTTGTCGGATATATTGGCTTAATGGTGGCGGCAGACGAGGGAAGTATTACAAATGTGGCAGTTAGTCCTAACAGGAGAAGAAGAGGGATTGCCGATGCTTTAATTGAGAGAGTAATTAAGGCAGCGAGAGAAAAAAACGTAACTCAGATTTTTTTGGAAGTGCGAAAAACAAACGCCCCTGCCATTTCTCTTTATGAAAAACATGGATTTTCCTATATAGGATGTCGAAAAAATTATTATGATGAGCCAAAAGAGGATGCCAATATTATGTGTATTCTCCTTTAATTCCCACTATCCAAATGAATATAAATCGATTATCATAAAGACAGATAAAAAAGAAGGCCTTGATTTTGACCTTCATAACAAATTGAGACGTTTGTTCTTGCGGGAATAACCGTAGATGAAAGTCAGCGAGGAGGATAAAAGATGAAGTGTAATATATGTGGGAAAGAATTAAGACAAGAATTTGGTATTATAAAAGAAGATTATCTTTTTATAAGAAAAAACTGGGGATATTTTTCAGAGAAAGATGGACAAACACATGAGTTTTGTCTTTGCGAGAATTGCTATGATAAGTGGATACAGTCCTTTAAAATTCCAGTGGAGGCTAAGGATACGATAGAGATGATATAGTGGCAATTATCGGTGGAGGAAAAAATATGTTAGATATTTGTTTATTAGGAAGCGGTGGTATGATGCCGCTTCCTTATCGTAGATTAACTGCCCTTATGGCAAGAATTGAAGGTAAGTCCGTGCTTATTGACTGCGGTGAGGCGACTCAGCTTGGCATCAAGGAATCTGGCTGGAGTTTTAAGCCAATTGATGTCATTTGCTTTACCCACTATCACGCCGACCATATTAGCGGACTTCCTGGGCTTTTACTCACCCTTGGAAATGCAGGAAGAGAAGAGCCTATTACAATGATTGGCCCAAAGGGGCTACAAAGAGTAGTAAATGCTCTTAGAGTGATTGCTCCAGAATTACCTTTTGATATTATTTTTAAGGAGATTGAGGATAGGGAGCAAGTGTTTCAGATGGATGGATATCGCATTGAGGCATATAAAGTAAATCACAATGTACTTTGCTATGGATATTCCATTGTACTAGATAGAGCAGGTAAATTTGATGTAAATAAGGCGAGAGAAAATCAGATTGAGCAAAAATACTGGAGTCGTCTCCAAAAGGGAGAGGTAATTGAGGCAGATGGAAGGGTACTCACAAGTGATATGGTACTTGGCGCTCCAAGAAAAGGACTTCGCTGTACGTACTGTACGGATACAAGACCTCTTGATATTATTGTAAAATATGCAAAAGATGCAGATTTATTTATCTGTGAAGGGATGTACGGGGAAGACGGCAAGGAGAAAAAGGCGGTAGAATATAAGCATATGACAATGTATGAGGCCGCAAAAATGGCGAAAAAAGCTAATGTAAAAGAAATGTGGCTGACGCATTATAGCCCTTCTCTTGTAAAGCCAGAGGAATTTATGGATAAGGTGCGCAGTATTTTTCCAAGGGCGAAAGCTGGAAAAGATGGGAAAAAATGCACATTGATGTTTGAGGAAAGTTAGAAAATTGCGGTATTGTATATTAGATGAAAGAAGGAAAAAAATGGATAATAAAAAAGAAGATGTATTAATTTTAGCCATTGAGACTTCCTGTGACGAGACGGCGGCAGCAGTGGTAAAAAATGGAAGAGAGGTATATTCCAATATTATTTCCTCTCAGATTGATTTGCATACATTATATGGAGGTGTCGTACCTGAAATTGCCTCTAGAAAACATATTGAAAAGATAAATCAGGTTATTGAGGAAGCGTTAGAGACTGCCAATATTACTTTGGAAGAGATTGACGCAATTGCTGTAACTTACGGACCAGGATTAGTCGGTGCTTTACTAGTCGGTGTAGCACAGGCGAAAGCGATTGCATTTGCGACAAAGAAACCTCTTGTCGGTGTGCATCATATTGAGGGGCATATTAGTGCGAATTATATTGAACATAAGAATTTAGAACCTCCGTTTTTATGTTTAGTGGCATCTGGTGGACATTCTCACCTTGTTCTTGTCAAAGATTATGGTGAGTATGAAATCATCGGAAGAACGAGAGATGATGCAGCGGGAGAGGCATTTGATAAGGTCGCAAGGGCGATTGGACTTGGATATCCAGGTGGTCCTAAGATTGATAGAGTATCTAAGGAGGGAAATCCAGATGCCATTGTTTTCCCAAGAGCAAAAGTGAGCGATTCCCCAAATGATTTTAGTTTTAGTGGATTAAAATCTGCTGTTCTTAATTATCTTAATCAGTGTAAGATGAGGGGAGAGGAAGTAAATCAGGCAGATGTGGCGGCTTCTTTTCAGAAGGCTGTTGTGGAAGTTTTAGTAGATCATACAATGAACGCGGCGAGAGAGCTTGGCTGTAAGCAAGTAGCAATCGCTGGCGGAGTGGCTTCTAATTCTTCTCTTCGCGCAGCGATGAAAGCCGCATGTGAGAAAGAAGGATTTGCTTTTTATCATCCATCTCCAATTTTATGTACGGATAATGCTGCGATGATTGGAGCGGCAGCTTATTATGAGTATGAAAAAGGTGCGAGAGCTGGATGGGATTTAAATGCAGTTCCAAACTTAAAAATTGGTCAGAGATAGTTGGAGTAGGGGAAATACGATGAAAAAAGAAAAGATAACGGCTATTGTTCTTGCAGCAGGCAAGGGAAGCCGTATGAAGAGTGAGATACAAAAACAGTATATGACTTTAGCAAAAAAGCCAGTTGTAGTACATTCTTTAGAGCAGTTTGAAAAAAGTGCTGTAGATGAGATTATATTAGTGACAGGAGAAGCGGAGATAGAGTATTGCAGAAAAAATATCGTCGATGCCTATCATATTACAAAAGTGAAAAAAATTGTGGCGGGCGGAAGCCAGAGATATGAGTCTGTCTACCACGCATTAGAGGCGATGGAAGATTGCCGATATGTTTTTATTCATGATGGTGCGAGACCTTGCATTACGCAAAATATTATTCAATCTTGTATAGATAATGTAAAAAAATATGGAACTTGTATTATTGCAGTGCCAGTGAAAGATACGATAAAGATTGCAGACGAGTTTGCTTTCGCAAAAGATACACCAAATCGTGCGAATTTATGGCAAATTCAAACTCCGCAATGTTTTCTCTATGACGAGATAAAGCTTGCTTATGAAAAAATGATGGAGAGTGAAGAAAAAAATATTACCGATGATGCGATGGTGATGGAGCAGTTTGGTGATAGGAAAGTGAAACTGGTATGTGGAAGCTATGAAAATATTAAAATTACAACTCCAGAGGATATGGATATTGGAGAGATTTTTTTGAAGAGAATTTCTAGGGAATAAACACGGATATCTATTTGCTTTAATCTAATATTAATAAGAAAGGGCTGTTAGATGACAGCCCTTAAACTTTATTAAAATTAATTTATATTCCGTATGAATGCAATCTATGCTTGCTCTGCGTCATATAATTACGAGTGTTTACTCCATTATCCCAATTTCATCAGGAACAATAAAGTCTGCCTCGGTACATGCTTGGATATCTTCTACAGTATAACCTGGCGCTAATTCTCTTAATACTAGACCTTCCGGTGTCACTTCAAAATAACATCTCTCTGTAACGATGTCAGTGACACATTTAGCTCCAGTCAGCGGTAATGTGCATTTTTTTAATATCTTGGACCCACCGCTTTTTTCGCAATGGTCTGTTGCCACAATAATTTTCTTTACACCTGCACATAAATCCATGGCACCGCCCATACCAGGGACAAGTTTTCCAGGAATTGTCCAGTTGGCAATATTGCCTTCTTGGTCAACTTGTAAAGTTCCAAGTACCGTTGCGTCGATATGTCCGCCGCGGATGAACGCAAAGGATGTAGTGTGGTCGCAGATGCTTCCGCCCTTAATAATGGAAGCTGGCTGACCGCCTGCGTCAATTAAATCTGGGTCTGCATCTTCCCATTTTGGTGTAGGACCACAGCCAACGATTCCAATCTCGGATTCCATCCATAATTCTACGCCTTCTGGAAGATAATTTACACACATTGTAGGAAGACCGATTCCAAGATTTACAAAATCGCCATCCTTAAAAAACTTTGCACAACGAGATGCTATTAGAGCACGTCCTGTTAATCCTGCCATCATTCATTCCTCCCCTCTACAGACTCCATTTTCGCTTTCTCAGCCGCCTTAGCCTCTGCTTTCGCTTTCGCCTTTTGCCATGCGAGACAGAAAGGTTTTTTCTCTCCTGCCCTTATATAAACCATATCAATAATTGGTGCAGCTACATCAATCTCATCTGGAGCTAGTTCACCAACCTCAACCAATTCTTCTGCTTCTACAATGACAAAATCTGCCGCGTATGCCATATAGCTATTCGTTGCTCTGGCAATTTTACGAAATACAATATTACCTGCAGTGTCTGCCTTCCACGCACGGATTAAGGAGATATCGGCATGCATCGGAAGTTCTAAGAGATATTCTTTTCCGTTGATTGTGAGCTTTTCTTTTCCTATTTCCACATCAGTGCCAATTCCAGTTGGGGTAAGGCAGCCGCCAAGTCCTGCTCCGCCGCATCGAATTCGCTCTGCGAATGTCCCCTGTGGCACAAACTCAATATCTAGTTCTCCTGCAAACATTTGATCTCTAGCTAAAGGATTAAAAGCGATATGGGTAGTGGCAAGACTTTTTACTCTATGTGCAGCAATCAATCTTCCGACTCCCTGATCTGGAGTTCCCGCAGATACCGCAATGGCATCAATATCTTTTACTCCTATTTCCAGCATTCCATCAATCAGCTCGTCGGCAGTGAGCTGTCCGTGCCAGTCTCCAAACATAATTGTCTGCCCATCCTTAAACTTTGTGAGGGCTTCTTCCTTTGTCACTACTTTTGAACGCACTGTATCTACCACCTTTCTATGTATCTATAGCAATGAAAATAAAATATTTCGATTATATGATGTTAGAAGAAAAATACCTTATCATGCAAGCATGAATGGATTTTTGAATTTTTGATTCTGGCATCATTATATTATTTTCCCTCAAAATTTGCTTTTCGCTTCTCCATAAATGCCTTGCATCCCTCTTGGAAATCCATGGAAGCGGCACATTCACGCTGTGTCGGAATTTCTGTCTCATCCAACCATTTTTTGTAATCTGCATAATTTGCATCATAAATTTGTTTTTTAATATTCTTATAAGAAATCAATGGACCAGATGCCAGTTTTTTGGCAAACTTCATAGTAACTTCATCTAATTCCTCTTTTGTTGTTACCTTGTAAGCGAGTCCAAGAGATTTTGCTTCCTCTGCGCTTAAAGGACGTCCTGTTGCAGCTAATTCCATCGTTCGTGCAGTTCCGATACTTTTCGATAATAAATAGGTTACACCAGTATCTGGAACTAATCCAAGATTTACAAAAGCTAGAATAAATTTGGCATTGTCTGCACAAATCATAAAATCTCCACCAAGTGCAAGACTGACGCCAGCACCTGCCGCAGCACCGCAGACAGAAGTGATAACAATTTTGCTCATCTTTTTCATGCCATCTGCCACAATACCAACCTTAGCGATAAGACCATCCATATTTACCTCACCGCCAGCCTGAATCAAATCATAGAAATAACCAATATCTCCTCCAGCTGAAAAAGCACGGCTGCTTCCTTTTAAAACAACGACTTTGACATTTGGATCTTTCTCTGCTTCATCCACAACATACATAAGCTCATCAGCCATCTGCTCGTCGATTGCATTGAGATTTTTCATATAATTCATCTGAATGACTGCAATACCATCTTCTACCGTGTAAATGAGTTTTTTTAATTCCATAACATATCCTCCTTAGTTTAGTATGTTTTTCCGTTCACTTAATTATATTAAGATTATACTATAATTTTCTTTATTTTTCAATATTTTTAGACAAATTCACATTTATTTTACAAATTTTTCTATTAATATACAAAAATTATACAAAAATAATACAAAAATAATACAAAAATATATCTGTATTTAAATTGTTTTATACAATTAGAAATAATAGGATAACAGACGCAAAGAGGAAAGTGGTTCTCCTTTTTAAACACGCTGCGTTTCCAAATTTTATCCGCACGCCTATTTATGCTGCTCCCGCGAACTCGCTTCGCTCAAACAACGCTCCCGCAGCAAAGCTAGTGCGGCTAAAATCTTTGGAAGCCTTGCTATTGTTTAAAAAGGCGAACCACTTTCCCTTTTACTGTGTTGTATAATTTTTAAGGATAAAAAAAGTAACCGCCATTTCTCTCAATAATGACGGTTAGCTTTCTAATGAAGTAATTCCCAGTAAAAAATATATTGTTGCATTACACCCTGAATTCCGCTATAGCGCTCCATCGGAAATCCATTTATATAGTGTGCGTTAAGTGCCTGTTTTATATGGGTATCAACTGGGAAAGCTTCTAGGTGGTGTAAGGCATAAAGGCAGATACAATCTGCAACCTTTACTCCGACTCCGTATAATTTTAATAATTCTTTCTTAGCATCTTCATAATTCATTTTCTTTAATTTTTCCAGTGAAAAATCACCAGATGCGATATCCTTGGCGGTTTTTAAGACGTATTTTGCGCGATATCCAAGATTACATGCTCTTAATTCTTCCTCCGTTGCCTGTGAGAGTGCAGTAGCAGTAGGAAAACTATAATAGATAGTTCCATTTTCGGCGGTTAATTTTTCTCCGTACTGTTGGCATATATTTTGGATGCAACGGCGAATTCGGGTAATATTATTTTGTTGAGAAATTAAAAAAGAAATAATAATTTCCCATAAATCTTGTTTTAAAATATGCATACCACTGGCAAGTTTGGCTGCCTCTACTAAGTAGATGTCAGATGGATCAATTTGGTCAAGATAAGCTTTATAATTAGTATTTAAATCAAAATATTCCTCCCAAAAGAGAAATTCCTCGGCGGAGCAGGAAAAATAAATTTTTTCTCCCTCTTGAGATAATTCCAAATAACGATTATTTGCAATGATAAAGAAACTATTTTCCCTATCTTTCCTTTCTATCATGCGAAAGCACTGACCAGAGTTACATATTTGTTTTAAATTAAAATTAGAGATTTCTTGTATTATCATTTATAAAATTCCTTTCCTTGTCATATTATCAAAACTAAAAAGGGAAGTTGATTCGTCTAGTATAGCATCTAAATATCAAATATTCAATTTTATTTTTAGTATATATGAATTGAAAACATCTTAAAATGAATGCGATTGCTTGCAATCTGTGTCATTTTTGAATATAATGAAAATAACGAGAAATAATAGGATTGAGAGAGTTACGTTGTAATGGAACAATCCGTGAATCAATAAAATATAAAGGAGCTGATTTTTATGAAAACAATTAGTATTAGATTGGAAGATTCCATTTATGAAGAGCTTGGGGAAATGCTAGATGCTATGGGACAGACAAAACAGACTTTTTATGAAACTTTTACAAGAACTGCGTTAAGAGAAAGAAGTATTCCATTTATCATATCGGCACCTGTGAAAAAAAAGAATGTGGGAAATGAGAGAAAAATTGATGCTTTTAAAAGACTTGAGGCATCAAGAAAAAAATCGCTAGAAACGGTTGAATATGATAGAGAGAGGGAGGAAGCAATGAGTGAGAAATATGGTAATATTGATTGATACGAACGTCCTTCTCAACTACATTACAAATAGGAAAGATGATTTTTTAGAGCAATCTATTAAAATTATAGAAATGTGTGCAAAAGGAGAGTGTGTCGGATATATCGCGTTTCATACACTTTCTACATTATGGTATGTTTTGAGAAAACGAAGTAATCAAGAGAGAAGAGAAATTTTAAGAGACATCTGTGAAATATTTCAAGTTGCCTCTGCGTCACAGGATGAAATTTTAGATGCGATTGATAAGGATTTTTTTGCTGATTTTGAAGACTGTTTGCAAGATAAGTGTGCAAAAGAAGTTGGGGCAGATTATATTATTACCTGTAATATAAAAGATTTTGAAAATTCTGAAATCCCTGCATTAAATCCGAAGGAGTTTTTGCAGAGAAATTAAAAATTTTAAGCAAGAAGCTCGGTAACTTGTTGCCGAGTAGTTCATGATATCATGTTAAGAAAAGTTAGGAGGAGTTGCTATGGATTTTTTTACAAGAGCAATGGATACATTAACAGTTGCGGGAAAAGGAGTATCAAAAAAAGCGAGCGAAGTATCAGCAGTGGCGAAGGCGAATCTTAAAGTCGTTAACACAGAGCGTGATTTACAAGATATGTTTAGACAACTTGGACAGGAGTTTTATGAAAAGTATCCTGAGCAGGCGACAGAATTATTTTCAAATATTATCGGAAGAATAGAAAAAAAGCAAAGACAGTTAGAGCAAGATAAGGAAGAATTAGCGAAGTTAAAAGGGCAAAAGACATGTCCGCACTGTGGAGAGATGATATCAGTCAATGCGAATTATTGTGAGAAATGTGGTCAGAGTACGGTTATTATAGAGCAGATAGAAGAACCTCAGGGAGAAAATCAGGAAAATTTGGAAGAAAAAACAGAAGAAGATTTTGAGGAAAAGTAAAGAGAAAGTGAGGAAGAAAGAGAGTGACAATAGAAGAGAGAGCACTAGAAATTATAGAACGCTTAAAAAAGGAGTATCCAGATGCGGACTGTACGCTAGACTATGATGTGAAGGAAGCGTGGAAACTCCTTGTAAGTGTAAGATTAGCAGCTCAGTGTACAGATGAGAGAGTAAATAAAATCGTAGTGGGGTTATTTGCGAAATATCCAGATGTGGCTTCATTAGCGGCGGCAGATGTGAAAGATATTGAGGCGATTGTGAGACCATGTGGACTTGGACCAAGCAAGGCGAGAGATATTAGTGCTTGCATGAAAATGTTGCATGAGAAGTTTAATGATGAAGTTCCTGACAACTTTGATGATTTATTGAAACTTCCTGGTGTCGGGAGAAAAAGTGCAAACTTAGTGATGGGAGATGTGTTTAAGAAACCAGCGATTGTAACCGATACACATTGTATTCGACTTGTAAATCGAATGGGATTAGTTGATCAAATTACAGACCCTAAAAAAGTAGAGATGGCACTTTGGAAAATCATTCCTAAAGAAGAGGGAAGCGATTTTTGTCATCGCTTAGTTATCCACGGAAGAGCAGTTTGCTCCGCTAGAACAAAACCATTTTGTGATAAATGTTGTCTTGCAGATATTTGCCCAAAAATAAACTTAGATAAAAAGAAGAAGAGTAAATAGTTGGAAATCTAAAAGTATCCAATAAACAGCCGAAGAAGAGCCGTACCGTTCTTTTACAACACG
>JBJEOA010000043.1:4397-10596 GCA_051880475.1 Lachnospiraceae bacterium | reverse complement strand
ACGGTACGGCTCTTCTTCGGCGTGTCTATCGTATAAAAAATCTAAAAATTTGTATATTTCATTAAAAAAATAATGCCACCGTATAATCCCACAAATAAACCAATATAGAGAGGAAGAGCCAAGAGAGGTAAAGCATATTTTGCGATAAATGCTGTTCCAAGTACAGAACAAAATAAAAATTCTGCGAGAAAGCTTAAACATATAAAGCATACCATATGAAGAAAGAGAAAAATGTTCACCTTCCACTGTCCTTTGATAGATGTATTAATAAAGTTCCATAAATATTTTGTCATTAAAATCACCTCTTCTTTCTGTCTTTTAGTAGGCTATATTATACGGAGAAAATATATAGAATATATAATGGTTTTGTAAAAAATATGTTAAGAATTTTCTCAATTATGTTCTAAACTATGTTCTTAATTATGTTCTCGATTACGTTCCAAACTGTTTTCCAAATTATTTTCTGAGACTTATAAAAAAGAAGAATTATTCTTAAAAAGATGGAAGAAAATTTCAGTAATAAATACTTGACGAAGAAATGACAAAAAGCGTATAATAAGGCACAAGGGTGTGATGAAATTCGAAAAACACACTATAATTATTAGATTATCCCGTAAAACTCCTAGTTTTATCTAGGAAAAAGGATAAAAAATAGAGCATTGGTTTATAGCACCAAAGAAGAAATCGGATACAATGTTTGATTTCCAGAAACGACATATATGGAGGAAAAACGATGAGTATAAAGATTGGTATTTTAGGATATGGAAATTTAGGACGTGGCGTTGAGTGTGCAATTAAGCAAAACGCTGATATGGAGCTTGTCGCTGTATTTACAAGAAGAAATCCTGAGACTGTAAGTATTCTTACAGAGGGTGTTGCTATTTGTAATGTAGCTGACGTAGCTGATTGGAAAGATAAAATTGATGTTATGATTTTATGTGGTGGAAGTGCCACTGATTTACCAGTACAGACACCAGAGTACGCTTCTATGTTTAACGTAGTAGATAGTTTTGATACACATGCCAGAATTCCAGAGCATTTTGCAAATGTTGATGCAGCAGCAAAAGAAGCAGGAAAAATTGGCATTATTTCTGTTGGCTGGGACCCAGGAATGTTTTCTCTTAATAGAATGTATGCGAATGCTATTTTACCAGAGGGCAAGGATTATACATTTTGGGGAAAAGGCGTAAGTCAGGGACATTCTGATGCACTTCGTCGTATTGAAGGCGTTAAGAATGCGAAACAGTATACAATTCCTGTTGATGCAGCACTTGAGTCTGTGAGAGCTGGAGAAAACCCAGAACTTACAACAAGACAAAAACATACAAGAGAGTGCTTTGTTGTGTTAGAGGAAGGTGCAGACGCAGCGAAGATTGAAGAAGAAATTAAGACAATGCCTAATTATTTTGCTGATTATGATACAACAGTTCATTTTATCAGTGAGGAGGAGTTAATTGCTAATCACAGCGGTATTCCTCACGGCGGATTTGTTTTAAGAAGTGGTGTGACAGGTTGGGAAAAAGAAAATAAGCATATTATTGAGTATAGCTTAAAATTAGACTCTAATCCTGAATTTACATCTTCTGTTATTATTGCTTACGCTAGAGCGGCTTATCGTTTAGCGAGCGAAGGACAGAGCGGATGTAAGACAGTATTTGATATTGCACCAGCATATCTAAGTGCTAAGAGTGGCGAAGAACTTCGAGCAAGTCTCTTATAAAAGAAAGAACATAGGGTGTTTTGTGGGTGAGAAATCATCCACGAAGCATCCTTTTTTGATACCTAAAAATTTTTTATAAAAATAGAAAAAATCTAAAAAAAATTATGGTTTTTTATGAAGAAAATTGAATAAAAATTCTAGTGAAAATTTACAAAAAAATAAAAAATGCTTTATTTTCTTCGTCTAAAATAAAACAAAAATTTAAAAAATTAAATAAAATTCATTTTCCCTCTTACATTTTGAGAAAAAATGTATATAATAGGTTAGAAGAGAAAGGAGAGCTTTAGTTATGCCAAAAAGAACAGATATACACAAAGTACTTATCATTGGATCAGGCCCTATTATTATTGGACAGGCCTGCGAATTTGATTATTCAGGAACACAAGCTTGTAAAGCCTTAAGAAAATTAGGATATGAAATTGTGCTGGTAAACTCTAATCCAGCTACTATTATGACAGATCCAGAAACTGCAGATGTAACTTATATTGAGCCATTAAATGTAGAGCGCTTAGAGCAAATTATTGCGAAAGAACGTCCCGACGCTTTACTTCCAAACTTAGGTGGACAGTCAGGATTAAACCTCTGTGCAGAGTTAGCAAATGCAGGAGTTTTAGAAAAGTATAATGTGCAGGTAATTGGTGTACAGGTAGATGCAATTGAGCGTGGAGAGGATAGAATTGAGTTTAAAAATTCTATGAATGCACTTGGTATTGAGATGGCAAGAAGTGAAGTTGCCTACAGTGTGGAACAGGCAGTAGAAATTGCAGATAAACTTGGATATCCAGTTGTTCTTCGCCCAGCTTATACGATGGGTGGAGCTGGCGGCGGACTTGTATATAATATAGAAGAGTTAAAGACAGTTTGTGCACGTGGACTTCAGGCAAGTTTAGTAGGACAGGTATTAGTAGAGGAATCCATTTTAGGATGGGAAGAGTTAGAGCTTGAAGTTGTTCGTGATGCAGAGGGAAATATGATTACAGTCTGCTTTATTGAAAATATTGACCCTCTAGGTGTTCACACAGGAGATTCTTTCTGTTCCGCACCAATGCTTACGATTTCTGAGGAAGTTCAAAAACGTCTTCAGGAACAAGCGTATAAAATTGTTGAGTCGGTACAGGTTATCGGTGGAACAAACGTACAGTTTGCACACGATCCAGTTAGTGACCGTATTGTTGTTATTGAGATTAACCCAAGAACATCCCGTTCTTCCGCACTTGCATCTAAGGCAACTGGTTTCCCAATCGCATTAGTATCTGCAATGCTTGCAACAGGACTTACATTGAAGGATATCCCTTGTGGAAAATACGGAACACTTGATAAATACGTACCAGATGGAGATTATGTAGTAATTAAGTTTGCTCGTTGGGCATTTGAGAAATTCAAAGGTGTATCCGATGAGCTTGGAACACAGATGAGAGCTGTTGGAGAGGTTATGAGTATCGGTAAGACATACAAAGAAGCTTTCCAAAAAGCTATCAGAAGTCTTGAGACAGGACGCTATGGTCTTGGCTATGCAAAAGACTTTAATACAAAGACAAAAGATGAATTATTGAAGATGCTTATTACTCCATCTAGTGAGAGACATTTCATCATGTATGAGGCATTAAGAAAGGGAGCTTCTATCGAGGAAATCTATGAGATTACACGTGTGAAGAAATGGTTCATCGAGCAGATGAAAGAGTTAGTAGAGGAAGAGGAAGCATTAGCTGCAAACAAAGGTGTTATGCCATCCGATGAGGCTTTAACTGCTGCAAAGAAAAATGGTTTCTCTGATAAATATTTGAGCCAAATCTTAGATATCCCAGAGGACGATATCCGCAATAGGAGAATTGAGATTGGTGTAGAGGAAGCTTGGGAAGGCGTACACGTAAGTGGTACAGAAGATAGCGCTTATTATTACTCCACATATAATGCAGAGGATAAGAGCATTGCATCTGACAATAAGAAGATTATGATTTTAGGTGGAGGTCCAAACCGTATCGGACAGGGTATTGAGTTTGACTACTGTTGTGTTCATGCGGCACTCGCACTTAAGAAATTAGGATTTGAGACAATTATCGTAAACTGTAACCCAGAGACAGTATCTACAGACTATGATACTTCTGATAAATTATATTTTGAGCCACTTACACTCGAAGATGTCCTTAGCATTTACAAGAAGGAAAAACCACTTGGAGTTATTGCTCAGTTTGGCGGTCAGACACCACTTAACTTGGCAGCAGATCTTGAGAAAAACGGTGTAAAAATTCTTGGAACAGCTCCATCCGTTATTGATTTAGCAGAGGATAGAGATTTATTCCGCGAGATGATGGATAAGTTAGAAATTCCTATGCCAGAGTCAGGAATGGCTACAACAGTAGATGAGGCTCTTGCAATTGCACATGAGATTGGATATCCTACAATGGTTCGTCCTTCCTACGTACTTGGCGGACGTGGAATGGAAGTCGTATATGACGATGAGAGCATGAGAAACTATATGAAGGCAGCGGTAGGTGTAACTCCAGATAGACCAATCTTAATTGATAGATTTTTGAATAATGCGATGGAATGTGAGGCAGACGCTATTAGTGATGGAACACATGCTTATGTGCCAGCAGTGATGGAGCATATCGAGCTTGCAGGTGTTCACTCTGGTGACTCCGCTTGTATTGTGCCATCTGCTCATATTTCTGAGAAGCATTTAAAGACAATTGAGGAGTACACAAAGAAGATTGCAGAGGAGATGCATGTAAAAGGTCTTATGAATATGCAGTACGCAATCGAAAATGATAAAGTTTATGTACTTGAGGCAAATCCTCGTGCATCTCGTACTGTGCCATTAGTATCAAAAGTTTGTAATATCCGTATGGTTCCTATTGCTACAGATATTATCACATCTGAGCTTACAGGTCGTCCTTCACCAGTGCCAGAATTAAAAGAGAAAAATATTCCTAATTATGGTGTAAAAGAGGCTGTATTCCCATTTAATATGTTCCATGAGGTAGACCCTGTTTTAGGACCAGAAATGCGTTCTACAGGTGAGGTTCTTGGACTTAGCTCTTCTTACGGAGAGGCATTTTGTAAGGCTCAGGAAGCTACAAAAGTTGAGCTTCCAACAGAGGGAACAGTTTTAATTTCTGTAAACAGAAGAGATAAAGAGGGCGCTGTAGAAGTAGCAAAAATGTTCCATGAGGCTGGATTTAAGATTATTGCTACAGAGCATACAGCACAGGTGATTAATGAATCTGGTGTTCCAGCTAAGAGAGTAAACAAATTATACGAAGGTCGTCCAAATATTTATGATATGATTACAAACGGAAAGATTGATTTAATTATCAACTCTCCAGTTGGAAAAGACAGCGTATATGACGATAGTTATTTGCGTAAAGCAGCCGTTAAGGCAAAAGTTCCTTATATGACAACAATCGCAGCGGCAAAGGCTACAGCAATTGGAATTAAGGAAATAAATACAAAGGGAAAAGAGGGAGTAAAATCCTTACAAGAGTACCACGCTGAGATTACAGATAAATAAAAGATATCTAAAATCATATAGAAGGCAGACAAGGTCTAGGAAAAATCTTAGACCTTGTTTTTTTTATTATAACGAAAATACAAAATATGAAATAAAAATTGCAAAACACTGAAATATTATAAAGAAAAAGAAAAATATATGAAAACAATTCGCATAAAATGAAATGATATGAAATTAAAATGGAAATAAAACAACAAAAAATGAATGAGACGAAGAAATTAATAAAGAAATGAAAAAATGTTGAGTATTCCGTCAATAGATTTTTTTTTTCAGTCTTTGTATAATACTAATTGTCAAGTGAAAGACAGCGCGCTGAAAGTCAAAAATTTAACTAAAAGATAAAAGAGCTTTTATAGTAGAGGATATAAAGCTTTAGAGCAACATTGTATATGAAAGTTAAAGTCATTTTATGATACTTTCATAAGAAGAAATGAACTTTCTACTTCAGAGGCAGAAGTGGATATGAACTCAAGTATAGGGAGGATATTTATGAGTGAATCAACGCGTATGATGATTGGTTTGATATTAGGTATCGTTATTATGGTAATCTTAGTATCAAAGACAAAAGTACACACATTTATTGCATTAATGGTTGCAAGTTGTATTACAGGCATTATTGGTGGCATGCCATTAGTAACTCAAACATTAGCAGATGGAACTGAAGTAACAGGTTTAGTAACAGCAATTCAAGATGGTTTTGGTAATACTTTAAAGAGTACCGGTATTATTATCGGTTTAGGTGTTATGATGGGTGGTATTCTTGAGAAATCAGGAGCCGCTGAGCAGATGGCGTATTCCTTTATTAAAGCAGTTGGAAAGAAAAAAGAGGAATGGGCATTAGCAATCACAGGATGGTTTATCGCTATCCCAGTATTTGCAGACTCCGCAATTGTTATTTTTGCACCTTTATGTAAAGCAATTTCTAAAGTAACAGGTAAATCTTTAATTGGTTTAGCACTTGCTATGGC
>JBJEOA010000043.1:2649-4297 GCA_051880475.1 Lachnospiraceae bacterium | reverse complement strand
AAGCTTCCAAGTCTTGGAATGTCCATCGCTCCAATTTTAGTTCCATTAGCACTTATTCTTGCAAATACAATCGCAGGTATGGCTGGATTTAAGAATCCTATTTTATCTTTCCTTGGAGCTCCAATTATTTCCCTTGCAATTGGTACATTGATTGCAATTTACGGTCTTATGGCAAAAGCAGATACAAAAGAAGTTCTCGCTATTATGGATGATTCTATTAAGAGTACAGGTATTATCATGTTAATTACAGGTGCTGGTGGTTCTTTAGGTAATGTAATCAAAGTAAGTGGTGTAGGTAACGCACTCGGTGAAGCAGTTATGGCATTACCATTACCAGCAATTTTACTTCCATTTGTCATTGCAGCATTAATGCGTATTGCTCTTGGTTCTGCAACAGTTGCTATTACAACAGCGGCATCTCTTTCCGCACCTTTGATGGGTGTTATTTCCGTAAGCCCACTTCTTATGGCAATCTCTTGTTGTGTAGGTGCTATTTCTTTCTCCTACTTTAACGACAGTGGATTCTGGGTATGGAATGGTATGTTTGGTGTAACAGAATTAAAAGATCAGATTCGTTGTAAGACGGCTATCTCTTTGATTATGGCAGGTGTAGGTATTGTAGAATTGTTGATTTTATCCATGTTTATGCACTAAGATGTCCAATATGATATGAAAAAGATAATGATAATAATGTAGCAATAAAACAATAATTGAGATAACAATATAATGTTAAGAGGAGACTAAGATGAATACTGATTTTTTAAAGGGTGTAATTGTTCCTATTATTACACCAATCGACGAGAATGAGTTGATTGATGAGAAAGCTTTAAGAGAGCAGGTTGATTATGTAATCGAAGGCGGCATCCTTGGTATTCTTGCTTTTGGAAGTAACGGAGAGTTTTACGTTATTGAAGAAGACGAGATGGAGCGTGGCTTAAAGATTATGATTGACCAAGCAGCAGGCAGAGTTCCTGTATACTTTGGAATTGGAGCTATCAGTACAAAGAAATGTGTACGTCTTGCAAAGATGGCAGCTCAAAATGGGGCAACAGGTATTTCCGTACTTCAGCCTATGTTTTTAAAACCAACAGAGACAGAATTATTTAAGCATTTTAAGACAATTGCAGATGCAGTTCCAGAAACTCCAGTGCTTCTTTATAATAATCCAGGTCGTGTGGGATATACAATGTCTGCAAATTTAGTGGAGAGATTGGCTCGTGAAGTAGATAATATCGTAGGTATGAAAGATACAAGCGGTGATATGACACAGACAGCTGAGTTTATTCGCAGAACAAGAGATATTGGATTTAAAGTATTTGGTGGAAAAGACACACTTTTATTTGCTTCTATGTGTCACGGTGCAGTTGGCGGTGTATGTACAGCTGGAAACTTTATGCCAGAGTTAATTACAGATATTTACAATAAATATGTAGAAGGAGATATTGAAGGTTCTTTGGAAGCACAGTTTAAATTAAATCCTGTTCGTCTATCAATGGACGGAGCAAGTTTTCCAGTCGCAGCAAAAGATATGGCAAATTTAAGAGGAAGAAATATTGGACTTCCTTATACACCAAACTTGCCAACTCCAGAGGGACCAGTTCTCGACAAAATAAAAGATGAGATGACAAAGGCTGGATTGCTTTAGAAG
>JBJEOA010000043.1:0-2549 GCA_051880475.1 Lachnospiraceae bacterium | reverse complement strand
CAGACATTTGACCTTCGTACAGGAGTTCATGTAATTACAGCAATTGAGGCTCCTTGCCTTGACTTACTTGGAAAACAACTTGGTGTTCCAGTATGTGAGTTGCTTGGAGATGGACAGCAAAGAGATAAGGTTCGTATGCTTGGATACTTATTCTTTGTAGGAGATAGAAAGAAAACAGATTTACCATATGACTCAGAGGAAGATTCTGACTGTGAATGGTATCGTATCCGCCATGAGGAAGCTTTAACAGCAGATAAGATTGTTGCATTTGCAAAGGCAACAAAGGAAAAATACGGATTTGTTGATTTTAAATTAAAGGGTGGCGTTCTTCCAGGAAATGAAGAGATGGATGTAATCCGAGAGTTAAAGAAAGCTTTCCCAGAGGCAAGAATTGACTTAGACCCTAACGGCGGATGGTTATTAGAGGAAGCTGTTGAGTATGTAAAAGGAATGGAAGGAATTTTAACTTACTGTGAAGATCCATGTGGAGCAGAGGGTGTTTACTCTGGACGTGAAGTTATGAGTGAGTTTAGAAGACGTACAGGATTCCCAACAGCTACAAATATGATTGCTACAGACTGGAGACAGGTAGGACATTCCCTAGAGTCTCAGGCAGTCGATATTATATTAGCAGACCCACATTTTTGGACAATGAGCGGTTCCGTTCGTGTTGCTCAGATGTGTCATGATTTTGGATATACATGGGGCTCTCACTCCAACAACCACTTTGATATTTCATTAGCAATGTTTACACAGGTTGGAGCAGCAGTTCCAGGAGAGTACAATGCACTTGATACACACTGGATTTGGCAAGAAGGTCTTGAGAGATTGACAAAAGAGCCATTACAGATTGTGGATGGATGTGTAGAAGTACCTAAGAAACCAGGTTTAGGAATTGAGGTAGATATGGAGCAGGTGAAGAAAGCTCATCAGCTTTACTTAGATAACTGCTTAGGTGGAAGAGATGATTCTATCGGTATGCAGTATCTCATTCCAGGATGGAAATTTGACCCTAAGAAACCTTGTTTAGTACGCTAATCATCTACATTCGATGTTCTAAGAACGTCGCTTAGTAGTGAATCCCTATCTAAAAATGGAGGAAATCCCCGGAGGTTTTTCCTTCGGGAGATACTCCAAATAAATTATATGGCTGTGAAGACATTTTTCACAGCGATAGGAAGAAAAGGAAATAAATTTTGAGTAACTAATTAATATGAAAGTCCATAAAAGCGGGAGCGTAGAGCAATCGTTTGGATTTTCAGCTATAGTAATGCCTGACAAGCAGGCATGTTTATAAAAGAAAGGATATGATAAAATGAAAGTAGGATTTATTGGATTAGGAATCATGGGAAAACCTATGAGTAAGAACCTTGTAAAAGCAGGAAACGAAGTAGTTGTATTTGATTTTCATGAGTCATCTATAGCAGAGTTAGTTGCAATGGGTGCAAAGGGAGCAAAAAGTGGTGCAGAAGTTGCAAAAGAATGTGATGTTATTATCACTATGGTTCCAAATTCTCCACATGTACGTGCAGCTTGTCTTGGAAAAGACGGTATCGCTGACGGGGCAAAAGAGGGAACAGTTGTTATCGATATGAGTTCTATTGACCCAGTAGAGTCTAAGAAAATCGGCGCTGAGCTTGCAGAAAGAGGAATTGAGTTAATGGACGCACCTGTAAGTGGTGGAGAGCCAAAAGCTATTGATGGAACATTATCTGTAATGGTTGGCGGAAAGAAAGAGACATTTGATAAATATTATGATTTATTAATGCAGATGGCTGGTTCTGTAGTATATGTTGGCGAACTTGGTTCTGGAAACGTTGCAAAACTTGCAAACCAGATGATTGTTGCTGTTAATATTGCTGTTTTAGCAGAGGCTCTTACATTGGCTAAAAAAGCTGGTTCTGACCCTGAGTTAGTTTTCCAGGCAATTAGAGGCGGTCTTGCTGGCTCTACAGTTATGGAAGCAAAAGCTCCTATGATGTTAGACCATAACTTCAAACCAGGATTCCGTATTGAATTACACATTAAAGACTTGACAAATGCGTTAAATGCATCTCACGCAGTAAATTCCTATGCTCCTTTAACAGGACAGGTTATGGAAATGATGCAGGCTTTAAAGGCTGATGGAAATGAGAAAGATGACCACAGTGCTTTAGCAAAATATTATGAGAAAATTGCTAATATCTCATTAGAGAAATAATAATTAGCATCAAATTAATAAATACTTACCTACCATATATTATAATAGTATACGCCCTCTTTAAAATAGAAACTGCCACTTTATATTTTAAGGAGGGGGAGTATACAACAAAAATATCATAATGAAATCCCCTAAACAATAAATATATAAATAGATATACCTGTCTTCACAGGTCTTATCATAAATGAAATACAAATAACTGCCATATAAAAAAGATATTGAGAAGCTTTCGCTTTCAATATCTTTTTTTATACTTTATTTAAAAATAAGTACTTTATTTTAAGTAGCTGACCGAGATGCCATATTTTTTTATCTTTCTCCAGAGAGTTGTAGTGCTAATACCAAGCTC
>JBJEOA010000042.1:0-43369 GCA_051880475.1 Lachnospiraceae bacterium | reverse complement strand
CGTGCAAAATGGCTATGATATCTTCCACCAATTCCTCCTGCATTACAAAACTGTCGCAAAAAAGAAATTTGATTTTGCAAGTCTTCTACTCTCCACTATATCCTATAGCAAATTTTTGTCTTTCATCTATGAAATTTTCTAAAAGAAAAAGTACCCATTAAGAGGGGCAAATCTCAAAATGGGTACTTTTTACTATAATACTAACCTTTAACTTAGGGGATTACTATTACTATAATACATCCTTTTTTGGAGAATGTCATGTTATTTAACTGTAATATTTTGTCATCTTTTTAATTTTAACCCGACTTTTTTTGTTGTTAGCTTAGATTTTCATGCAATCCGCATAAGAAAAGGTAGAAATTTTCAGCACTTTGTCTTAGATATTTTTCTTTACTGTGCATTAACAGCTTGAATTCCAGTAAGCATATTTGGAATTAACTGTTTCTTTCTTGATACAATGCCTTTTAAGTAAGCAGAATCTTCTTTAGGTGTTACATGGAACGCAGACTCAATAATGGCATTGATATCTTCATCTCCAATCAATAAAAGCTCTGTGGATTCATCTAAAATATTAGTCAACATAAAGAAAATCATATCAAGTCCCTGTTCTGTGAGAACTTTCTTCATATATGGAAGCAATTTACCCTTAATATCTCCTAATTCTTCCTCATCCATAGAACTAATCTGACCAACACCAAATTCCTTCTCATATCCAGTGAACTTTTTAAAGTCTTGATAGAAGATTTCCTCTGGAGATTTCTCTTTTAGATTACTTCCCGCTGTAAACATCTTCTTAGCGTAAGGCTCTATCTCAATTCCCGCAATCTTTGATAAATACTCAGCTGTATATTTATCAATTGGTGTACAAGTAGGTGAGCGAAACATCAATGTATCAGAGAGAATTGCTGAACATAAAAGTCCTGCAATCTTTGGCTCAATCTCTATATTATTTTCTTGATACATCTGTGTAATAATCGTGGCTGTACATCCCACTGGCTGATTTCTAAAGAAAATTGGTCCTAATGTCTCAATATTTCCAAGTCTATGGTGATCAATAATCTCTAAAATCTCTGCCTCCTCAAATCCATCTACCGCCTGTGTCTTCTCATTATGATCGACTAAAATTAATTGCTTTCTCTCTAAATCAAGCAAATTACGTCTAGACATCATACCGACAAAACGTTCTTTGTGGTCTAAAATTGGGAAATCACGAAAACGTTTTTTCGCCATTATATTTTGAATATCCTCTACAAAATCTTCTGTGCTAAATGTAATTAATTTTTCTGCCTTTGTCATAAAATGACTAACTGGCATACTATGTCCAATTAATTTTGATACTACGAAAGTATCATATGGAGTGACAATAATTTTGCAACCTCTATCTTTTGCGATTTTACGAATTGTCATAGAAACTGGAGCTCCCATACCAATAACGATACATCCCGCTCCCATCTCAATCGCACAAAGCTGAGATTCATATCGATTACCTAGTAAAACCATATCGTTTTCTTCGATATAGTTTTCCATTAAATCTGGATTTGCTGTCGCAATAATAATCTTTCCCTTATCAAAATAATCATTTGGATCTCCGACAATCATCTCACCGTCTAAAGTCTCTAAAATATTTTGATAGCTTGTTCTAGCACTAGAAACGGTTGTACTATCATATACATCCATATCTGAATAAGCAATATCACCAATTGTAATTACGCCTTCTAATTTATTCTTCTTTGTGACAGGCAATGTTACAATTCTTGACTCTCTCATCAAATCCCATGCTTTTTTTAGAGAAAGACTCGCATCAATTCCCTGTGCCTCGCGAAATTCAATATCCCTCACTTGAGGACGAATATCAGACACATATCCAGGTGGAGTTACTTTAAAATAATCTAGGACAAATAAAGTTTCTTCATTTACTTGTCCCGCTCTCTTTGGAACGTATTCTTTGCCCTTTTCTTTATTAAGACAATTTTTTAGATTGGCATAAGCAATTGCAGAACAAATAGAGTCTGTATCTGGATTCTTATGGCCAATGACATAAATTCTCTTTTTTCTTTTTTTATACACTAGCTTACCCCCATTCTTTTTTGTTTTTGGTTATTATTATTTAGATTTTTACTCCCGATATAGTAATAGGCTTTGAAAAATCACCGTACACTTTCTCTATTTCCTACTTTATTCTTGAGTCAAAACCTTTTTCATGCTATTTGCCCCTCACTCAAAAGAGTGAACTTTTGCATTTTCTCAATATAAAATTTATTTACCACAACATTTTTTATATTTTTTGCCACTGCCACATGGACAAGGATCATTTCTTCCAACTTTTTTTGGTTTTACAATTGTTGTAGAAGATTTCTGCTCTTTATAAAGCTCTTTTCTTCTCTCTTCTGTAAGCAAGTTATCCCACTGAGGAAGCGTATAGAGCCATTCAGCTCTCGCCTCTACCATATTATAGTATAATTTTTCCAAATCGATATCTAATGCAACTTCCGTATTTTCATCCATCTCTTCAATTGGATTTGGAGTCTTTAAACTATCATTGATTCCATCTAAAAATCCAACAAAATATGCAAGTTCTGTCTCATATTTATCTGCTAATTCTTTTACAGTTCCCTTTTCTACTACAGTTGGGTCTGTCAATAATTTTTCATAAATTCCTTTTTCTATATTAAAATATCCAAGCCAAAACTGTTGACCTTCTCTTGTTGCATCATCATGACCATATGCGAAATCACGCCATTCTTGTAATAAACTCATTTTTCTACCATCCTTTTATTATTTTTTTCTAATCGTTTTTTGAACGATTTTTTTATTTTCTTTATGAAGAAAGAATACCATATATCAATTGTTCTTTCAAGTTTTTTGTGCTATTTGTACAATATCTATGTAGAAATTTTCACTTATCCTTCTAGGAGTCTAGCAAATATCAACTTTTCCCCTTTCCTACTTTATACTTTTTATTTCCATTTCGTTCTTGACAGATAGTTTTTTATAAAATATATTTAAATATAATAGTCAGATTACAGAACGGAGGTTGGCTTTTAATTATAACTATTTGATAAGAAAAGCGAATAATCATGAAACAATACATAAAAAACCATATAGAAAAAATAATCTTTTATAATATGTGCCTTATCGGAGGATTTTTAGGTGGATTCTCTATTTTAAATAACTGCGACCTATTTGGCTCTGCACAGACAGCTAATTTAATTTCTATTACGTTAATGATAGCAGGAAGAAATAGAGAAGATTTCCTTCTTCGAATCATTGCAACACTTTTATACTTACTTGGAGTATCCATTACTGTAATTTTACCGCATAAAATAAAGAAAATTAATATGAAGCTAGTCAGTCTTATCTTCACAACGATTGGTTTATTTATCCTTTACTATATCCCTGAAGATACTCCTAATATTATAGCACTCTATCCTATTTTCTTTATTATGTCAGTTCAGTGGTGCTGTTTTAAGGGGGCAGACGGCTTTACAAGTTCTTGTATATTTTCGACAAATAATTTTCGTCAATGCACTGCCGCTATGACAGAATATTTTGTTACAAAAGATAACGAGGCATTGAGAAAAGGAAAATTTTTTGGTAATGTCCTTCTCTTTTTCCATCTCGGAGTAGTATGCTCTTATATGGCTTGCAGCTTTTTTGAGCAAAACGGTATTCTCCTTTGTCTTATTCCAGTGGCAAGTGCAGTATCTTTTGTTCATATAGAAGATATCATAAAGAACAACGAAAAGGCCAGTCGAAATAAAAAGCAGCAATTAAAGCTAAAGCAAAGTTTTGCTCAGCAACAACAGTGAAAATTTTTATTTTCTTTTGTATAAACTACAAGTATTTGTCCATACTATAATTAATCCAATTATTTTTCTTCTTTTTATAAAAAAATTGGATTTAAAACAACATACACCTATGAAAATGCGTATGCTGTTTTTATACAAAAGAGAAAATAAATACTTATCCTCCCCTTAAGACTGTACCCCAAATCATTGTGCAGTCTTTATAAAAGGGCTGTTATGAGAAGAAACTTCCTCATAACAGCCCTTTTTGGATTTATCTTACTTACAATATTTATTTTTTCTTCTATCGCTCATTCATATTAATGGATTCAATCGCCACAACTCCACCGCGAACGATCTGCACGCTTGAAAACTTTTTCATTAAAAGTGCAATAATATCGTTATTTCTTCCCTCTGTATTTACAGATTCAAGAAGTACACTGTCAATTCCATAATCAATCGCTTTCGCACCAAATACTTGAGCAACACGGAAAATTTCTCCCTTATCAAACTCAGAACATTCTTTGATGTGAATAAATAATAGCTCTTTCATATGTGTCGGAGCGTTTGTAATATCAATAACCTTAATAACTTCTACACAGCGGTTAAGCTGTTTTTTTATCTGCTCAAAAGTTGGCTCGTCAGAACAAAGTCCAATCGTCATTCTAGAAATAGTAGGATCTTCTGTCGTTCCCACTGTAATACTGTCAATATTATAAGATTTTCCAGAAAGCATACCAGAAATTCTTGCCAAAACACCAATTCTATTTTCCACAAACATAGATATCCATCTTTTCTTTGTCATCTTTTCTTCCTCCATTTGCTTTGTCGCTTTCTTTCTCCTAGCTATCGCTCTACGCACTCATATGGTTAGTCTGTCAAATGCCAAAGCAAATCCGAGCAAGCTCTATTTGCTTTGTCGCTTTCTTTCCTTTTTATAAAAGTCCCCCGATTGCTCCGTGCTTTGCACTCCCGCAATCGCCGCCATATTCGTGCTCCTAGCTATCGCTCTACGCACTCATATGGTTTAGTCTGTCAAATGACAAAGCAAATCCGAGCAAGCTCTATTTGCTTTGTCGCTTTCTTTTTTTTTTTATAAAAGTCCCCCGATTGCTCCGTGCTTTGCACTCCCGCAATCGCCACCATATTCGTGCTCCTAGCTATCGCTCTACGCACTCATATGGTTTAGTCTGTCAAATGACAAAGCAAATCCGAGCAAGCTCTATTTGCTTTGTCGCTTGACAGGGACTTTTATAATATAATGTCATCGAAGCTGCTGCCACCGCGAATCATAGGAAGTACTAACTCGTAAGGTCCAATGCCAACTTCAATAATAACTGGTTGTTTTCTCTCCTTAGAAATACGGTCTGCATCTATAAGTGCCTGTTCAATCTCACTATCGTCTTTTACAAAAATACCGTGCATTCCATAAGCCTCTGCCACTTTTACAAAATTTGGCGTATATTCTGGACATTTATAACCTGGAGTGCCACATTTTCCCTTACAGCTCTTTCTATATCTTAGACAAGTAATGCTATATCTCTTATTATAAAATAATTCCTGCATCTGTCTTACCATTCCAAGATAATTATTATTAAAGATGATAACAATCATAGGAAGTTCTTGATTTACAGCTGTGGCAAGCTCTTGTATATTCATCTGGAATCCACCATCTCCAGATACAGAAATAATTGTCTTTTCTGGACAACCAATTGCAGCTCCAACTGCGGAAGGAAGCCCAAATCCCATCGTTCCAAGACCACCTGAAGTAATAAGGCGATGTGTCTCATTTAATTCTATAAACTGGCTTACCCACATCTGATGCTGTCCTACGTCCGTCGTGATAATGGTATCTTGGTCTTTAAATACTTTATTGATTGCTCGAACAACTTTCTCTGGGGAAACTAAAATTTTAACATCTGTCTTTATCGGACAACTCTCTTCCCATCTCTCAATCGCCTCAAACCACATTTGATGATCCATAGGCTCAATATGACTTGTAATTTTTGGAATAGCCTGCTTTGCATCTGCTACGATAGGAATATCCACTTTAATATTTCTTGAAATAGCTGCAGATTCAATATCAATATGGACAATCTTAGCTTGTGGAGCATATTTATCAATTTCTCCTGTCACACGGTCATTAAAACGACATCCAATTGAAAACAATAAATCACATTCATTTACTGCTCGGTTAGCAGCATAAGAGCCATGCATTCCAACATTGCCGATATAAAGCGGATGATTTGTCGCAATAGCACCTTTTCCCATTACAGTTGTTACTACTGGAACATCTGCTTTTTCTGCTAACTCTGTCATTTCTTCCATTGCATGGGCAATATTTACTCCACCACCAATCAAGAATAACGGTTTTTTCGCATTTTTTAATAGGCTTATTGCCTTTTTCAACTGACCCATATGAACACCTTGATTTGGCTTATAGCCTCGAATATTCACTTCCGTCGGATAAGATGTCTCTCCTATCTGCTTCATAACGTCAGCTGGCAAATCTACAACGACTGGACCTGGTTTACCTGATTTTGCAATATAAAATGCCTCTTTAATAATTCTCGCCAAATCTTTTCTATCTCTTACCATAATAGAATATTTTGCGATATTTTGTGTAATTCCGACAATATCAACTTCTTGGAAAGCGTCATTACTAATTAAGTGAGCTGGAACTTGACCTGTAAAACATACTAAAGGTACACTGTCATAATTCGCTGTCGCAATACCTGTTACAAGATTAGTCGCACCAGGTCCACTCGTAACAAGACAAACTCCTACCTTTCCAGTTGCTCTCGCATATCCGTCTGCCGCATGAATCAATCCTTGTTCATGTCTTGGAAGCACCAAATCAATCCCTGGATGGTCATATAATTCATCTAATAAGTCTGTCACATATCCACCTGGATAAGCAAATATCGTGTCTACTCCTTCTTTTTTCATAGCAGTTACGAACAAACTAGTTCCTTTTATTTTCATAACTCTACCTCCTATGTCTATCTAAATTTAATTTTGTGCAATCATTTTATCCCAAATTTTTATTGACAATTTCTTGACAATAAGCAAAAGAAAAGCCCTAAGCTAAATATATTTAGCTTAGGGCGAATAATTCAATCCGCGGTACCACCTAAATTCAAAGAACCTCTTTGCACTCTGTACAGTACGGACTCCCGTCAGCTAACAGAAGCGATACTGCTCTCCTTTTAACGGTGGAGTCTCCGTTGAAGTCTACTCAGGTTAAATCCCTTTCCTTTCACAGCTAAAAGGCTACTTCTACACTGTCCTCACGAAAACTTCCAGCACCCGTTTTCTCTCTTTGCTTTAGACCAGCATATACTCCTCCTTATCATAGCTTTTCTCGATGATAATTGAATTTATTATATCAGCTAAGTTTTTGTTCGTCAAGTGGCGAAATTCAAAAAACAAGGAAATGCACGTTATTGTTTTTCTAATATCTTCTTTTTTTCTATACAACCTCTGTAATATAAACTGGTGAAAGAGGAATAATATCCTTTAAATATCTTTCCTTTGTATGAGTATAGCCAAATATAATTTCTGTCAAATCTGCTATTTCTATACAAACATCAGGCTCGCCGTCTGTTTTTTCTAGGCTGCTTCCATTTTCATCCATCTTCCATAAAAATTTCCCATTATTATTTTCCAGATAATTGTCCTTAACCTCAATAATAAATTGCTGCTTTTTTGTTGATTTTAAGAGAGGCAATAAAATATCCACACGCAAAATTCTCGCCATAATCAATGGTTTCTTTTCACAGGTTTTATCCAATAAATATCTATCATAACTAATCCACTCTATAGCATAAGAGGAAAATTTTTGTCTCAAAAATAAAATAATCTCATTCTTCTTTTCTTCTTGTTCTATTAAGAGATTTGTTATTTGTATTTCACCGTCTGCGTTTGTATACATTCCTGTCGCAAGGCATTGCTCTCCCTCTCTTATAAGAAATATATGACCCCCCTCACAATTTTGCTCTTTTTCTAAACGCTCTAATAACTCGAAACTCATCTTTGTATATACATTAGCATAGTTTCTTCGCGTCTCATTCATCTTTTTGGCTATCTGTCGTATATTTTTCTCATTTTGTATCTCTAATTCCATAGAAAAATCTTTTCCAATCGCTCTCTTCTCGTCTATTTTTTCCGTTCGAAAGGTATACCAATCCATAATAAAAGCAAAATCAAACGGCTCATAATATTCTTTTTTTGCTGGCATAAGATAAGTAAAAGGCTCGCCCTTTTTCGCTAAATCCTCTAAAGTGCGACATAATAATGCTCTCATACAGCCTCGCCTTCTCAATTCTTCTCTTGTAGAAACTGCTACAATATAAGAAAGCGAAAATTCTTGTTCCCCAACCATAACTTGATACGGATTTTGGTGAAGCATAGCGCCTATTTTTCCATCTTCCTCTAATAAAAGACAACGATTCTTTTCGTATACTTCTGAAAAATAATAGCGAGCAAACTCCTCTGGATCTTTAAAAATCAACTGATAAAGATTATAAATTTCTTTTTTTCTTGTTTTATCATCATAATATAATTTCATAGTTTCATAACTCGCCTCTCCATTCTTTAATTATCTATTTCTTATCTATTATTCCTTTTTATTGATTTTTGAAATTCTATAGAATTTTCCAAAGATTTATCGCTTATTTATTTTCGACAGCCTTGACAAGAAGAACAATTTCTCCTTCCCTCATCTAAAACATTTTCATAAATATAGTTATCTACCGTTCCTAAAAGACAAATAGCCTGAGAGCTAATTCCAGCCCCACTTCCTGTAAATCCAAGTCCTTCTTCCGTTGTTGCTTTTACACTAACCTGATTTTTAGAAATTCCAAGTACTCTCCCTATATTTTCTCTCATCTGGTCAATATAAGGAGCAAGTTTTGGTCTTTGAGCAATTATTGTTGCATCAATGTTTTCTATCACATAATTTTGCTCACTGATTAATCTTTTTACCTCTGATAAAAGTTTCATACTATCTGCCCCCTTATAAGCAGGGTCATTATCTGGAAAATGTTTGCCAATATCACCAAGAGCTGCCGCCCCAAGAAGTGCATCCATAATTGCATGAACTAAAACATCTGCATCTGAGTGACCAAGAAGCCCTTTCTCATATGGTATCTCAACTCCACCTAAAATTAATTTTCTATTTTCTACTAGTTTATGAACATCATATCCCATTCCAACTCTCATATTTTCTTTCCTTTCTCACTACTGTCTCTTTATTAATTTTTGAATAGAAAAAAAAGCTACCACATTCGTGATAGCCTTAGTAGCGGAAGGGAGATTTGAACTCTCGACACTACGGGTATGAACCGTATGCTCTAGCCAACTGAGCTATTCCGCCATATTATAAAATTTAATCAGCTAATCTATCTAGCTATTAAGAAGAACTACTATCTTATAATAGCTCTTAATAGCGGAAGGGAGATTCGAACTCTCGACACTACGGGTATGAACCGTATGCTCTAGCCAACTGAGCTATTCCGCCACATCTCATCAAAAAGGATGGGACCAATAGGGCTCGAACCTATGACCCTCTGCTTGTAAGGCAGATGCTCTCCCAGCTGAGCTATGATCCCATATCCGTTTGACATTTATAAGTATACATATTTCACTCTTTTTTGTCAAGCCTTTTTTTTAAATTTTTTTAAAAAATTTTAAAAATATGTTTTTTTGGTGTAATATATGAAATTTCTCAAAATTTTAACTGCCTTGACAAAGTAAAAAGGTCACAAACTAAACCAAACTTTAAATTTGTGACCTTTTTATCGAAGTAGTCTAGCATCTCCCATAGGCTTACCTATAGGGCAACAAACATATCATGTCAGATATATTATCCGCACTTCTTATTCTTCGTCATCCTCTTCTTTTTCTTCTTCGATAGCTTCTTCTACCGCCGCAACGATATCTTCTTCCTCAGCTTCCTTTGTCTCCTCAACTTTTTCTTCCTCTGTATCGTTGAAGAAGTCATCATCGAAATCGTCGTCGAAATCATCTAACTGCTCTGGTGTTAAAATTTTATATACTGCAACTGCAATTGCAACAACTGCCGCAATCGCTCCAAAAATAGCCAAGCCCCATAAAACTTTCTTGCCAGTCTCATCTACTTGCTTTTCTGGCTCTTCTCTCGCTGCGATAATCTTCACCTTACCAGATTTAATTAAATTGCTTAATTTTTCAAGAGCTTCCACTTCTCCTAAATTTAAATTTTCTAAATACTTCATTTAACGTACACCCTTTCTTTTTTTGTTTTATTATAGCACTTTTTTACCTTTTTTACCACTTGTTTTGTATAAATTTTAAAAAATTTTACAATTTCTTAAGTTTTGCAAAAGAAGCAAACATCTTTTTTAAACCAACTCTATCAAAATTCACTGTAACCTCATAATCTCGCCCTCCAGATACAATCTGTTTGACCGTACCAGCTCCAAACTTTATATGATTTACTCTATCTCCCACACTATAATCTAAAGATGCAGCTTTGGAGTTCTCAAAATTTTGCATTGTCTGATAAGGCTTATGATCAAAGGAAGCTGTTTTCCATGCAGTATTCGCAAAATTTCTCCCCTTATTCATACTAGAAACTGCACTATCCCTTCCTTTTTTTGTCTCTTGCAATAATCTTCCTGGCATTTCCTCAAGAAATCTAGAAGGCGTATTATACTGCATCTGTCCTCGCATCATTCTTCGCTGTGCATAGCTTAAATAAAGCTGTTTCTTCGCCCTTGTGATACCTACATAGCAAAGTCTTCTCTCTTCCTCCATATCTTCCTCACTCTCACTTGCAATTGCACGATACCCAGGGAAAATTCCATCCTCAAGACCAACTAAAAATACATATGGAAATTCAAGTCCCTTTGCACTGTGAAGTGTCATAAGAACAACCCTGTCGCTCTCCTCTTGTAATCCATCAATATCAGCAATCAAAGCAATTTCTTCTAGTAACTCTGTTAAAGTAGAATTTTTTTCCTCCTCAAATTCAACAATTTTATTGCGAAACTCCTCAAGATTTTCAAGACGGGTATGGCTCTCATCTGTATTTTCTATTATCAACTCCTGTTTATATCCTGTTTCTTCCAAAATTGTATCATAGAGAGATAAAATTCCCTCATTTCTAAGAACCTCTCGAAGCTCATCTATAAAATCTGTAAACTTCTTAATTTTTGTCACGGTAGCCTTTCCAAGACTTCCAATATGTTGTGCAATCTCGGCTGCCTCTAAAAATCCCATCTCCTCTTGTAAGGCAAAATCCTCTATTTTTTGAATCGTCGTATCCCCAATTCCCCTCTTTGGGACATTAATAATACGCTTTGTGGCTAAATCGTCTAGACCGCTATCTACTACTTTTAAGTAAGCAATCATATCTTTTATTTCTTTTCTCTGATAGAAGTTTATACCTCCAATAATCTTATATGGAATATTTTTAAAAATTAATTTTTCCTCAAGAACACGAGACTGTGCGTTTGTTCTATAAAGAATCGCAAAATCTTTATAAGAAGAACCTTCCTCACAAGCTTCTTCTATTTTTTTTGCCACCATTTCTGCCTCATCGTACTCTGTCGCAACCTTAGAAAAGAAAACCTTCTCTCCCTTTTCATTTTCCGTCCAGAGAGTTTTTTGTTTTCTTCCTCTATTATTGGAAATTACATTATTAGCAAGCTCCAAAATATTTTTTGTAGAGCGATAGTTTTGCTCTAATTTCATTACCGTTGCATCTTCAAATTCCTTCTCAAAATTTAAAATATTATAAATATTTGCCCCGCGGAATTTATAAATAGACTGGTCATCATCACCCACTACGCATAAATTTCTATATTTTCTCGCCAGCATACGAATTAGATAAAACTGTACCGTATTCGTATCTTGATACTCATCCACCATAATATATCGGAATCTATCTTGATATTTCTCTAGTATATCTGGGTAAAATTGGAATAAATCTACAGTCTTACATAGTAAATCATCAAAATCCATCGCATTATTTGCCTTTAACCTCTTTTGATACTCCTTATAGACTTGTGCAATTTTTGATTTTCTAAAGTCTCCATAGCTTTCCTTCTCGTATTCGCTCTCTGATTGATGCATATCTTTTGCTCTAGAAATTTCACCTAAAATATTTTTTTCAGGAAACTGTTTCGTATCAATATTTAGACTTTTACATACATCTTTCATTAATCTTTTTTGGTCATCGCCATCATAAATGGTAAAATTATTTTTATAGCCAATCTTATCTGCGTGTCTTCTCAAAATTCGGACACAGGTAGAGTGAAATGTGCTGACCCAAACATCTGAGGAGCCATATCCCACAAGGCTATCTACTCTCTCTCTCATCTCTTTTGCGGCCTTATTGGTAAAGGTAATCGCCATAATATTCCATGGATTTACTCCCTTTTCTTCAATCAAATAGCAAATGCGATGCGTCAAAACCCTTGTCTTTCCGGCACCCGCTCCTGCTAATAAAAGAAGAGGTCCTTCTGTACAAAAAACCGCTTCTTTTTGTCTATCATTTAATGTATCATATATACTCATATTATTTTCCTTTCTGTCATCTATGTGAATTCTATCATCTATGCCAATATTGTATTGACATTGAGCAAGAATATGCCGGATAAGAGTATCGCTCTCACCCGGCCATCTATCTATTTTTATCTAATTACTATCTAACTCCTGCTGCTAAAAAAGCTTCGTTCCACAATTTGGACAAAATTTTGCTCCCTCTGTCTTTGTTCCACAATTTGGGCAAAACTTCGGCGTATTCGCTTGTACCTGCTGTGCTGGTTGTGCCTGCATCTGTTGATTTTGGAACATAGTATTTGCCATCTGCTGTCCCATCATCATTCCCATCTGCATATTCGCCATATCCATACCCATATTGGTGCCACCATTTCGTCCACTCGCCATCGCATCAATCATGCTCACTTGCTGATACTGATTTATATTTCCAACCATACTCTGAGATGCCACTTTATTAATCATCTTTTGAACTTCCTCAGGGTAGCTAAAGCTTGCGATTTGGAAACCAGTAATCGAAAGACCAATTTTAGAAACTTCCATATCAAGGTCCATACAAATGCCTCTGCTAATATCAAAAGCATTCGCCTGGAGGTTAAACATATCTTTTCCTTCCTTCATAATCCATTTCATCAAAAGCTGGTCTAAGACGGAAATCACCCTCTCTTTTACATCTTCAATGGAGTACTGTCTCTTTATTCCGGCAATCTTATCAATAAATGTCACATAATCTTCAATCTTACAATTAAATGTACCAAGAGCACGGATAGGGAGACCACCTGGAAGCTGACTGCTTGGAATATTAATCGCCTGCTTTGTTCCCCATCTCACCGTCAATTCCTTCGTATTGATAAATACTACTTCTGCTCTTAGATTTGTGTGAAAACCAAACTTAAATCCTTTTAGAGTGGATAAAAATGGAATAATTTGAGACTCGATATCATATTCACCGTCATCTTCAAAGACTCCTTCTATTCTTCCATTATACATAAAAATAGCATCTTGACCTGGACGAATAATTAATTTAGAACCCTTTTTTATCTCACTATTTTTCCATTTCCAAAAAAGTAAGTCTTCTCTATACTCTTCCCACTCAACTATATTAGCTAGCTGATTTGAAAAAAATCCCATTTTATCTATCCCTTTGCTAAACTTCTAAAAATATAATGTCTAGAAGCTTTCCTTTCTTTGATATTTCTGTTTTTCTATCGTTATTTTCCTTTAGTATTATAAGCCTAATTTTGCTTTGAGGGCAGCTAGATCATCATCTACTGCACTGCTTGCACAAGAAGGAGTATCATACTTACTCATTAAGTCTTCAATATCGTCGCTATTACCTGCACCATTCAGTTCCGCCATCGCATCTGCCTGGTCTAACATTTGATTTGCCTTTGCCTCCATACGGTCAAACGCTGCCATCGCATTCCCCGCACCTGTGATAGAGCTTCCCATCTTTGCCGTTCTCTCTTTTGCCTTAGCCATTGCCATCTTCGCCTTAATATTTGCTTTTCTCTCCTCTAAAGACTTAATATCTGCGGCAAGCTTATCATGCATCTGTCTCATCTTATCTGCATTTGTTTTTGCAATATCATAAGATTGAGCAAGGGTATTTTTCTTATCCTCCAAAGATGCTTTTTTTGTCAAAAATGTTCTGGCATCTTGCTCATTCCCTGCTATCAATGCCTTCTCTGCATAAGTTTGCATTTTGCTAATCTGCTGCTCACATTCATTGAGTTCTCTTTTTGCTCTTTTTTCTTCCGCCATAACAGCAGCGGTTTCTGCTTTTACTTTGCCGTAATCGTCTTGTAAATTTCTTAAATACTGATCTACCATCTTGGCTGGGTCTTCCGCCTTATCTAATACCGCATTTACATTGGCTGACATAATGTCCTTAAATCTTTGTATAATTCCCATTATTATTTCCTCCTCTTTCTCCCTTAGGGAAGTCTAAATATGTAAGTTAAAGTATACCATAAATCGCTATTTTTGTCACTAATCACCTAAGCTTTCATAAAAATGTTTCTCTCTTATCTTGCTAGTTTACTCTCCCCTGTGGCATAATCAATCGCAATTCCTGGCTGTACATTATATACGTACACACAAAAAGAAATTTCTTCTCCGTTATCTTCTACAGATTCTGCCTCCATCAAGACACCACTTGCCACTAGATTATCCCCGTCAAAAATTGGTGTCACGCGATATAAAACATGATTTTTTGTTTCCTTGATATAGTCCGCTACTTGATTTTCAAACGGCAACATCCCCGTTACATTTAAATATCTCGTACCTGTAATCAAATTTTTCTTATTCGCATTTTCTCCCGTAAGCTGATATCCAATCAAATGACAGCGATTATACAAATATTTTCCCTCTACAATATCATATTTTTCGTTTATCCATCCAGTTGGCTTTACCTCACTGATACTTCCTCTTTCTTCTGTCGGCATTAAATCTTCTCCTATATTCGCATAAGCGACCTGACAGCGTCCAAGCTCATCTAAATCACTATACGTCTCAAATGATTCCGTTTTAAAATCAGATTTTGAAAAATTTGGCTCATTTCCATTTATCACTATATAAGGCTTACCTGAATACTCTGGAATATCTTCTAGAGAAATCTGCTCCATTAACTGCGCCTCTTTGTCATTTAACCCAATAATAGAACTGACATCTAATCCAAAATAAGCACCTATAATAATAAGAATAACCAGTAAAATCGAAGGAATTTTTCTATTGTTTTCACTATTTTTCATCTCGTTCGTAAACCTCCTTTGTTATCTTTTCGTGAGAATAACCTGTAAATTCTTCTGTCTCTATCATTGTCCATCCATTCGATAAGATCTCCTCTGGGAAGAAAAAGTCTCCCGGATAACTTCTATTCCACTTAAACAATATTAGTTGTTGGATTTTCTCTATATATGGCTCAATCTCTATATTCTCAACAAAACAAAATTCTCCCGTTTTTGCTCTTTCTAAAAACTGTTCATCCACGATAATATTTTCTTGTTCACAATCGACAAACTGCTTTTTTGTGTACGCATTCATCCAAAGTTTTCTATCTCCAATATATTCTAAAATATACTCGCGAAGAATACGATCTTTACTCTGCCTTCTATTATTAAACATCATTCCAAAGGCATCATCAATACATGCTATTACTATCATAAAATCTTCCTCTTCTTTGCCATTTATTACTTATTTCCTCTAACTGTCAAACCTGCCTTTTTATTATACTCTCAAAAAAATTAACGAAAACAGTTTTTCACTTTTGATAATAAGATTTGGTGCATATCCGGGTACGGAATTTGGTTTTTCTTGGCAAGTGCCGCCACATCCTCATACTCTAAATAGCAGCGTTTCCTATCCGCTAATTTACATATTTTTACATGGAATTTTCCGTACTCAGACTCTATCTCCCTAATTTCTCTTTCTAAAATATTTCTCTCCATCTTTATTTTTCGAATTCCAATCGTCGTTGTCTCCTCAAATAAAATTTCCTCCATTTTACCCTCATCTTTTGTGTCGCATAAAACATGGAGTTCATAGGCTGGACGATTTTTCTTTGTATAAATCGGAAGATAGCATACATCTTTCGCTCCTGCTTTTAAAAGCTTCTCCATTACAAATCCAAGATTTTCTCCTGTACAATCATCAATATTTGTCTCAAGCTTACAAATAAAATCTTTCTTTTTTTCCTCTTCCACTTCTAAAACCATCGCACGAAGAATACTTGCTTTCTCGTACTCTCTCTTCCCTGCTCCGATTCCTATCTTTACAATAGAAAAGGTCTCTGGCAATTTATCTTCTGTCTTTAAGGCTGCCACAATAGCCGCACCAGTAGGTGTCACAAACTCTCCCATAAAATTCATTTTATGCAATTTAAGTTCATATGCCTCCACGATATTCGCTGTGGCAGGAACTGGAACTGGCAATATACCGTGCTGACAGCGGACGCTTCCACTTCCCTCATATAAAACAGGAATAATAACGTCTTTTATTCCTAAATTGTCAAAACAAGTCGCCACTGAAATAATATCAACAATCGAATCTACTGCTCCCACTTCGTGAAAATGTACTTCTTCTTTTGGAAGGCCGTGAGCCTTTGACTCTGCGACTGCTATAATATCAAAAATTTTCTTTGCCAAATTTTTCGCAGAATCTGTCATTTTACACTGGTCGATGATTTCTAATATTTCTTTAAGGCCTCTATGCTCATGATGATGATGATGCACGTGATGACTATGTGCATGTCCGTCATATTCATGATTATGTGTATGTTCGTGATGATGATGCTCATGCTCATGGTGACTATGCTCATGCTCGTGGTGACTATGCTCATGCTCGTGATGACTATGCTCATGCTCGTGGTGACTATGCTCATGATATTCCTCTCCATGTAAGTACTCCATATCATGATCATGATTTTCATGAGCCTCATCTAATAAAACATTAAAATCACAGGCATCTACCCCTGACTTTTTCACACGGCTAATTTTTATATCAAATCCAGAAACAGGAATACTACAAATCGCCTCTCGCAATACCTGCTCATCTGCTCCTAAGTCTAAAAGTGCCGCAACTGTCATATCGCCACTAATTCCGGACGTACATTCAAAATATAATTTTTTCGCCATTTTTCTTATCCTTTCATTTATATTTTTCGTTTTTGACATATTATAGTTTATAATTATTTTTGATAAAATATAGGAAGGAAACCTGAAAAAACTATATATTTTGCAGGCTTCCTCTTAAATTTTTTTTATTATACCATACTCTTTTAAGTTTTAAAAGGAGAACCACTTTCACACTTTTACGTCTGTTATCCTACTATATTCATAGCGTTTTAAAACCTATACGAATATTATTTTCACATCTGACTACTCCCACAGGCAAGCCTATGGGTTTTTCGCCACAAAATCATAACATATATTACGATGATTTTCTCATTTCCTCTCTCACTTTTAAGTATTTTTGTTTTGTGGCAAGTCCGCCTCGAATATGACGCTCTTTTTTATTGGTATCTAACACTTTTCTTGCCTCTTTTGCCAACGGTTTATTAATCTCTAATAATCGGTCCGCCACATCTTTATGAACCGTCGATTTGCTCACACAAAACTTCTTCGCCGTCTGTCTCACCGTCGCATTATTCTCAATAATATATAGAGCAATTTCCACCGCTCTCTCCTCAATATAATCTTTCACTTCTAACTCTCCCGAGCATTTTTTACAATGTATGAGAGCGCTTGTCAATTTATTCCATGCAAACAAAAAGAGCGCTATCTACAAAAGATAACGCTCTTATACGCCAAAAAGAACTGATATTTATAAAAATTTTTCCGTCTTGTCTGCTCGGCTTTTCTCTTTTTAACAAAGAAATCCTAATTTTCCCTACGCCCCAAGTACTCATTCATATTTTCTTTATCCTTTTAAAGAGAATTTAACCCACGCGGACAATATTTTCCAGTTTTTTCCTCTAAAATCTCACCTCCCTGTGCCACTAGCTTTCCACGCAAAAATACTTGCTCTGGCTCTCCACTTACCTTCCATCCCTCATAAGGACAGTAGTCTGTGTTGGTATTCATTTTTTTACTTTCCAGTATGCCCCATTTTTCTGGATTCCAGATAACGATATCTGCATCGCTCTCTGGTGCAATGATACCCTTTTTTGGATATAAACCATATAATTTTGCTGGATTTGTCGCTAATGTCTCACATAATTTCTCCAATGAAATTCTCTCCTCACCAACCCCGTAAGTATACATAAGCATAGGTCTTGTCTCTAGGCCTGGCATTCCATTTGGAATTTTTGTAAAATCATCTCGCCCCATCGCCTTTTGCTCTGTTGTAAAACTACAGTGATCTGTTGCAATTGTTTGAATCTCACCATGTTTTAATGCTCTCCAAAAAATATCTTGATTAGATTTATTTCTAAGTGGTGGAGAACAAATATATTTTCTACTCTCCTCAGGATTTAAATGATAATAAGATTCATCTAATAAAAAATACTGAGGACAGCTTTCAATATAAACCTTTTGTCCTTGTTTTCTCGCGTCTCGTATAATTTCATACCCTTCTGCTGTGCTTAAATGTACAATAATAATTGGCGTATCCACTAACTTTGCAATTTTTAAAAGGCGATAGATTGCCTCCATCTCTGCCTCTTTTGGTCTGCAAACTGGGTGTACTTCTGGTCCAAGATTTCCTTTTTCCTTTTCTTTTTTCACTCTCGCCTTTATAATTCCATCATTCTCACAGTGAACTCCCGCGATTCCTCCAAGTTCCTTTAAGCGACTCAAAATTTCATACATTGTGGCATCATCTACTTTGGTATCATAAGTCATATAGAGTTTAAAAGAAGTTACCCCTTCCTTTACAACCTGTTCTAACTCTTTTGAAATTTCTTCATTCCAATCTGTAATTGCCAAATGAAAGGCATAGTCACAAGAGGAGTTTTTATCTGCCTTTTTATGCCAGTTTTCTAAAGCTTTTTTTAAACTTTCGCCTGGATATTGAGTCGCAAAATCTACGATACAGGTTGTTCCTCCAGCTAATGCCGCCTTTGTTCCTGTATAAAAGTCATCTGCTGTTATCGTGTTGGCTACTTCAAGTGCAAGATGCGTATGTCCATCAATAAATCCTGGAAAAATATACTTGCCAGTAGCATCTACTATTTTTGCGTCCTCACAAGAAATATTTTCTCCTACTTTTGCAATCTTTTCTCCCTCAATTAAGACATCTGCTTTTTTCATTCCATCTTCATAGACAACGATTCCATTTTTAATTAACTGCCTCATTTTATTCCTCCTGCCTATATAACTATCAGTGAACTGTCTACCACTTAAAGGAAGTGGTTTTTAGCCATACTATTTTATAAATTAACGTTTTACTTGTCTTTTCTCTCATAAGGTGTATTTTTAAGTGGAAGTACAGTTTGGAATTCTCCATTTAATTTATAATAAGCGCCAGCAATTGCCGGTGCGGTTGGAATAGATGTAATTTCTCCGATTCCGATTGCTCCACAAGCGACGTTTAATCCCTCTTTTTCCACAATAATACTTTCTACCTCTGGAATTTGATGTGCTCTAAATAAACCTAATGTGCCATATTTGCTTGTCGGAACAGAGTTTTCTAACTTATATTCCTCCGTAAGAGCATAGCCAAGTGACATGATAACACCACCCTCGATTTGCCCCTCCAAAGAAAGAGGATTAATTGCTTTTCCAACATCATGAGCGGCAACTATTTTTTCTATTTCTCCCTCTTCGTTTAAGACACAAACTTGAGTCGCATATCCATACGCTACATGGGATACTGGATTTTTTACATCTGCTCCAAGCTTATCGGTCTTTGCTAAATATTCTGCGTAAAATTCTTCTCCCTCTAATTCCTCTAGAGATTTTTCTTTTAAGGCATTATTTAATAATTCACAAGCTCTTCTTGTCGCCTCTCCTGTAACTAATGTCTGGCGAGAACCTGATGTCACTCCAGAATCTGGAGCATTTATTGTATTAGAAGCATCATAAACAATCTGTTCTCTGTCAAATCCAGTCTGCTCAACTACCATCTGTACAAGCACAGTTCCCAATCCCTGACCGATACAAGACGCTCCTGAGCGAATATGTATTTTTCCATCTTTTACCGCCAATATACATCTTCCAAAATCTGGAAGTCCAACGCCTACACCAGCATTTTTCATCGCACAGGCAATTCCCACATAAGGATTTTGGTCATAGACATCTTTCACTGCCTCCAATGTCTCGACTAAACCTGTAGAATCGTCGACAATCTGTCCATTTGGCAAAACTTCTCCTGGACGAATTGCATTGCGATAGCGAATTTCCCAAGGAGTAATCCCAACAATTTTTGCCATTTTAGTGAGGAGCATCTCCATACCAAAACAGGTCTGTGTCACTCCAAATCCACGAAATGCCCCCGCAGGAGGATTATTTGTATAATAAGCTTTTCCATCTACTTCAAAATTTTCATAATGATATGGACCAGCGGCGTGAGTGCAGGCACGCTCAAGAACAGGACCGCCAAGAGAAGCGTAAGCTCCCGTATCTGAGATTACATTTACTTTTGCACCGAGAATATTTCCCTCATCATCACAGCCAAGTGTAAATTCCATATCCATCGGATGTCTCTTTGGATGAATTATTAAGCTCTCTGCGCGAGATAATTTTACTTTTACTGGCTCTTTTAAAAGATAGGCTGCAAGTGCCGCATGATGCTGCACACTCATATCTTCCTTTCCTCCAAATCCACCGCCAACTAATTTATTAATTACTTTCACTTTTTCATTTGGCAAACCAAGCATTGGTGCACATTCATGTTGAGTCGCATACACTCCCTGATCGGTTGAATAAATTAAGACACCATCGCCGTCTGGAACTGCCACGGCACATTCTGGCTCCAAAAAAGCATGTTCTGTGTAAGGAGTGGAGAAAAACTCATGCAAAACATGAGGAGCATTTTTTATTGCCTCATCTGCATTTCCCCTTGATACATGTTTATGTGCCAAAAGATTTCCTCCCTCGTGAATTTTTGGAGCATCTTCCTTCATAGCCTCATAAGGACTAGTAACCGGCGTTAATTCCTCAAACACGACTTTTACCATCGCCTTTGCCTTCTTTAAAATTTCTGGAGTTTCTGCCACAACAAGTGCAACTGCATCTCCTAAATATCTTGTGTTTTGGCCAACTGGAATTAGCGTATCCCAGTCTTGGATAATATGCCCAACCTGATTTTTGCCAGGAATATCTTCGGCTGTAATTACAGCTTTCACTCCCGGAAGTTTTAGTGCTTTACTTGCATCAATACTTACAAACTTTGCTCTTGGGTATTTAGAGCGAATTGCACTTGCATGCAACATTCCCTCTATCTCTATATCGTCAACATATTCTCCCGTTCCTAATACTTTTTCTCGAACGTCTAATCTTGGAACTCTCTCTCCAATTTTCCATTTGTAAGAAGGGTTTTTCGTCATTCCCTCTCTCATATATTTCGCTGCCAACTCAATCGCATCAATAATTTTTTTATATCCTGTACAGCGACATATATTATCTCGAATCGCCCACGCAATTTCTTCTCTAGTTGGATTTGTGTTCCAGTCAAGCAATCCCTTTGCACTAATTACCATTCCAGGAATACAAAAACCACATTGAACTGCTCCAGCCTCTCCAAACGCTCTTACATATAACTCTTTTTCTTCTGGATAAAATCCCTCGATTGTCTGAACATGTCTTCCCTGAATAGAAGAAATCATAATTCCACAAGCTTTTACCGAATGTCCGTCGATTAATACATGACAAGTCCCGCATGCACCTTCACTGCATCCGTCTTTGACTGACTTAATTTTACAAGTATCACGCAGATAACGAAGTAAATCTTGGTCTTTTTCTATATTATGTTCCTCATGATTAATATAAATAAGCATAATCTTCCTCCTTTTATACTCGCACAATCAAGCCTCTAAAATCTACAATACATTTCCTTGGACATTTATTAATACAAAATCCACAAGATAGACATTTCTTTTGGTCAATTACAGCGACATTATCAACGAGACGAATCGCATTGCTTGGACAATTTCTCACACAGTTTCCACATCCAATACAGCTTGTCTCACATTCTTTTCTCGCCACTGCACCCACTTGTTTATTAGAGCACGCTACCATAAATGGCATTTCTAAAATTCTATCTATAATCACGCCTTTTGGACATGCCTCTTTGCATCGACCACAGTTTTTACATTTTTTTCCATCAATAATTGCACAAGAATCTTCTGGCAGAGTAATTGCACCATAAGGGCATGCTTGCACACAGGCTCCACAGCGTATACAGCCATCTTTGCATTGTCCATTTTCGCAAACTCCCTTTTTACAACAGACATAAGCTACCTGATGCAAAGTCATTCTTTCCATCCTCATTCCTCCTTCTAATTCCCATTCTCATATACGACAAAAGTCTTCCTATTTTCTGATCTTTTAAAGACCAGAAAATACGAAAACCTTTTGTCCACCTGACAGGACTTTTATAGCAAACTGGCATATCTGCCTTCACAGTCATACTATGCACAAAAGTCCATTTATGTTGCTTAGCAAGACTTTTATAATAAATATGAATAGTCCTTACAAACTGTCTGGATTACTTTTGCTAGTCCCTCACTTAATCGACCATTATTATCGTCTACCTTACACTCAAATACTTCTCCAGCTAAACGAATCTTACATCTAACTTCTTCTTTATCTAATACAAGGAATCCTTCATTTTTACTATCAGCAAAATCTTTTTCATTTGCGAATAAAGTGAATTTATCCTGATATGGTGCTCCTGCGTATGGACAGAAACTATTACAGTTTCCACATTCGTTACACATATAATCAACATGGATTATTTGATGCATTTTCATCTCTGGAACAGTGATAGAGATATTTGCTCGGTTTGGACAAACCTCTACGCAGTTTTCACATACAATATGACAATTTAAGCATCTTTGACTTTCCTCTTCTTTTTGGATTGTCTCTTTTAAGATTGCTTTTCTCTCATAGATTGTCTCATCAGATAATTCATTATCAATATCTTTTGCCACTGCTTTTCCTAAAATGCTCTCAGATGCTTTCATTGCATCGCGGATTCCCTCCACTACTGTCGCAGGTCCGCCTAAACCGTCACCAATCACATAAACTTGTTTTTTGCTTGACTCAAGAGTATTCGCATCTACAATCGCCAATCCTCTATCTGTCACTTCAATTCCATTTGCCTTATAAAGGTCAGTTGGAACTTTCTCACCTGTAGCTGTAAGTACAGTATCTGCTGGAACTTTTGTAATCTCTCCAGTTTCCACAACGCCTCTTCTTCCAGATGCGTCAATATCAGAAAGTTTCATCACTTTACATACAAGTTCACCATTTTCTATCTTCACTGGTGCTAATAATTCTTTAAATTCTACACCGTCTTTTATCGCTAACTGTAATTCTTCCTCGTCTGCTGGCATATAACGTTTTGTTCTTCTATATACAAGATATACATTTTCTACTCCATCCGCTCTCTTTGCCGCACGCGCTGTATCCATCGCAGTATTTCCTCCACCAATTACGACAACATTTTTGCCAAGATGAAGTTCCTCATTCGCTTTCATTTCTGCTAAGAATTGTAGTGCATTCTTTGTCTCACCAGACTCAAGACTTAAGTGACTTGGCTTAGAAGCTCCCACTGCCAAAATAATATGTGTAAAGCCTTCCTCTTTTAATTTATCAATATCTTTTATCTCTGTATTAGGAACAATTTTTGCCCCCATAACTTCCACAAGTTTCGCATCTTTTGCAATATCCTCACTTGGAATTCTAAACTCAGGAATAATATTTTTCACAACTCCACCAAGAGCTGCTGTCTTTTCAAAGATTGTCACATCCATTCCACCTCTTGCAAGGAAGAATGCTGCTGAAAGACCTGCTGGTCCTCCACCGATGACTGCCACTTTTCCCTCTACTTTATCTGTAGATGGCTTTAATTCTTTTAATAACTCATCATATGCCTTCTGTGCTGCAATATGCTTCATGCTTCGAATCTGTACTGGAGATTCATAGAAGTTTCGATTACATTTGCTCATACAGTTATGTGCACAGATTGTTCCTGTAATAAATGGAAGTGGATTCTTCTGTGTGATAACTCGAAGAGCCTCTAAATATTTGCCCTCACCTACAAGCTGCATATAAGTACAAATATCTTGGTGAATTGGACATCCCTCTTCCTTACAAGGAGCGATAAAGCAGTCAACAAGTGGTACTTTTTTATTGCTCTTTCTACTTGGCAATGGTTTAGCAGCTTTTATATGATGTTCGTCTGTAATCGCAGCCTTTGCTACTGCTGCAATTTTTTCAACATTCACTCCTAAAAATTCTGCCTCTTCACTTTTATCTAATAACTCACTAATCTGTTTAAGTCTTTGATAACCGCCAAGTTTTAACATAGTCGTAGCCATAGTTACCGGCCAAACTCCTGCTTCTACAATAGGAGCAATATTAAAGAAATCTGCTCCACCAGAATATGAAATGCGAAGCTTTCCATTAAATTCCTTTGTCAATTTTGCTGCCAAAGAAATGGATAATGGGTAAAGAGATTTACCAGACATATACATCTCTTCTCCAGGAAGCTCATTTTGTTTTACATCAACTGGGAATGTATTTGTAATCTTTACGCCAAACTCTAAATTTTTCTCTTTACAAAGTTCCATCAAACGAGTAAGCATTGGAACAGCATCTTCATACTGTAAATCATCTTTAAAATGGAAATCTCCAAATACTATATAGTCATATCCCATCTCATCCATTGTTTTTCTAGCAAACTCATATCCGAGTAATGTTGGATTACATTTAATAAATGTATGAAGTCCTTTTTCCTCAATTAAATGTTTTGCAATACGCTCAATTTCTTGTGGAGGACATCCATGTAAAGTGGAAATTGTTGCAGAATTACAAATATTAGAAGAAATAGATTCAATATCTTGTGCTGTTACCTTTTCAAAATCATCTATATGCTCTAAGAGATATGCCTTACACTCTTTAAATATATTGCTATCTTTTGCTTCCATCATAGTGTCAATAAAAGTATTGATTTTCTCGGACTTAATTCCCTCAAGGTCGTAACCGACACTCATATTAAACTGGAATCCATCCATATCTCCAAGACCAAATTCCTTCGCCATCACACTGCAGGCAAACCATGCTTTTATATATTCTTCCATTGCCTGAGGAACATAAAGCTCTGTAGACCACTCTACATTATAACATTCATCGTCTGCCTTAATACAAGGCTTATTCACTGGCAAATCTTCTCCGTCAAGAATCTGCACTGTCTTTAACTCGAAAAATCTGCTGCCTGCATAATAAGCTGCGATAATATTTTGTGCAAGCTGTGTATGAGGACCAGCAGCAGGTCCAATTGGAGTTTCCAATTTTCTTCCGAAAATCACTCTATTTTTTGAGGAATCTGCAATATAAGGTTTTTTAACTCCAAATACCGTCCCTTTTTCTTTCTTCTCCGTTATAATCCAATTCATTAAATTTGCGAATGAAATCGGTGTCATTCTATCACTCATCGTTGTATCCTCCCTCTTAATTTTAAACCGTCATACCTGTTTTACAGGTAATCATAAATAAAATTTGATTTTCAAAAACGCTTATCCATTAATGGATGTCCAAAGTTTCTTTGAAGCCTCTCTCGTCTTTGCCATTGCTTCTTCCACATCAATTACTTTTACTTCTCGATCTTTCATTAAAACTTTACCGTTTCCGACTGTCGTCAAAACATCATGTCCTGTCATACCAAATAAAATATGTCCGTTTAAATTATCTGGTCCTAATTGTGTCGGTGGATTATATTCTACGATAATTACATCTGCTGCCGCTCCCTCTTTTAGAACGCCAAGCTCATTTTTAAAATAGCGATTCGCAATTTTTGCATTATTATAAAAGAGCATCTGTGGAACTTCTCCCCACGCTGCATTTGCGTCACATAGATGATGTTTATGTAAAATATTAGCTACTTTGTAAGATTCTAACATATCATGGGTATAACCATCCGTTCCAAGGCCTGTCAATATACCCCTGTGAACCATCTCCATTATCGGTGGACATCCGCATGCATTTCCCATATTGGACTCTGGATTATGAACTACCATTGTATTCGTATCTTTAATCAAATCCATCTCCTGAGAATTGATATAGATACAATGTCCAAGAAGAGTTTTTTCTCCTAAAATATTCCAATCCATCAATCGGTTGACAATACGTTTTCCATGTTTTTTGAGGCAATCGTGCAAATCCTCAATTCCCTCTGCCACGTGAATATGATAGCCAATCTCATCTGGCTTATTCGCTGCGGCAAGTTCCATCGTCTCATCGGAGATAGTAAACTGTGCATGCATTCCCATCATACCAGCAATCATATCCGTATCATCTTTTAATGCATATCTTGCAAACTCTGCATTTTCCATAACAGATTCTCTCGCTTTGTCCATTCCATCACGGTCTGAAATCTCATAACAAAGGCAAGAGCGAACACCAAGTTCTTTTGCCACATCTGCGATTGTAAATAAGCTGTCTCTAATATGACCAAAACTTGCGTGATGGTCAAATACCGTTGTAACACCATTTCGAATAGAAGAAATATACGTATCAACCGCACTATATTTTGTCTGTTCCAATGTCAAATGACGGTCTATCGTCCACCACTGTCCGTCTAAAATATCTAAAAATCCTTTAGGATTATATCCCTTGATGCTAAGTCCTCTCGCCATCGCACTGTAAATATGTTCATGCGTATTAATAAAAGCTGGCATGATTACATTGCCTCTCGCATCAATATACTCTGCATCTTTATATTGTTCTTTTATCTTTGCTGTATCCCCAACCGCAACAATTTTTGAGCCATCCATCGCAACGGCACCATTTGAAAAATATGTATTATTTTCATCTCTAGTAAATAATTTTCCATTTCCTATTACTAACATTTCGCTGCCCTCCATTTTCATATGCCCTTATAGGCATAGCCATATAGTATTTGCTATAATGCCCGTCAGATACTAAATTTTTCTGACGGGCAACCTTTTACCGCTTTTATTCGGCCTGTGCAATTAATTCAATCTCACATTTTACTCCCTTTGGCAAATCCTTTACTGCCACACAGCTTCTAGCTGGCTTGGATGTAAAATACTGTGCATAGACAGCATTAAATGCCGCGAAATCTGCGATATCACTTAAAAAGCAAGTGGTCTTAATTACCTTATCAAAACTTGTTCCCGCCTCTTTTAATACTTCTCCTAAATTTTTACAAACTTGATGTGTCTGCTCCTCAATCGTATCTACAATGACATCCCCTGCCTCTGGGTTAATTGGAATCTGTCCAGAAGTAAAAAGAATACCATTATAAATATACGCTTGGGAGTAAGGTCCTACTGCTGCTGGTGCTTTTTTTGTCTCTACTAATTTCATAGTAAAATCTCCTTTCTTTTTAGTAAATTTTTCGCACATTAATACATCTTTGCTTCCTTTTTTTCTTTTTTTATGAATAAACATTTTGCCATTATAAATTCATGCAATATTTTTTTGTTGTATAAAGATTGTATAAATTTATAATTTGAATCAAAATATTTTTATGAAAAGTAACATACCTCTTCCTCATGAATACATATTACCATTGTACAGATAGAATTGCAACAGTTTTTTCAAAAAAATTTTTAGATTATCTAAAAAATTTTTAGATTACCTATTTACAAATTCAAAATTTGTGTTATGATAGGTATATGATAACTAATTCGATGAACGAAAAGTCTGGCCAACTGTTCTATCGAAATTTTCGCGAAAGGGGTATCAATCACATGTATTATGTATTAAATTTACTAGAACAACTTGCACACGGAATAGCTACACAATTTGGAACAAACTGTGAGATTGTCATTCACGACCTTCGAAAAAAGGATATCGAAAGTTCTATCGTATATATAGAAAATGGACATATTAGCAATCGCATTGTCGGAGATGGACCATCTGAGATTGTACTAAGAGCGCTCCACGAAAATCATGATGACTTAATCGATCAGCTAGCCTATCTCACAAAGTCAAACGACAATCGTATTTTAAAATCTAGCACGATGTATATCCGTGGGGAAGATAACCGTGTAGAATATATTTTTTCTCTTAACTACGATATTACTGGACTTTTAGCGATAGACGAATCTCTCAGAGCATTAACAGACGTTCCTCAAAAGGAATCTGTTTCTCCTCCAAAGATTACACAAAATGTAAACGATTTATTAGATCAACTGATTGAACAATCTGTAAAATTAGTAGGGAAACCGGTCTCCCTTATGACAAAGGATGATAAAATAAAAGCAATTCAGTATCTAAATGATTGCGGAGCATTTCTCATTACAAAGTCTGGAGATAAAGTATCTAAATACTTTGGAATCTCGAAATTTACATTGTATAGCTATATGGATTCTGGTAAATAACCTATCACTCGCGTTTTTAATATATTTAGGAGGTATTTATCATATGAAACCAATTGAATGGGTAGCAAATAATCTTCCAAAATCAGAAGATAAAAATCTTTCTCTTATGTCCTTGGAAGAAGTAAAAAAAGCGAGAGCTTTCCACGAAAGCTTTCCACAATATAGTAAGACACCTTTAACAAAACTGCCAAATATGGCCTCTTATCTCGGTCTTGGCGAAGTTTATATTAAAGATGAATCTTACCGCTTTGGCTTAAAAGCATTTAAGGTTCTTGGCGGCTCTTACTCTATGGCAAAATATATCGCAAAACAGACAAAAAAAGATGTATCTGAACTTCCATATGAAGTGCTAACTTCCGATAAACTTCGAGAAGAATTCGGTCAATGTACATTTTTCACTGCCACTGACGGAAATCATGGCCGCGGTGTTGCCTGGGCTGCAAATAAATTAAACCAAAAGGCTGTTGTCTATATGCCAAAGGGAACAACAGAAATTCGTCTTAACAATATTTTAGCTGAAAATGCACAGGCTACTATCGAGGAATTAAACTACGATGATTGCGTAAGAAAAGCAAACGCTGCCGCTTTAGCTTGTGAAAACGGAGTTATGGTACAAGATACTGCTTGGGACGGATACGAGGAAATCCCAACTTGGATTATGCAAGGTTATGGAACAATGTCATCTGAGGCAGATGAGCAGTTAGCAGAATACGGCTGTGACAGACCAACTCATGTATTTGTTCAAGCTGGTGTTGGTTCTTTGGCAGGAGCTGTTCAGGGATTTTTCGCAAACCGCTATCCTGATAACCCACCAAAAGTAATTGTTGTTGAGGCAGATGTGGCAGCTTGTCTTTACGAGGGAGCAAAAGCTGGCGACGGAGACCTTCGCACAGTTGGAGGAGATATGTTAACTCTCATGGCTGGTCTTGCATGTGGTGAGCCAAACACAATTTCTTGGGATATCTTAAAGAACCATGTTAATACTTTTGTATCCGTACCTGACTGGGTGGCTGCAAAAGGTATGCGTATGCTCGCTGCTCCAATTGGCGATGACACTCGCATTACTTCTGGTGAATCTGGTGCTGCTCCATTTGGTGCACTCGCATCTATCATGCTTATGCCAGAATATAAAGAATTAAAAGAATCTCTTGGATTAGATGAAAACTCAAAAGTACTTCTCTTCTCCACAGAGGGAGACACAGACCCTGAGCGTTATAAAAATGTAGTTTGGAACGGACAAAACGAATTTTAATAACGAGTTTTAATAAAGTGAAAACTTCCTGTTAATTAACAGGACAATGATGAAATATTTTAATAAAAATAGGAGGATTTTTAAAATGGATTTTAATAAAATTAAAGAAGCTGCACAAAATTATAGCACTGATATGAACGCATTCTTACGTGCAATCGTAAGAAATCCAGGAGAAAGCTGCGACGAGAAAGCTCATGTTGAGACAATCGCTGCTGAGATGAAAAAATTAAATTTTGACGAAGTTGTAATTGACCCACAGGGCAATGTTATCGGTTATATGGGAACTGGTGATAAAATTATCGCTTATGATGCACATATTGACACAGTAGGTATCGGAAATATTAATAACTGGGATTTTGACCCATACGAGGGATTCGAGTCTGACACAGAAATCGGTGGTCGTGGAACATCTGACCAGTTAGGTGGTATCGTATCCGCTACATATGGTGCAAGAATTATGAAAGACTTAGATTTAATCCCAGAAGGATATAAAATTATGGTAGTTGGTACCGTTCAAGAAGAAGACTGTGACGGACTTTGCTGGGAATATATTATCAAAGAAGATAAAATCAGACCAGAATTTGTTGTATCCACAGAGCCTACAGACGGCGGAATTTATCGTGGACAGCGTGGACGTATGGAAATCCGCATCGATGTAAAAGGTGTTTCTTGTCATGGTTCTGCTCCAGAGCGTGGAGATAATGCAATTTATAAGATGGCTGATATTCTCCAAGATGTTCGTGCATTAAATGAAAATGACGACGCAGATGAGACTGAAATTAAAGGTCTTGTAAAAATGCTTAACCCTAAATATAACAAAGATTATGAGGAAGCTAGATTTTTAGGCCGTGGTACTGTAACAGTTTCCCAAATTTTCTATACTTCCCCAAGCCGCTGTGCTGTTGCTGACTCCTGTGCAGTATCTCTTGACCGTCGTATGACATTTGGAGAGACATGGGAAAGCTGCTTAGATGAGATTCGTGCTCTTCCTAATGTACAAAAATATAAAGATGATGTAACAGTATCTATGTATGAGTATGACCGTCCATCTTATACAGGCTGTGTATATCCAATCGAGTGCTATTTCCCTACATGGGCAATCCCAGCTGACCATAAGATTACAAAAGCTTTTGAGGATGCTTACACAAATCTCTATGGAACAAGCCGTGTTGGCTCTGCTGAGACAATCGAGATGAGACAGGCTCGCCCACTCACAGATAAATGGACATTCTCCACAAACGGAGTTTCCATTATGGGACGTAATAATATTCCTTGTATCGGATTTGGACCTGGTGCTGAGGCACAAGCTCACGCTCCAAATGAAAAAACATGGAAAGCCGATTTAGTAGTATGTGCTGCTGTTTACGCTGCTCTTCCTACATCTTACGCAAAATAATTTGCCTGCCTTCACAGGCGGCACCACAATACTAAAACATATTTCATTAATTTCTTTATCTTAAAAACTTTATAAAAAAATAATTTTATTTTCAGGAGGATTTCGAAATGGAACAATTACAAAAATATATTGATAAATTAAACTCACTTAACTTTAAAGAAATGTACAATAACGACTTTTTCCTTACATGGGAAAAAACAGATGACGAGTTAGAAGCTGTTTGGACAGTTGCTGATGCACTTCGTTATATGAGAGAACATAATATCTCCACAAAAGTATTCGAGAGTGGACTTGGAATCTCTTTATTCCGCGATAATTCTACTCGTACTCGCTTCTCTTTCGCTTCTGCTTGTAACTTACTCGGTCTTGAGGTTCAGGACTTAGACGAAGGAAAATCTCAGATTGCACACGGTGAGACAGTTCGTGAGACAGCAAATATGATTTCTTTCATGGCTGACGTAATCGGTATCCGTGACGATATGTATATCGGAAAAGGAAATGCTTATATGCACGAAGTTGCTGATTCTGTAGAACAGGGAAATAAAGACGGTATTTTAGAGCAGCGTCCAACTTTAGTAAACTTACAGTGTGATATCGACCATCCTACACAGTGTATGGCTGATATGTTACATATTATCCACGAGTTTGGCGGTGTTGAAAACTTAAAAGGTAAAAAACTTGCTATGACATGGGCTTACTCTCCATCTTATGGAAAACCTCTCTCCGTACCTCAGGGTGTTATCGGTCTTATGACACGTATGGGAATGGAAGTTGTACTTGCTCACCCAGAAGGATACGAAGTAATGCCAGAAGTTGAGGAAGTAGCTAAGAAAAATTCTGAGAAATCTGGTGGTTCTTTCAGAAAAACAAACGATATGGCAGATGCATTTAAAGATGCTGATATTGTATATCCAAAGAGCTGGGCTCCATTTGCTGCTATGGAAAAACGTACAAATCTTTACGGTGAAGGCGATGTTGAGGGAATCAAGGCATTAGAAAAAGAGTTACTCGCTCAAAACGCTCAACATACAGACTGGTGCTGCACAGAAGAATTAATGAAAACAACAAAAGATGGTAAGGCTCTATACTTACACTGCTTGCCAGCAGATATTAACGACGTAAGCTGCGAAAAAGGTGAGGTTGAGGCATCTGTATTTGATCGCTACCGCAATCCTCTCTACAAAGAAGCTAGCTATAAGCCATATGTTATCGCAGCTATGATTTTACTTAGCAAATTTGAAGATCCAGCAGCTCTATTAAAAGCATTAGAAGACAGAGCAGCTGCTCGTATTTTTGAAGTAAAATAATATTTTAAATCAAATTTATAAATTAAATTTTTTATAAAAATAGCTTTGCCACTACATATATTTTAAATCAATATTTCTTAACAAGAAAATAATTATCCTACCACAATATATGTATGTAGTTGGCCGAGCTATTTTTATACCTTGAGGAGGATATATAATGGATAAAAAAAAGAAAATTGTCATTGCTCTTGGTGGAAATGCTCTTGGCAATACACTTCCTGAGCAGATGACGGCAGTAAAAATTACGGCAAAAGCTATCGTAGATTTGATTGAAGAAGGATGTCAGGTCGTTGTAGTACACGGAAACGGACCTCAAGTTGGTATGATTAATAATGCTATGGCAGCTCTCTCAAGAGAAGAGCCTAGTCACCCAAACACACCTCTCTCCGTCTGTGTCGCTATGAGCCAAGCTTATATCGGATACGACCTTCAAAATGCGTTACGCGAAGAATTAATCAATCGAAATATTTTAAATATTCCAGTTACTACGATGATTACACAGGTTCGCGTAGATGAAACTGACCCAGCATTTTTATCTCCTTCTAAACCTATCGGTCATTTTATGACATACGAAGAAGCTAAATTAGCTGAAGAAAAATATGGATATATTGTAAAAGAAGACGCGGGAAGGGGTTATCGACGCGTCGTTGCATCTCCAAAACCAGCTGAAATTGTTGAAATTAATGCAATTCGAGCATTAGTAGACGAAGGTCAATTAATTATCGCCTGCGGCGGAGGCGGTATTCCTGTCACACGAATTGGCGCTCACTTAAAAGGAGCAAGCGCTGTTATCGATAAAGACTTCGCAAGCTGTCTTCTCGCAAAAGAATTAGACGCAGATTGCTTAATCATTTTAACAGCTGTAGAAAAAGTTGCCATTAATTTTGGCAAAGAAAATGAAGAGTGGCTCTCTGACATTACTGTCGAACAGGCAAAACAATATGTCGATGAAGGACATTTTGCTCCTGGCTCTATGCTTCCAAAAGTTCAAGCTGCACTAGATTTTGCTTCTTCTAAACCAGGAAGAACTGCACTAATCACCCTCCTTGAAAAAGCAAGAGATGGAATTCTTGGAAATACCGGAACACATATTCACGCATAGAGAAAAAAAGGGGGGCTCATCTATGAAAAATTCTAATGAACAAAAGGCATCTACTAATACTTTATTTGAGCTAAACGGAATGCCACCTTTAGCAGAGGCACTTCCACTCGCTCTTCAGCACGTTGTAGCCATGATTGTAGGCTGTGTAACTCCTGCCATTATTGTCGCAAATACGGCTGGTTTATCTGGAAATGATAAAGTTATTTTAATTCAAGCAGCTCTCGTTGTATCTGCATTATCTACATTTTTACAACTTTTTCCTATCGGAAAGAAAAATGGATTTCGACTTGGCTCTGGTTTGCCTGTTATTATGGGAGTTAGCTTTGCCTATGTGGCAAGTATGCAGGCAATTGCAGATCAATTCGATGTCGGAACCATTTTAGGTGCTGAAATTGTCGGAGGTATTATCGCATTAATAATCGGTCTTTTTATCGACAAAATTCGTGTATTTTTCCCTCCGCTTGTAACTGGAACTGTCGTATTTACAATCGGTCTCTCCCTTTATCCAACTGCTGTAAAATATATGGCGGGAGGAGCTGGAAGTGAAAATTATGGCTCTTGGCAAAATTGGCTTGTAGCCTTTATTACCCTTGCCGTTGTAACCTTTTTTAACCACTACACAAAAGGTTTTACAAAACTTGCATCTATTTTAATTGGCGTTGTTGTCGGATATCTCGTTGCTTGGCTTGGATTTGGAATGGTAGATTTTTCAAGCGTCGGAGCCGCTAAATTTTTCCAATTACCACAGATTATGCATTTTGGTATTCATTTTGACCCAGGTTCTTGTATTGCTATTGGCTTACTTTTTGGCATCAACGCTATTCAGGCAATTGGAGATTTTACAGCCACTACAACTGGAAGTATGGACCGTGAACCAACAGATAAAGAATTAAAAAGTGCTATCGTCGGATACGGATTAGCAAACGTATTTGGTGCCTTTTTAGGTGGACTTCCAACTGCATCCTACAGCCAAAACGTTGGTATTGTCACAACAACTAAAGTTATCAACCGCATTGTCCTAGGATTAGCTGCCACTATTTTATTAGCTGCCGGATTAGTTCCTAAGTTTTCAGGATTACTTACGACTATTCCTCAATGTGTACTCGGTGGGGCAACTATCTCTGTATTTGCATCCATCGCCATGACTGGTATTAAATTAATTACAAGTCAAGAAATGACATTTAGAAATTCATCTATTGTAGGATTATCTGTTGCTCTTGGCGTTGGTATCACAACTGTGCCAGAAACATTAGCAACTTTCCCTCCAATGATTACTACAGTCTTTGGAAAAACACCAGTTGTAATTGCAACAATCGCAGCTGTATTTTTAAACCTCATCTTCCCTAAAGACAAATAATTGCCAACTGTCTTATATGAAGATATAAAATAATTTCCTCTAAATAAGTTAAATATAAAAATAGTAAGAAGAAGCTGATATGAAAAGATGAAGAATTACCTCTCTTTCCTTTTCGTATCAGCTTCTTCTATTGAGTTATCTCATATCTCTATTTTTTAAACCACTCTCTACTGTTCTATTTCTTCTTTCTCTTCTTCTTTCTTCGCAATCTCGATTCCAAGCTCTTTAAGCTGTTTTTCGTCTACCTCGCTTGGAGCCTCAGACATCAAGCAAGAAGCGTCTTTTACCTTAGGGAAAGCGATTACGTCACGGATAGAATCTTCTTTTGCCATGAGCATAACAAGACGGTCAAATCCATAAGCAAGTCCTGCATGTGGTGGTACACCGTAGCGGAATGCGTCCATAAGGAATCCAAACTGAGCTTGAGCCTGCTCTTTTGTAAATCCAAGTGCCTCAAACATTCTTGCCTGTACATCTGGCTGGAAAATTCTGACACTTCCTCCACCAATTTCGGTTCCGTTTAGTACGATATCGTATGCTTTTGCTCTCACACGTCCTGGGTCAGACTCTAAATACTGTAAGTCCTCCTCCATTGGCATTGTAAATGGATGATGCATTGCTGTAAAACGATTTTCGTCCTCGTTCCACTCAAGAAGTGGGAACTCTGTAACCCACACAAACTGATACTCATCTTTTTTGAGTAAATCTAAGTTTTTAGCAATCTCTAATCTCAAGTTTCCAAGAACATCATATACAATCTTATCTTTATCTGCTGCAAAAAGAAGTAAATCTCCTGCCTGTCCGTCCATTGCCTTGATTAAAGCATCCATCTCCTCATCCTTCATAAATTTACTAAAGGAAGACTTCACACTTCCGTCAGATTTGCACTGAATATAGGCAAGTCCCTTTGCACCGAAATCTTTTGCAAATTTCACGAGAGCATCAATTTTCTTACGTGGCATATCGCCCTGTTCTTTTGCGTTAATACCGCGGACAGAACCTCCATTTTCAATAGCAGACTTAAATACAACAAACTCACAGTCTTTTACAGTATCTGTCACATTTACAAGTTCCATTCCAAAACGAAGGTCTGGCTTATCACTTCCAAAACGATCCATCGCCTCTTTGTAGGTTATTCTCTTAATTGGAAGCTGTACGTCAACTCCAATTGCTTCTTTAAACATACAAGCGAGTAATCTCTCGTTTACATCAATTACGTCATCTACATCTACAAAAGAAAGCTCCATATCAATCTGAGTAAACTCAGGCTGTCTATCTGCTCTTAAATCCTCATCACGGAAACATTTCACGATTTGGAAATATCTGTCATATCCTGAACACATAAGAAGCTGCTTAAATATCTGAGGAGACTGTGGTAGTGCGTAAAAATTCCCTGGATGTACACGGCTTGGCACAAGATAATCTCTCGCTCCCTCTGGAGTGCTCTTCATAAGCATTGGAGTTTCAATCTCTAAAAATCCTTCCTCTGCTAAGAAGTTACGAACTGTCGTTGCAACTTTACTTCTCAAAATCAAGTTTTTCTGAATATTTGGTCTTCTAAGGTCTAAATAGCGATATTTAAGACGAAGGTCATCTTTTACATTTGTATTCGCATCGATTGGGAAAGGTGGTGTTAAAGACTCAGATAAAACACGAAGTTCTGTCACTTTAATTTCGATCTCACCTGTCGCTAAATCTTTATTTACTGCTCCGCTTCTCTTTTCCACCGTACCAACTGCCGCAATAACGAACTCATTTCGAAGCTTTCCAGCCTTCTCAAAAACTTCCTCTCCGACAATATCTTGGTCAAATACAAGCTGAACAAGACCTGTTCTATCTCTTAAGTCCACAAAAATAAGACTTCCTAAATTCCTTCTTTTTTGCACCCAACCCATAAGGACAACGGTTTGTCCAAGCTCGGCACTTAAAACTTCTGTACATCTATGAGTTCTTTTTAACCCCTGCATAGATTCTGCCATTTTTCTTCCTCCTTTTTGATAAAAAGCATCTTCTATCTTTTCTATCATTTTATTTTTTATAATGTTTTCTTCTATAATTCTACTTTTTATAACTCTAATTGCTCTATATCATCAAGAGAAATCTCAATTATCTCTCCTGTCTCCATATTTTTCAAATTTGCTTTTCGCTCTATACATTCATTTTCACCCATAATAACTGTATAGCGGGCATTTATTTTATTTGCATATTTCATCTGAGCCTTTACGCTTCGGTCTAAATAATCTGTCTCCACACAGTATCCTTTTGTGCGAAGTGCCTGTACAAATGCAAATGCTTGAACTTTCGCTTCTTTTCCTAGAATTCCGACATATACATCTACACCAGATTTTATTGGAAGCTCTACTTTTTCTTTTTCTAAGAAATAAATTAATCTCTCGATACCCATACCAAATCCAACCGATGGCATAGAAATCTTTTCATCAATCTCATGTACTAAATTATCGTAGCGTCCGCCGCCGCAGAGTGTAAATCCATCCGAATTTACAAATTCAAATACTGTCTTCGTATAATAATCGAGTCCACGAACAATTCCTGTATCTACCTCAAATGGAATATGAAGAGCTGTGAGCAAAGAGCAAAGTTCATCAAAATGATTTTTGCACTCCTCGTCCAAATATTCGATTGTTCTTGGAGCATGCTCAACAATCTTTTTACATCCCTCTTCCTTACAGTCGATGACACGAAGTGGGTTTTTCTCCATACGCTCCTTGCAAGTTGGGCAAAGTCCGTCCTCATGTGCATGTAAATATTCTTTTAACGCTTTATTATAGATAGATTTACAGTTTGGACATCCAATGCTATTAATATGAAGTTTTGCGTCTTTTAGCCCAATCTTCTTAATAAATGTGGAAATGAGGGAGATAAGCTCTACTTCTGCGAGAGGTCCTGCCGCCCCTACAAATTCCACTCCAAACTGATGATGTTGTCTAAGTCTTCCACTGTCTGGCTTTTCATAGCGGAATGCTGGTGTCACATAAAATAATTTAATTGGCTGTGGAAGAGCATGCATACCATTTTCAAGGTAAGCACGAATTGCTCCTGCTGTTCCCTCCGGTTTTAGGGAGATACTTCTTCCACCTTTGTCTAAAAACGTATACATCTCTTTTTGTACTACGTCTGTTGTCTCTCCAACGCTTCTTTGAAACAAAATACTATGTTCAAAGACAGGCGTAATCACTTCTTTTATATTATAGGTCGCACAAAGTTCTCTGGCAGTTTTTTCGATATAAGTTCTTTTTTCCATCATATCACCAAACCAGTCTTGTGTTCCTCTTGGTGCTTGAGTAATCATATTTTTTCCTCCATTTTTTCGTTTAGTCTGTCAAATGCCGAAACAAATGCGAGTAAACTCCATTTGCTTCGGCGCTTGACAGGGACTTTTTAATATACTTTTTATGAAAGTCCGATTGCTCCGTGCTTCGCACTCTCACAATCGCCACCGTATTCGTACTCCGCACTATCGTGTTACGTACTCATACGGTTTAGTCTGTCAAATGCCGAAACAAATGTGAGTAAACTCCATTTGCTTCGGCGCTTGACAGGGACTTTCATAATAAGTCTATTCATTAATTCCAAGATTGTCAAGTACTTTTACAAAGTCGTCCGAGTGGACGATTCGCAAGAAAGCTAAGAAAACGGACATATCAAAATCCTTTACTTCCTCAATCATAATCTGAATCGCTGTTTCTGCATCAAAGGCAGTGCGATATGGTCGATTTGATATAAGTGCCCCAAAGGCATCGCAGACGCGAAGAATTTTTGCCCCAAGTGGGATTTGATCTCCCTTTAAATTATTCGGATATCCTGACCCATCAAAATTTTCATGATGATAGAGCACATACTGACAAATATGCTCACTGTAGCCTTGCTCTTTTAAGATGGCATACCCAAGACTAGAATGTAGCCTTCGATATCTCACTTCGTCAATGCGAAGCTTTTCGTCGCCTCTTTTTTGATACACATAATTGACAAGCTTTAACTTACCAATATCGTGAAGCAATCCCGCCACCGCAATATCATGGCTTTCCTTATCTCTTATATTTAACTCTCTCGCAAGCAGATAAGCCAAGTCACTCACAATAATTCCATGTGAGATAGCCTCTTTTAAGTCTCCCTCTATCGGAGTCTCCACACTGTGAGCATCATACATCTCAAGCCAACTTTCATTTTCTTGCGAGTCAAAAATATTTTTTCGTTCTTTTAAATTCATTGTCACCTTCGCTCCAAGTGAAGCGATGGACTCTCGCATTAACTGTTCTTTTCTTTCTTTCGTTTCCGTATGATCATCTCCTCAATTCGCTCGATATAATGATCGATATCTTTTACATTTTCTACTCTCTCTATTCTATTTTCTTTTGGATATACATACTTTGTAGATGCTCCCGCACCAAGTGCGATAATATCTTGCTTTTCTTCCATCATTAAAATATTATATAAACTTTCTTTTCCAGGTGTACAGTAACCTACATTCTCTAAATTTCCTGGAATATTTTTTTGACGATACATATAATATGGGAATAAGCCCATCTCTTTTGCCGTATCTTCCACTAAGAGAAGCATTTCATTTGTACTTCCCTTTACCATACCCGCATATCGCTCCATATCTTGATTTAGCCTTGCTGCTCTCTTAATCGCCAAAGAGTGTACGGTTAAGCTATCTGGTCTTAATTCCTTTATATGCGATAGGGTATGCGAAAGTTCTTCTATGCCTTCTCCTGGAAGTCCTGTAATAATATCCATATTTATATTGTCAAATCCAACTTCTCTCGCCATTTTATAAGTTGCAATTGTCTGGTCTACCGTATGGTTTCTTCCAATTACCTTTAATGTCTTATCGTTCATTGTCTGTGGATTAATACTAATTCTTGTGACAGGATGAGCATACAATACTTCTAGTTTTTCTCTTGTAATGCTGTCTGGTCTTCCCGCCTCCACCGTATATTCTTTTAAGTGGGACAAGTCAAATTTCTCTTCTATCTTTGTAAGTAAAAACTCTAATTCCTCCGCTGATAGAGCAGTTGGAGTTCCTCCCCCGATATAGAGCGTCGTAAGTCTTTTATTTGCGTAAGTAGCAGCCACATAGTCCATTTCCCTGCAAAGTGCAAGAAGATACGCCTCAACCTTCTTTTTATAGATTCCAATCGGAAAAGAAGTAAAAGAACAATAAAGACAGGTTGACGGGCAAAATGGAATACCGATATACATACTGTATTCATCCTCGTATGAGATTTTACTTAAAATTTCATACTCCTTTTTTGCAACATCTGTGCAAAGTCTCGCTTTTTGCTCTGTTGTGCGGTAAGTAGACTGGAAATACTTTATCATTTCCTCGTCTGTTTTTTTCTCCTCTAACATTTGATAAATGATTTTTGTTGGTCGAATTCCGGTAAGCATCCCCCAAGGAAGCTTTCTATTTGTATATTTACTCAATAAATCGTACAAAAATCCATCTATTTTTTTTCGTTTTAAGCTGTACTCCCAGTCTTCCATCATAAGCTCTAGGCTTGCCTTTTCTTCTTCCTGCTCAAAAATACGACCGACTGCCCTTTCTTTTCCAAAGTCTAACTCCATAGTAAAGCAAACAAGGGAGGAATCCACATCCTCCACTTTTTGATTGACAATATCAATAATTTTTTCCCGCTCAAAAAACGCAAGTATAATCGCTCTCACATCATAGTCATATTCTGTCGTGTTTTGTTTTATATATATCATTTTCTATTCTCGCTATCTTTTCACGTATGGATTTGTATTTCTCTCTTCTCCGATTGTGGAAGAAGGACCATGTCCTGGCAAAACAATCGTGGCGTCTGGGAAACTCATTAAAATATCATTGACCGATTTTAATATCTCTCTCATACTTCCAGTTGGAAAATCTGTTCTTCCTATACTTCCCGCAAAGAGAGTATCTCCCGTAAAAAGCCATCCATAAGTTGGGAAATAATAACAACAGCTTCCTTTTGTATGCCCCGGTGTCAGATAGAAAATGACGCGATGTCCAAGCACTTCATACTCTTGCTTTGGCTGTTTAAATAATACATTGGCATGTGTCGTGTAGGATTTTCCAAACATTGGTGTTAAATTATAATCTGGAACCATCAAAACTTCCTGCTCAATCTGAGAGGCAAGAACTGGCAAATCTCTACTTACCTCTCTTCTTAAGTCCTCCAAAGCCCCAATATGGTCCGCATGACCATGTGTCAATAAAATCATATCGAGTTTTAACCCTTTTTCTTCTAACATTTTTAAAATAATATCTGCATCGCCGGCTGGGTCTACGACCGCAGCCTTTTTTGTCTCCTGATTGGCGATAATATAGCAGTTTGTTCCAATGTCGCCAAGCTCTGCCGACATAACAATTAATTTATTTTCCATTACTTTCTCCTATTCTATGATCTTTCTATATCAATTACACTGTCGATTTGTCGAATCTTTGACATGATACGATTTAACTGATCTGTTCCCGTAATAAAGAACGTAAGAACGACCGTTGCTCTTCCATCTTTTTTACTCTTTCTTGTCAAAATAGAATTTATATTAATCTGTGAGTCAATAAAAACTTTCCCAATATCTACTAAGACTCCCACTCTGTCTTCTGTATAAATGAGAATCTCAACTTCGTATTTTTCCTGCTTCTTTGGTTCATCACAAGTCGCCCACTCTACCTCGATTAATCTTACTCGCTCAGATGCTGGCATCTTCACGATATTCTCACAGTCTGTTCGGTGAATTGAGACACCTCGACCTCTTGTGATAAACCCAATAATCTCATCACCTGGCACTGGGCTACAACATCTAGAACAGCGACTAGGCATACCAGCCATCCCCTTAATAATGATATCGCTTCTTCCTCCAGCACTGCTTGCATCTTTTACAGCTTCTTTTCCAATCTGCTGTTTTTGTTCTTGTGCCTGGGTCAATTTTTCCTTAAGTTTTTGTGCCTCAACAGGATTCTCCTTTTGATACTCCTCGATGAGACGATTAACAACTTGACTCTCCTTCAAGCCACCATGTCCAACAGAGGCAAGAACTGTATCCCAGTCTCTGCAAGAATAGCGATTCTCAACCTTTTTCATATAAGCTGGTTTTAAATACTTACTAAGCACAATTCCCTTAGAGGAACAATATTTATCCAAAAGTTCTTTTCCCTTTTGAATATTTTCTTCTTTATGTTCTGCCTTAAACCACTGATTAATCTTTGTCTTTGCACTAGAACTTCGCACAAAAGTAAGCCAATCTCTACTTGGACCTTTCGAATTTTGAGATGTCACAATCTCTACTCGGTCACCATTTTTTAATTGATAATCAATCGGAACTTGCCTTCCATTGACTCTTGCTCCTACCATCTTATTGCCGACGGCGCTGTGAATACTATAAGCAAAATCAACTGGGGTAGAGCCTGTAGGTAATGTTTTTACATCTCCCACAGGAGTAAAACAATATACCTGCTCAGCAAATAAATCTAAATCTGTCTTTAAGAGTGTCAAAAATTCACGGTTATCTGACATATCCTGCTGCCACTCTAAAATCTGACGAAGCCAACTTAACTTCTCTTCTTCTTTATTATTAGAACTTGTTTTTCCTTCTTTGTATTTCCAGTGAGCTGCAATACCATACTCAGCAGTTCGATGCATCTCAAAGGTACGAATCTGAATCTCAAATGGCTGTCCATTTGGCCCAATCAGCGTTGTGTGAAGAGATTGATACATATTTTGCTTAGGCATTGCGATATAGTCCTTAAAACGCCCTGGAATCGGTGTATACATCTCATGAATCACACCAAGAGCCGCATAACATTCCATAACCGTATCTACCTTAATGCGCACAGCAAATAAATCATAAATCTGATCTAGAGTTTTATCTTGATTTACCATCTTTTTGTAAATACTAAAGAAATGTTTTACTCTTCCTTCAATCTCTGCTTTGATTCCAGCATCTTTAATATGTTTTCCTACCTCTTTTACAATGCTTGAGATAAAGGCCTCTCTTTCCTCTTTTTGAGACTGTAAAGCTGTCTCCAATTCTTTATATACTTCTGGTTGTAAATAACGAAGAGATAAGTCATCCAATTCTATCTTAATTTTTGAGATACCTAATCTATGCGCAATCGGTGCATAGATATCCATTGTCTCCCTTGATTTTTCTTTTTGCTTTTCTGGCTTCATATATTGCATTGTTCTCATATTATGAAGTCTATCTGCGAGCTTAATCAAAATGACTCGAATATCTTTCGCCATCGCTAAAAACATTTTTCGAAGATTTTCTGCCTGAATCTCTACTTTATCTTTAGAATAAGATAACTGTCCTAACTTCGTCACACCATCTACTAATAATGCAACCTCAGCGTTAAATTCTCTCGTCACATCTTCCACAGTAATCTCAGTATCTTCCACTATATCATGTAAAAGACCTGCAATAATCGTTTCTTTATCAAGCTCTAATTCGGCTAAAATTAAAGCCACACAGAGAGGATGGATAATATAAGGTTCTCCTGATTTTCTAAATTGTCCAAGATGAGCATTATTCGCCATATTATAAGCTTTATCAATCAAACTAAGATCCGTAGAAGGATGATACTGCTTAATCGTCTGTATGAGCC
>JBJEOA010000041.1:0-2026 GCA_051880475.1 Lachnospiraceae bacterium | reverse complement strand
TCAACGAGTGTATTGCTTTCTTTTATCTTCTCTCTGGACAACCGTTTTACATCCAGTTCAAAATTAATATCTAAATCATTTGCAGATATATAATTTTTTCTCTTTTTTAATCCACCTCCGAATTTATATAACTATTTTATTATATTTTGTGCAATTCAACTAGTCAAGACTAGATCCATTAAGTTTCATGAAATTTCTCCAATTCTATCCACGAATTTCTTTTTTATGACTTAATCTTATTATTTTAATATTTTAGAAAAGTCATCTAAAAATAAGATAGGTGACAAATTATTTTGCACATTGTTAAAGATTTAAAAATTTTATTTATTATAATTAGTTCTTTCATACTATAATTTTATGAGTGAAATAACGAGTTTTTCTCTAATGTTACTTAAAATCTTTTCTCTTAGAGAGATGCTGTTCCCAAATATATTGTTTTACTGCCTTGACAGATTCGTCAGTCGTATTAAGATACAGCTTAATTAAAGCGAGGATTGGCCGTTCCTGAATTGTAAATAGGTACTTTTCAATATGTATGTTTTCCAGTCTCCCCATTGTGATTCTCCTTGCGTATATAATGTTGCCGTGTAATACAATCTTACCGCAGAGAATAAATGAAATCCCTTCACATAGCAAGAGAAATTTCTCTGTAAAATCAAAAAACTATATAAAGCAAGCCCACCAGGTCACTCATTATAAGCAACCTGGCAGGCTTTGTGTTTAAGCAGATTTCTTATCTGCAAGTTCCTTTACCTTCTCAAGGGAAAGGCCTGAATATCTTGCGATTTTTTCCAATGGCAGCTGACCATCAGCAATCATTTCTAAAGCATTTTCAATTCTGGCTTCCATCGCTCTTCTTTCTGAAATTCTATCCATTGCTTCGCACATTTTACTCACTCCTTCCGGATCTTCTTTATAATACTGGACCATACTAGCAAGTATCTTGTTTTTCATATCTCTATAATCAGAACAATGAAAATCTCTCATTAATTCTCCAACCGCGTCTTCGCCACGATAAGTGCCATTCACATACACAATATGAGCCTTATCACCAAATTGTTCCTGTGTCTGAAGAACTACTCTTTCAATATTGTAAATCGGCAGTCCTGCCTTAAGAACATCATTCCCCGTAATAAAAATTACATACGTTTCAGGAATATTCTTATAATCCTTCTGACCAACATTTGTCAACTGGGCATCAAACAAAGAGCTGTTTAGTCTTGCTCTCTCTGGTACTGCTCCGGCATCTTTCTGCTGAATTTCAATGTCATATTGTTTTCCCGCTACATCTCTTGCGTAAATATCCAACCTTACCGATCTGCCGTAAAGATTTGAAAGAGGAAACTGTGTAATGACCTGTTCAACTTTCAAATCTTCTCTCTGAAGGATAACACTTAAAATATACTCTGTCGCCTCTATATTTCCGGAAAACACTTGAGTCATGAATGTATCGTCCATCAAAGTGAAATCTCTAATGGCATCCAAGTTCTCCTGTCTCTTCTTTTCTAATTCAAGACCCAATACTCATCGCCTCCATTCCAAACAAGAGCGTATACTTCTCTTATTATGTTTCAATTTTACCACATCTCGCTTTTTTATTCAACCTTTCGGAGGCTTACGAGATAGCGTAACTTGTAACCGCTTCAAAAAAGGTGTCTATGAAAAATACCACTGAAAGATTTCTAGGCACCTTTTTTTGAAACACTTACTAACCTTTATCCAATGAATACTTCTTAGATCCCCCTCTTCCTTTATGAGATTGCTAGGCCAAGCCACTGCCTCACAAGGTCAATACTGATATTTGTAGCTTTAGCAATGAAATCTTCTTTCATTCCCATATTGTAAAGATTAAACACTGTTTCTTTTTTTTGCTGCATTTTACCTTCTATTTTACCCTCTATTTTACCTTCCATTTTACCTTCACTTCTCGCAGCTTGTCGCTCTTCTTCTACATAAGCCTCAAGGACCTGCTCTTTATTAAATAATGTCATCATAATATCCACAACCTCCTTTTCACGGCTCTCTA
>JBJEOA010000040.1:40686-45934 GCA_051880475.1 Lachnospiraceae bacterium | reverse complement strand
TGCCTTTTTCTTGGTCGAATATGCAAACTATAGTCCTAAAAAAGTTATATAATATAGCTTACAAGAGGTCGTAAAATTAGTAAAAATACACAAAAACGACCAAAAAGAAGGAGGATAAGACATGAGAAAAAAATTAATGTCAATGGCACTCGTTGGAGTAATGGCACTTTCATTAGTTGCATGTGGTGGCGGAAGCAGCAACAATGGTGGTTCTAACGGAGCAGGTGGGGAAGCAGCCACAAGTGAAGACGAAAACACTTTGACCGTGTATGCTTGGGATAAAACATTTAATATTCCAGCACTTGAGTCAGCAGCCGAGGATTACAAGAAAAATGTAAATCCAGATTTCAATCTTGAAATCATTGAGCAGTCTCAGTCATCTGATATTGAGACAGCTATCACAACAGCAGGTTCTGCTGGAAACTATGAGACTTTACCAGATATCGTTTTATTCCAAGACCACTGGATTCAGCGTTATGTAAAGGATTATCCAGATGCATTCCAAGATGTAAATGATGCAGATGTAAACTGGGATGATTTCAGCCAGGAAAAACTTTCCTACTCTACAATTGATGGAAAACATTATGGATTCCCTGTAGATAACGGTACTGTAATTGCAGCTTACAGAGTAGACTTATTAAAAGAAGCTGGATATACAATCGATGATTTAACAGGTGTTACATGGGATAAATTCATTGAAATTGGTGAGAACGTATACAAGAAGACAGGTAAATACTTACTTTCTATGGACGGCGACGGAAATGACTTACCTTATATGATGCTTCAAGCAGAAGGCGTATCTCAGTTCAAAGATGGAAAACCATATATTACAGAGAACGAAAAATTAACTAAAATTTTAGATGTTATCAATCAGATGATTCAGAAAAATGTATTATATCTTGCAAATAACTGGTCAGACTATACAGACCAGACAATCGTTGGAGATATGGTTGCAGGCGTTATGAATGGTAACTGGATTATCCCTACTATGAAACAGGTAGAGGCTAATAATGGAAAATGGGAGATTACATCTCTTCCAACACTTGACGGAAAAGAAGGATATGCTTCTAACGGTGGTTCTTCTCTTTACATCACAGGAAACTGTAAAAAAGTTGACCTTGCAAAAGACTTCTTAGCTAAGACATTTGGTGGAAGCAAAGAGACATATGATGGCGCATTGAAGAATGGTGGAGTTATCACAACTTGTATCTCCGCTGGTAGCTCTGATGTATATAAAGAGGGCGTTGAGTTCTTTAACAATACTCCAATTTATCAGCAGATCGTAGAGATGGGTGCAAATGTTCCTATCGTAGAGCAAAGTGATTATCACTATACATGTCGTGAGAAGATTGCGGCTGCTATTATTCAGATTAAGGATGGTGCTGACCCTAAGACAGCATTAAAAGATGCTGAGGACCAGTTAAATTTTGAGATGGGCAACTAAGCACTAATATCATAATTTAAGATAATTAGTTAGGATAATGCAATGGCAGGGAAGCGAAAAATCGTTTCCCTGTTTCCCTAAAAGGAGGGTCTAAATTGGAGAAGAAAAAAGGGATGAGTATCACTCGTAAGCAGGAATTATCAGGTTGGATATTCCTTGCTCCGGCTACTTTAATGATTGCAGTCATGAGCTTTTGGCCTATGATTCAAGCTTTCTTGACAGCTTTTAAGACAGGTTCTAGTGCCAATATGAAATGGTGTGAACCTATTGCATATAACTTTACGAGAATGTTTTCAGATAAGCTATTTCTTAGATCAGTAGGAAATACATTCTTATATTTGCTTATTCAAGTACCTATTATGTTAGTTCTCGCTATTTTATTAGCGCAGCTGCTTAATAATAAAGATCTAAAATTTAAAGGATTTTTCCGTACATGTGTGTTCTTGCCATGTGCTACAGCGTTAGTTTCTTATTCCTTAATTTTTAAATCTTTATTTGCAACACAGGGATTGATTAATACAATTCTTGTGAAACTTGGAATTTTACAAAATAATTATAACTTCCTTGGAAATGCGGCAAGTGCAAAGATTATTATTATCATCGCATTGATTTGGAGATGGACAGGATATAATATGGTATTTTATCTTGCAGGTTTACAAAATATTGAGTATTCCGTATATGAGGCAGCTAAAATTGACGGTGCAAACGGATGGAAGACATTCTGGCATATTACAGTTCCTCTTTTAAAACCAACGATCATTATGACATTTATTATGTCTATTAACGGTACATTACAGTTATTTGATGAGTCTGTAAACTTGACAAACGGTGGTCCTGCTAACGCAACAATCACGATGTCACATTATATCTACAATAACTCGTTTGGTCAGGGTGTTGCGAACTTTGGATACGCATCTGCAATGTCATTCTTCGTATTCGTTCTCGTAGCAGTTCTCGCAGCAATCAACTTGAAAGTAGGTGATACACGTGACTGAGAAAACAAATAAATCAGCAATCCAGCGTAGATTGATTCCAACATATATTTTCTTAATTATTGTATCCTTTATATCGGTATTCCCATTATATTGGATGATTTCGGCAGCAACAAATAAATCTGTTGATGTAGCACAGGGAAAGATTATTCCAGGTAGCTATGCAATGCAAAATTTTCAAAATTTAATTACACAGCAGGATTTATGGAAATCTCTTGGAAATTCTTTCTTTTTTGCTATTGTGCAGACATTATTAGCATTATTTATCTGTTCTTTAGCAGGATTTGGATTTGAGCTTTATCATGATAAGAAAAAAGACTTCTTATTCTCTATCATCTTGCTCGCCATGATGGTTCCTCAGGTTGCTACAATGATTCCATTATTTAAGATGATTTCTAGTGCAAACTTATTAAATACTGTATGGGGCTTTATCTTGCCAGCCATCTCGACTCCGTTTCTTATTATGATGTTTCGACAAAATTCAAGAAACTTCCCTGTTGATGTTATGGAGGCAGCTCGTATCGACGGACTTACAGAAATTCAGATTTTCTTTAAGATGTATATGCCTATGATGAAATCTACATACGCAGCAGCAGCAGTTATTACATTTATGAATGCATGGAACTCTTACTTATGGCCAAAGGTTGTAATGACAGATAATAGCGCTCAGACAATGCCAATGTTGATTGCTAACTTAGCAAGTGGATATACAACCGATTACGGTGTATTAATGATGGGTGTACTTTTCTGTTCCGTGCCTACTATGATTGTATTCTTCGTATTACAAAAACAGTTTGCAGAAGGTATTACAGGAGCTGTTAAGTAAAAAGATATTAAAAAATAAAGAAATGTTCTTGTTTTTTCGGCATCCGACTGCGATTTTGCCGTTGGATGCCAAGTATCTCAAATAGATTAATGTTTGGGTGAAATGCAAAAAAATCTTTAATAAAGTTAGGAGTTAGGAAAATGAGTGAATTTATTTTGAATGTGATTCATAGACCAGAGATGGTGCCAGAGTATTCTGCTACAGTCACAGGTCATGGAAAAGAGGAGGATATCGGAGATAAAAAGTTGCTTACAGAATCTCTTGATATTTTTAAGACACAGCAGAGACTTGCCCATGAGAATGGGTTAAAAGTTACAATTCAGATGACATATGCGTCTCTCTTTAATGAGGAGGCAGTACAGATTGCAAGAGAAGATCACGAAAAATATGGCGATGAGATTGCACTTTCCTTGCTCGGACTTCCATGCGAGGAATTTCGTGAAAAATATAAGACAAAAGATTTTTGTATTTGGATGTTTTCTATGGAAGACAAAAAAAGAATTGTAGATGATGTTTTTGGAAAATTTAAAGATATTTTTGGATTTTATCCAGAATCCACTGGCTCTTATTATATGGACGCAGAGTTGACAAATTATATTAAGGAGACGTATCCATCTGTGAAATGTGCGATTGCTACATGTTGGGAGGAGGGTCCAAAGGCTTATCATACTTGTAATAATTCATGGTATACCTTATTTGACGGTGGTCCATGGGCACCTTGGATTCCATCAAAGCAAAACACACATGCACCTGCCGCAAATGAGGAAGAAGACAGCGGAATCGTTGCAATTCCACATTTATCAAGAGATTTGCTTGCTTGTTATGACGGTAATGGGTCTAATTTCGGAACGCATCCACAAAATGTACTTCGAGGTATGATTTATGATTCTAAGACATGGGAGTATCCTTATCTCTATAATTTGATCGATCAATACCGTGATTTGGAAAAATACAATAACGGATATGCATATAATATGATGTTCGTTGGACCTGGCTGGATGAATAAGATGGGACGATGGGAAGCACCGTATGAGCTCTTAGAGAAATCCTATTCTGACGGCTGTAAATATTATGGACAATTAAAGAAAGAAGGCAAATTAATTGATATGACAATGTCAGAATTTGCTGATTATTATAGAAAGAAAAAAACATATACTGAACCAGAATGTGCTCTTTGGCGCGACATCCTTTATGGATCTGATAAACAATTGTTCTGGTATACCGACCCTTATATGAGAGTGGGAGTAAATATGGACCAAGGCGGGGCCATTATCGACCTTCGTCCATATGCCGCAAAACTTAGATGGGAAGTTGGAATCGGCACAAAGCATGTACAGGATGCCTCCTATCCTTTCTTGATTCAAGAAAAGTATCGTGCTGGATATTTCACTCACTATGCAGGCGAGGGTACCATTCGAAGTGCCAAGGTTGTTTATAAAAAGGAAGAGGTTGATTTATGTCTTTGTCGTACAAAGGCACATTTCTCGCAAGAGGGAAAAACAAGGATCCTTACCCTTGACCCTGTTGAGATTACATTTTCTGATTTGACACTTACTCTCCAGACGAAGGAATACTTCGAGGAGGGTAGTGGTCAAATTAAAATCGAGAGAAAGATTTTAAATATGAGTAAAGAAGATGCAGAAGTAGAAATTAACGAATATATGGTTGCCTGCTATGGAACAACAGAGTATCCAGAAGATATGACTGGAATTATTCTAAAATGCGAAGGCAGCGATGAGAGAGAAATTGTTTATGAGTATAAATGCAGAGAGGAGAGTGTAGTTGACGCAGCTGCTGTATCTGCTGTCATTCCTCAAATCGAGACAAAAGTTTCTATGACTGCTGCAGAAGGGGCAGAGGGCTATATCAAGGAGGGATATGCGTTCTCACCAATGTTTACTCTTGGATATAAAAAAATAGTAAAAGATAAGGAGATGTTTGCGACATGGCTCAAGCTGGAAAAGGCAAATTAAATTATAGATGTCC
>JBJEOA010000040.1:33725-40586 GCA_051880475.1 Lachnospiraceae bacterium | reverse complement strand
TAAAAGGTATGGATTTGTCTACAATGTGGGAACTCGAACAATTAGGTGCTAAGTACTATGATAAGGGAAAAGAGAGAGAACTCTTGGATATTATGAAGGATTATGACGTAGATACAATTAGACTTCGTCTTTGGTTAGATCCTTATTCTGAAGATGGAAAACCTTACGGTGCCGGCACGAATGATTTAGAGACAACATTAAATATCGCAAAAAAAGTGACTAGAGCAGGGCTTAATGTCCTGCTCAATTTTCACTATAGCGATTTTTGGACAGATCCTGCAAAACAGATTAAGCCTAAGGCATGGGCTAATTATGATGCCAAACAGTTAGAGAAAGCAGTATATGAATATACAGTATCAGTTATGGAGCGATTCCAAAGGGAAAACATTCGTCTTTCGATGGTCCAAGTTGGAAATGAAGTGACAAATGGGTTGCTCTGGCCGGAGGGAAAATGGCCAAATTACGATAATATTGCTAAATTTTTAAATGCCGGTATCCGCGCAGTCAGAAAGGTGAATCCTGAAATTCCGATTATGATTCACTTAGATCAGGGTGGCAATAATGAAATTTATGTAAAATGGATGGATGAGTTTTTTAAAAGAGCGGAGGATTTTGATATTATTGGGCTTTCCTACTATCCATTTTGGCATGGAACTTTAGAGAAACTTCGATACAATATGAACGATTTGTCCATAAGATATAAAAAAGATTTGGTTGTGGTAGAAGTATCTATGGGATTTACGCTAGAAGATTATAAAGAGCATGAAAAATTAGAAGATGGTGAGCGAAAGGGATATGCCACAAAGCCCGATGCAGTAGAAAATCTAGAATATCCTATGACAAAAGAGGGACAGGCAGAATTTATGAGAGAATTATTAGAGATTATTGCAGATGTTCCAGAGGGCAGAGGAAAAGGATTCTTCTACTGGGAGCCAGCTTGGCTTCCTAGAGCGGGAAGTGGCTGGGCAACGAGAGAATCTCTAGCTTATATGAATGATCCAGGCCCATGTGGAAATGAGTGGGCAAATCAGGCATTATTCGATTATGATGGAAATATATTGCCAGCATTTGATGTGATTCGAGATTTTCCTAGAAATTAAGGGGTTAAAAATATCATATCGATGAGCGAAAAATTCATGTCTATAATGTACAAAAATATCATGAAAATGGTTCGATATATTTCTATTGATTTTGGGGAATTTTATTAGACATTTTGGAGAAGGTATTGTAAACTCAATATAGATAGCAAAAACAAAAGATATTTTTATAAAATGGGAGGAAAAATCATGTTTCAATATGAGAATATTAAAAATCCAGAGTTTTTTAAAGAAAACGCTTTGCCAGCACATTCTGACCATGCATATTATCCAGACGAGGAATCAATGTTAAGTGGAGAAAATCCATTTTTGTATTCTTTAAACGGTATTTGGAAGTTTTCTTATGGAAGAAATTTTGACGAGATAGTGAGAGGATTTGAGGCAAAAGAATATAATTGTAAAAATTGGTCTGAGATTTATGTTCCAGCTCATATTCAGATGGAAGGATATGATGTGCCAGCCTACGTAAACACTCAGTATCCATGGGATGGAAGAGAGGATATTTGGGCTGGAGAGATTCCTACAAGATTTAATCCAGTTGCCAGCTATGTGAAATATTTTGAAGTGCCAAGTCAGATGAAAGATGGTCCTGTCTATATCTCTTTTCAGGGCGTAGAAAGTGGAATGATTGTCTGGTTAAATGGAAAATATATAGGCTACAGCGAAGACAGTTTTACACCGACGGATTTTGAATTGACTCCTTATCTTGTGGAGGGAGAGAATAAGCTTGCGGTTCAAGTTATAAAATGGACAAGTGGAAGCTGGACGGAGGACCAGGATTTCTATCGTTTCTCAGGAATTTTCAGAGATGTTTATTTATATACAAGACCAGAAGTTCATATCCAAGATTTAAAAATTCAAACTCTACTAGATGATACATATAAGAATGCAGAATTTACGATTGATGTAAAAGGCTTTGGAGATGGAAAGGCAGACGTTTTATTAAAAGATAGTGATTCTGTCTTTGCACACGCAGAGTTTGAGATAAAAGACGGTGTAGGTGCTATGTCTATTCCTGTAAGTGAGTTTAAACTTTGGAGTGCAGAAGAGCCTAATTTATATGATTTAGAAATACGTGTTTATGATAAAGAGGGAGTTTTCAACGAGATTATTCCGGAAGTAGTTGGATTTAGACGTTTTGAGATGATTGACCGTATTATGTGTCTAAATGGTAAGAGAATTGTCTTTAAGGGAGCAAATAGACATGATTTTAGCTCAGTGACAGGACGTGTTCCTCAGGAAAAAGAACTTTTACAAGATATCATTACGATGAAACGCTATAATATTAATGCGATTCGTACCAGTCATTATCCAAATGACTCTAAATTATATAAGTTATGTGACAGATATGGTCTTTATTTAATGGATGAAAATAATATGGAATCTCACGGCTCATGGGATTTACTTGCAGGACAGCCAGATAGAGTAGACCTTGTTGTGCCAAGAGATAGACAGGAATGGCAAGAGATGATGCTTGACCGTGTGAATTCCACATATCAAAGAGATAAAAATCACCCATGTATTTTGATTTGGTCTTGTGGAAATGAATCCTTTGGTGGTTCTGTTATTAAGGCAATGTCTGATAAATTTAGAGAATTAGATCCTACTCGTCTCGTTCATTATGAGGGAATTTTCCATGATAGACGCTATAATGACACGAGTGATATGGAAAGTCAGATGTATTCTTCTGTAGATTTTATTCGTGAATTTTTGACAGAGCATAGAGATAAACCATTTATCTGCTGTGAGTATACACATGCGATGGGTAATTCTTGTGGAAATATGCAAAAATATACGGATTACTCTGATGAGGAGCCTTTATATCAGGGCGGATTTATTTGGGATTATGTTGACCAGACGATTTATAAAAAAGACCGATATGGAAAAGAATTCCAGGCATACGGTGGAGATTTTATGGAGCGTCCAACGGATTATAATTTTAGTGCAAATGGAATTGTATATGGTGGAGATAGAACACCTTCTCCTAAGATGCAGGCAGTAAAGGCAAATTACCAAAATATTACAGCAAAGATTTGTGAGGATAAGGTTCTTATTAAAAATAAAAATTTATTTGTGAATACAAATACATTTGACTGCGTCGTTACTTTGCAAAAGGATGGAAAAGAAATTAAGAAGGTAATGATGGATACAGATGTTGCACCTTTATCTGAGAAAGAGTATGAACTCCCAATTAAGAAAATGACAAGAAAGGGAGAGTACTGTGTCACTGTTTCCTTCTTATTAAAAGAAGATACAATCTGGGCAAAGAAGGGACATGAGGTTGCCTTTGGTCAGGGTATCTATGAAGTTGATATGGATATGGCAGGATATAAGTGTAATAAACCGATTAAAGTTGTAAAAGGTACGACAAATGTCGGCGTTATTGGAGAAGATTTTGAGATATTATTCTCCTACCTAGGCGGCGGATTGGCATCTTACCGCTATGGTGGCAGAGAGATGATTGAGACAATTCCAGCGCCAAATTTCTGGAGAGCTCCAGTTGACAATGATGCAGGAAATCTCATGATGGCTCGCTATGGACAGTGGAAACTTGCTAGTATGTATGCAACTCCAAAGGGATTAGAGCCAGGATTTAAATGTTTCCCAGATGTTGAGGTGGAGGAGACAAAAATGTCTGTAACGTTCCACTATACTATGCCATCAAAACCAATTTCTTACTGTGACCTTAAATATACCGTTTATGGAGATGGTATGATTGAGACAACTCTCTCCTATGACCCTATTGAAGAGTTAGGTGATATGCCAGAATTTGGTGTGATGATGAAAATAAATGCAGACTATAATAATGTAGAGTGGTACGGATTAGGACCAGAGGAGACTTACGCTGACCGTCTTCCAGGAGCAAAACTTGGCATTTATGAGAATAAAGTAGAAGATAATATGGCTCGCTATATTGTTCCACAGGAATGTGGCAATAAGATGGGAGTTCGCTGGGCAAAAGTAACTGACCGAAAGGGAAGAGGTTTCTACTTTGAAGGAGATAAGATGAATTTCTCTGCCCTTCCTTGGACACCAGAGGAAATGGAAAATGCAAAACATCCTTACGAACTTCCACAAGTTCACTATACAGTTATTCGAGCAGCACTTGCACAGATGGGTGTAGCGGGCGATGATACTTGGGGAGCTAAAATCCATGATGAATTTTTGATTGATGTAAGCAAAAAGATGGAATTTACATTCCGCTTTAAAGCTATCTAATAGGAAAGTCAATGTCATAACGGACGAAAATTAAGAAAAAGAAAGTTTAGAAGGAAGCTTAGATAACTAAAAAAGTTGTCTAGGCTTTCTTTTTTTACATACAAAGTAACAACTGACAAGACAAATGTCTTGAAAACAAGTAAATGTTATGCTATGATAGGAAAAATGCTTGATAAAGGAAATAAAAAGAGGTAAAAAAGAGAATGAATAATTATATAGAAGAGATAAAAAAGTTAAAGGAAGAAAGAAATGCTGTTATTTTAGCACATTATTATGTAGATGATGAAGTACAAAAGATTGCCGATTATGTGGGTGATTCTTATTTTTTGGCAAAAAAAGCAGTAGAGACAGATGCGGATGTCATCTGTTTTGCAGGTGTCTTATTTATGGGAGAGAGTGCTAAAATTTTGAACCCAGAAAAAACAGTAATTATGCCAGATATCACTGCGGACTGTCCGATGGCTCATATGGTTACAAAAGAGGCAATTGATAAAGTGAGAAGTGAGTATGATGACGTAGCAGTTGTCTGTTATATTAACTCTACGGCAGAAATTAAATCTTACTCTGATGTCTGCGTGACATCTTCAAATGCAGAGAGAATTGTAAAAAAATTGCCACAGAAAAATATTTTCTTTATTCCAGATGAGAATTTAGGAAGATATATTGCAAAGCAAGTTCCAGATAAAAATTTCATTTTTAATGACGGATACTGCCCAGTACATAAAAAGTTAACGAGGGAATCTGTATTGGCTGCCAAAGAGAAATATCCTAATGCGAAAGTTTTAACTCATCCAGAATGTACGATGGATGTCTTAGAGGTATCAGATTTTATTGGCAGTACATCAGAGATTATTGAATTTTCGGCAAAAAGCGAGGAAAAGGAATTTATTATTGCGACAGAGACTGGTGTCTTTTATGAATTAATGAAAGCTGGAGCTGGAAAACAATTTTATCCTGTACAGCAACAACAATGTTGTGCAGATATGAAAAAAGTGTCTATGGAAAATACGAGAGATTGTTTGAAATCTCTCACAAATCAAGTGGAGTTAGAGGAAGATTTGCGTCTGAAAGCTAAAAAAGCATTAGATGAGATGTTAAGGCTCGCAAAATAAGATAGTAAAAAAGAGGGATAAAGAGAATGGATAATATAGATGTAATCGTCGTGGGAACGGGGGCAGCAGGGCTTTTTTGTGCTCTTAATTTGCCAAGAGAGTATCGTATTATTATGATTACAAAAGATAACTGTGAAAATAGTGATTCTTTTTTAGCGCAGGGAGGAATTTCAGCCCTAAAAGGAGAAGAGGATTATGATAGTTATTTTGAGGATACGATGAGGGCAGGTCATTATGAAAATGACAAAAAATCGGTCGAGATTATGATTAAATCCTCCCCAGAGATTATAAAAGATTTGATGGATTATGGAGTAGATTTTGATAAACAAAACGGAGAGATTGAGTACACAAGAGAGGGAGCTCACTCTACGTTTCGAATTCTCCATCATCAAGATATCACTGGAAAAGAAATAACAAGTAAGCTCTTAGCGAGAGTGAGAGAGAGAGAAAATATTAAAATTTTAGAATACACAACGATGGTAGATTTCATTTGCGATGAAAACCAATGTTATGGTATTGTAGTAGAAAATGACAAAAAAGAAATTTCTAAGATGATGGCGGATTATATAGTTTTAGCTTGTGGGGGCCTTGGAGGACTGTTTGAAAATTCTACGAATTTTAGACATATTACAGGGGATAGTCTTGCGATGGCTCTAAAGCATGATGTGAAAATCAAAGATATTTCTTATATTCAGATTCACCCTACTGTATTATATAGTAAGAAGTCAGGCAGAAGATTTCTCATCTCAGAATCTGTAAGAGGCGAGGGTGCCATTCTTCTAAATGAAGATGGAGAGAGATTTATAAATGAACTTGAACCTAGAGATGTAGTGACAGAGGCAATAAAAAAGGAGATGGATAAATATCATACCTCTCATGTTTATATGTCTGTTCAGCATTTAGGAAAAGAAAAGATTTTGACACATTTTCCTAATATTTATGAGCACTGCCTTGAAGAAGGATATGATATGACAAAGGATTTAATTCCTGTCACTCCCGCACAGCATTATTTTATGGGTGGAATTGAAGTGAATTTAGACAGTGAAACCTCAAAGAAGCATTTATATGCGGTAGGTGAGGCGAGCTGTAACGGAGTTCACGGGCGTAATCGTCTGGCAAGTAATTCTCTTTTAGAGAGTCTTGTTTTTGCAAAGAGAGCAGCTAAGTCTATCAAAGAAGAGGGACTGAATGTAGATGACGCAGTTTTAGAAGCCGCAAAAGAGTATTGTAATCTTGAAGATTATAAAGACGATGAAAAAAGAGTAAAAGAATATAGACGACTTGTGTTAGAAGAAATTAAGAGAAAGGATGGGGCATTTTATGATAAATGGTGTAACAATGAAAGTGCAGATTGATGATTACTTAATTCGTGCACTTCAAGAAGATATTACAAGTGAAGATGTGACAACAAATTCCGTTATGAGAGAGGATAA
>JBJEOA010000040.1:31298-33625 GCA_051880475.1 Lachnospiraceae bacterium | reverse complement strand
AAAAATTGTGTAAAGGAGCTTGAAGGTTCTAATATTAAACTTCTTGATACGAGAAAGACAACTCCTAATATGAGACCTTTTGAGAAATATGCAGTAAAAGTTGGCGGTGGAACAAATCATAGATATAATTTATCCGATGGAATTTTATTAAAGGATAATCATATCGGTGCAGCTGGTGGTGTGAGAGAAGCTATCGCTATGGCAAAAGAGTATGCTCCATTTGTGCGTAAAATTGAAATCGAAGTAGAAAATATGGAGATGGTAAAGGAAGCTGTGGAAGCTGGCGCTGATATTATTATGTTAGATAATATGACAGATGAGATGATGAAAGAGGCAGTTTCTTATATCGATGGCCGCGCACAGACAGAATGTTCTGGAAATGTGACGAAAGAGAAGTTAGAGAGATTAAAAAATATTGGTGTAGATTATGTATCTAGTGGTGCTTTGACTCATTCTGCACCTATTATGGATATTTCCATGAAAAATTTAAAGCCAATTGAGTAAAATATTTGAGAGGAATTTTCATTATTTCTAAAATAAAATCTTGTTATTCGCAGAAAAAAATAGTATAATAAAAACAGCGAAAAAGCGTGGAAGTCTTGGAGTAGATTTTCACGCTTTGTGCAATACTAATCGTACTGTAGCGTTATCTACAGATAAGGTTTTTTAGGAGGGCAAAAGAAATGAATATTCAAAAAGCAGCGATAATTGGATGTGGATTTGTGGGATCTGCTTCCGCATTTAGCTTAATTGGCAAGGGATTATTTTCTGAATTAGTATTAGTTGATGCAAACAAAGAAAAAGCAGAGGGCGAGGCTATGGACTTAAGCCATGGACGTCCATATGTTGCACCAGTGAAAATTTATGCAGGGGATTACGATGATATTGCAGACTGCGGTTTAATTATTATCACAGCAGGAGCAAATCAAAAACCAGGAGAGACAAGACTTGACTTGGTACACAAAAATGTAGCGATTTTTAAATCTATTATTCCAGAGATTACAAAGAGAAATTTCGAAGGAATTTTAATGATCGTTGCAAATCCAGTAGATATTTTAACATATGTAGCTCTTAAACTTTCTGGTTATCCAAAGGAGAGAGTATTTGGTAGCGGTACAGTTCTTGACTCTGCTCGTTTCCGTTATCTTCTTGGAGAGCATTTACAAGTTGACAGCAAGAGTGTACATGCCGTTATTATCGGAGAGCATGGAGATAGTGAGTTAGCAGTATGGAGCGGTGCAAACGTAGCTGGAATTCAAGTAAATGATTTTTGTGAGCTTCGCGGACATTACGCTCACGAGGAATCTATGGAAAGAATTTATCAAACTGTAAGAGATAGTGCTTATGAGATCATTAAGAGAAAAGGGGCAACTTACTACGGTGTAGCTATGGCAGTTGGAAGAATTGCCGAGGCAGTTATGAAAAATTCTCACAGTGTACTTCCAGTTACTAGTCTCTTAGAGGGACAGTACGGAATTGACGATGTATGTATTAGTGTTCCAACGATTGTATCTAAGAACGGAGCAGAACAAATTTTAGAGATTCCTCTAAGTGATGAAGAGTTAGGAAAATTACAAGCTTCTGCTAGAGAACTTCACAATGTTTTAGAGGGATTAGATTTATAATTTTTCACGATTTTTTAGAGGCGGGAAACTTCACACATTTTTGTGGTGAGGGGAACGCCTCTTTTTCTTTTTATGATAAAATCTACTAAAAAATAAAGATATTCTCTATAAGATTCGAATTAGAGTAGCATTGTTTGACAAGATATGATACTATATAGTAAATTGCTTTATGCTTGGTGAGGAGATATCATTGTTGACTGTTTTATAGGTAATATGAGAAATAAGTAATATGAAGGGAAAAAAGAAAATGAGTGGAGAAGAAAATAAAAAGCAAAAATTTGATCCTTATACGGGAAATCCAATTACTGAAGAGGTAAATGAAAATATAGACGAGAGGCAAGAGGAAACATATCAATATGGATACAACTCGACAGAGGAGCATTTGCCAAATATACGGGAAAACTATGCAGAAAAATCAAATGGACTTACAACCGTCTGTCTTGTGCTAGGAATTCTCTCTATTTTATCATCTATAAGCTGTTGTTTTACAATTTTTTCTATTCCTCTTGCGATAGCAAGTATTATCTGTGGATGTTTGGCTGGAAAGCCAGAAAACACAAGAGATAAAAAAAGATTTGTTGGAATATTGATGTCTATTATTAGCATTGTGTTGACAGTTTGTATGGTGATTTTTTTAGCTATCATGGTAGGAACGATAAATTTTGAAAATTTTGAATATCATTTCGATGATGGCGATATGGA
>JBJEOA010000040.1:24384-31198 GCA_051880475.1 Lachnospiraceae bacterium | reverse complement strand
GTTATAAAAGGCTCCATAAAGAAATTATTTAAAATACCACCGTCTAAATCTCGATTCTCGTATTTGCCGGCAGCGACATCGGCGTCAAAATGAGGTCCCATAATGCGGTCACTATATTTTGTGCCAGCCTCAACGGCGGTTACACAAGTAAGTCCTTCTGGAAGAGAAAACGGAAGAAGAGAGCTTGCCGTAATGGCTTTTATCTGAGATACCTTATCTTCTTTTGCTAAATCTTTTTGGATTTCGATTTTTTTGCCGTCTTCTACATGTACATAATTGACATAAAATCTCTCAACGGCAGAACCTGCGCAGGAAAGACGGCGAAGGCGATAAATTAAAATTTCATTTGGAATTACGTCGGTGATGACTTGTCCTTGTATAACAGGCATAAGATTACATTCTGTATAGAAGCGTTTCATTGCCTCTTCTTGTCCCATATATAAATAATATCCGTTGATGGAACCGATGGAAGTTCCAGATACAGTGGAAAATGTAAGACCTGCCTCTCTAAGGGCATAGATAGCTCCAGCTTCAAAGGCTCCCTTGGCTCCTCCACCTTGTAAAAATAGACCATTCATAAAATAATATTCCTTTCTAGTACTAAAAATTGGATATTTTTGCTTCTTTTATCGTACCATTTTAATAGGAAAATGTAAAGAAAGGGATAAGGATTGAGAGGGAATCTTGAATCCTCTATACCTCTATAGAAAAGGTTTTGACAATTGACGGAAAAATTTCTGTGAAAATATGTAGATTATACTTTATTTTTTGAAAAAAATAGAGTATAATAAATCCATACAACTTAGGGGGTCGTAAGAATTGCTTATATCAGAGAAGAGATGACGCTAGTTATCTTTTAAGAAGATTGGCTAAAAGGCAAGCTTCAGACCCTGATTATACTATAAAAATATTTTTATATGGAGGACATTCATTATGTTAGTATCAGCAAAAGAAATGCTTACAAAAGCAAAAGCAGGACATTATGCAGTAGGTCAGTTTAACATTAACAACTTAGAGTGGACAAAGGCTATCCTTTTAACAGCTCAGGAGAATAACTCTCCAGTTATTCTTGGTGTATCTGAAGGCGCTGGAAAATATATGACAGGATATAAGACAATCGTTGGTATGGTTAACGGTATGTTAGAAGAGCTTAATATCACAGTTCCTGTAGCACTTCACTTAGACCACGGCAGCTACGAAGGAGCTAAAGCTTGTATCGAAGCTGGATTCTCTTCCATTATGTTCGACGGATCCCATTTTGATATCGATGAGAACGTAGAAAAGACAAAAGAGTTAGTTGCTATCTGTAACGAAAAAGGAATGTCTATCGAGGCAGAAGTTGGAGCTATCGGTGGAGAAGAAGACGGTGTTGTTGGAACAGGTGAGTGTGCAGATCCAGATGAGTGTAAGAGAATCGCTGATTTAGGCGTAACAATGTTAGCAGCTGGTATCGGTAATATCCATGGAAAATACCCAGAAAACTGGGCAGGATTAAGCTTTGAGACATTAGATGCAATTCAGCAAAAGACAGGAGATATGCCATTAGTATTACACGGTGGTACAGGTATCCCTGATGAGATGATTAAGAAAGCTATCTCTCTTGGTGTAGCTAAGATTAATGTTAACACAGACTGCCAGCTTGTATTCGCAGAGGCTACTCGTAAGTACATCGAGGCAGGAAAAGACTTACAGGGTAAAGGATTTGACCCTCGTAAATTATTAGCTCCTGGTACAGAAGCTATCAAAGCTAAAGTAAAAGAGAGAATGGAAGTATTTGGTTCTATCAACAAAGCTTAATAGAGACAAAACCGAATAAAGATATTTATAGTGAGGAAGCTAGAACATTAGTTCTAGCTTCTTTTTGTGAAATCACGAGAGGAGGAGGATTACTCTCATCTGAGTGATATGAGGTTTTTTCACAGAAATACTTGACGAAAAGACTGGCTTGGGATAAAGTAATTTGTGAAAGTCTAGTATTGCAAAGCTTTAGAGGACAAAGGTTTTCAGAAAAAAATTATAATTTTTTCGTAAGCAATGAAAAGAATATTAGATTTTCTCGTAGATTATAAGATTAAATGAAAGGAATGTAAAAAATAGATGAGTAAAGTAAGAACAAGATTTGCCCCAAGCCCAACTGGAAGAATGCATGTTGGAAATTTAAGAACAGCTCTTTATGCATATTTGATTGCAAAACATGAGGGTGGCGATTTTATTTTAAGAATAGAGGATACAGACCAGGTTCGTTTAGTAGAAGGTGCCGTTGATATTATTTATCGTACATTAAAGAAAACGGGATTGATTCACGACGAGGGACCAGATATCGGTGGTGAAGTAGGACCTTATGTACAAAGTGAGAGACAGGCATCGGGAATTTATCTTGAGTATGCGAAGAAATTAATTGAAAAAGGTGAGGCGTATTATTGCTTTTGCGACGAAGAAAGACTTGAGAGCTTAAAGACTGAGATTTCTGGCAAGGAGATTGTACAGTATGACAAACATTGCCTACATCTGTCAAAAGAAGAGGTAGAGGAGAAATTAGCTTCTGGAATTCCTTATGTTATTCGTCAAAATAATCCGACAGAGGGAACAACTTATTTCATGGATGATATTTATGGAAAAATTGAGGTTGATAATAGCGAGCTTGACGATATGATTTTGATTAAATCTGATGGATATCCAACTTATAATTTTGCCAACGTAGTGGACGACCATTTGATGGGAATTACTCATGTTGTAAGAGGAAATGAATACTTATCTTCTACACCAAAGTATAACCGTTTATATGAGGCTTTTGGATGGGAAATTCCAACTTATGTTCACTGCCCACTTATTACAAATGAGGAACATAAAAAATTAAGTAAGCGTTCTGGACATTCTTCTTTTGAAGATTTACAAGAGCAGGGATTTTTGACAGAGGCAATTATTAATTTTGTTGCTTTACTTGGCTGGAGTCCAGAAAATAATCAAGAAATTTTCTCTTTAGAGGAATTAGTAAAAGAGTTTGATTATCATCATATGTCTAAGTCACCAGCTGTATTTGATATGGTAAAACTTAGCTGGATGAACGGCGAGTATATTAAGAAAATGGACAATGAAGCTTTCTATGAGATGGCGATTCCATATGTGAAAGAAGTTATTAAAAAGGATATGGATTTAGAAAAGATTTGTGACCTTGTAAAAACAAGAATTGAGCGTTTTACAGATATTGCTGGTCATATTGATTTCTTTGAGGAATTGCCAGATTATGATGTGACAATGTATAAACATAAAAAAATGAAGACCAACGAGGAGAATTCTCTTACTGTATTAAAAGAGTTATATCCAATCTATGAGGCTGAGGATAATTATGACAGAAATCACTTATATGAAGTGACAATGGCGTATGTAAAAGAAAAGGGTATTAAAAATGGTCAGGCTATGTGGCCAGTTCGTACAGCAGTTTCTGGAAAACAGATGACACCAGGCGGAGCATTTGAAATTATGGAAATTGTTGGAAAAGAAGAGGCATTGAGAAGAATCCAGATTGGTATTCAAAAATTAGAGGAAGTACAATAGATGGCTTCTTTTAATGAAGAACAAAAGCGTGCCATTACTCATAAAGATGGTCCGATGCTTGTGCTTGCGGGTCCAGGCTCTGGAAAAACGCTTGTTATAACTTATCGAACGAGATGGTTAATTGAATATGCGGGTGTGAACCCTTCTAATATCTTAGTCGTCACCTTTACGAAGGCGGCGGCTAAAGAAATGAAAGAACGCTTTAACCGATTAACGGGGCAAAGTCTTCCGGTGAGTTTTGGAACTTTCCACTCAATCTTTTTTTCGATTTTGCGGTATGCTTACGGATTGACGGGCGATAATATTTTAAGGGAAGAGAAAAAGCGACAGTTTCTCACAGAGATTATTCATTCTATGGATTTGGAAATTGACGAGGAGAATGATTTTATTTCCAGTGTAGTCGGAGAAATTAGTCTTGTAAAAGGTGAGATGATGAATCTTGAATATTATCACAGTAACTCTTGTGCAGATGATATATTTTGCAATATTTATCGTGCCTATGATGAGAAATTGAGAAGAGAAAGGTTACTTGATTTTGATGATATGCTTGTTTTTTGCTATGAATTATTTGACCAAAGACCTGATATTTTGAAGATATGGCAAAATAAATTTCAGTATATTTTAGTAGATGAGTTTCAAGATATTAATAAAATTCAGTTTGCGATTATTCAGATGCTTGCAAAGCCGAGAAATAATCTTTTTATTGTCGGAGATGATGACCAGTCGATTTATCAGTTTCGAGGTGCAAAGCCAGAAATTATGCTTGGATTTGAGTCGGAATATAAAGAGTGCAAGAAAGTTATTTTAGATATTAATTATCGCTCTAGTACGGATATTGTGGAATGTGCAAAGCGATTAATTGAGAATAATGAAAAACGATTTCAAAAGGAAATAAAGGCGAATAGTCCTAATTTTTGTCCCGTTGATATTCGAAGTTTTCAGACACAGCGGGAGGAAAATCTAAAAATGATTGAGTTGATTAGGCAGTATGCAAAGGATGGAATTCCATATCAAGAGATGGCTGTTATTTTTAGAACGAATATTCAGCCTGGAACTTTAATTCGAGCCTTGATGGAGTATAATCTTCCGTTTCAAGTAAAAGATGGAATTCCAAATATTTATGACCACTGGATAGCAAAAAACTTACTTACCTATATGGAGGTGGCTCTTGGCAGCCGAGAGAGGGCGAAAATTTTGTCGATTATCAATCGTCCAAATCGCTATGTCAAGCGAGATATGCTAAAAGCTCCAGTGATTGACCTTCGAGATATCGCATATAAAATGACAGATAAGCCGTGGATGGTACAAAGAATTTTGGATTTTATTAAGGATTTAGATATGATAAAAGATATGCCTCCCTATGCGGCGATTACTTATATTCGAAATGTGATTGGCTATGATAAGTATCTTAGAGAATACGCAGAGTTTCGAAGAATTAATGTCGATGAATTATTTGATGTGATTCAAGAAATCCAAGAAAGTGCGAAGGAGTTTGATACTATTTTGGAGTTTTTTAAACATATTAAGATGTATGGTGAAGAATTAAAAAGACAAAAGCAGGAAGAAAAACAGGAGAAAAACCGTATTGTGCTTACAACTATGCATAGCGCAAAAGGGCTAGAGTATGAAGTTGTCTTTGTGCCAGAGGTGAATGAGGGTGTGATTCCTCACAAGAAGGCAGTGAAGGATGCCGAGATTGAGGAAGAGAGAAGACTCTTTTATGTGGCTCTTACAAGGGCAAAAAAATATTTACATGTATTTACAGTAAAAGAATTATTTCATAAAGAAATAGCCCCGTCTTTGTTTTTGCCAGAGATTTCGTTTGACTCGGAGTCATTTATTGTTGGAGCTAGAGTAAGACATCCAAAATATGGTGTGGGGACTATTACGTATTTAGATAGTAAAAAAGCAAAAGTGCTCTTTGAAAAACATGGCACAAAAAGCTTTCATATAGATTTTATAAAAAAATATGGCTCTCTTCAAATAGAAAGAAATTAGAATAATGGAATTAAAATAGTTAAATTAGAAAAATGAGATAAGAAGAGAGAAAAAAGACGAGAGAGAAAGGAAAGAGGAAAATGTTAAAAAAACCATTTGTGACAAAGGAACAATTAGAGGAGATTGTGGCAAAATACCCAACTCCATTTCATTTATATGATGAAAAAGGAATTAGACAGACAGCAAGAGCTTTAAATAAAGCGTTTTCTTGGAATCCGGGATTTAAAGAATATTTTGCTGTGAAGGCGACACCAAACCCAACGATTTTAAAGATTTTAAGAGAAGAGGGATGTGGAACAGATTGTTCTTCTTTGACAGAGCTTTTAATGTCTGAACGCTGTGGAATTCGTGGAGATGAGATTATGTTTTCTTCTAACGAGACACCGGCAGAGGAGTTTGTAAAAGCGAGAGAATTAAACGCAATCATTAATTTAGATGATATTACTCATATTGACTTTTTAAAGGAGACAGCAGGAATCCCTAAGAGAATTTGCTGTCGTTTTAATCCAGGCGGAAAATTTGCAATTTCTAATACAATTATGGATAATCCTGGAGATGCAAAATATGGTATGACAAGAGAACAGATTAAGGAAGCTTATATAAGATTAAAAGAGCTTGGAGTAGAGGAGTTTGGTATTCACGCATTTCTTGCAAGTAATACAGTGACAAATGAGTATTACCCAACACTCGCTAAAATTTTATTTGAAGTTGCAGTCGAGCTAAAAGAAGAGACAGATGTTCATATCGGATTTATTAATCTTTCAGGAGGAGTTGGAATTCCTTATACACCAGACAAGGAGCCAAATGATATTATGGCAATCGGTGAGGGTGTAAGAAAAGCTTATGAGGAAGTATTAGTTCCAGCTGGAATGGGTGATGTGAAGATTTTTACAGAATTAGGTCGCTATATGCTTGCACCAAACGGTCATCTTGTGACAAAGGCGGTTCACGAGAAACATACTTATAAAGAGTATATTGGTGTAGATGCCTGCGCTGCAAACTTAATGCGTCCAGCTATGTATGGTGCATACCATCATATTACAGTTATGGGGAAAGAGGATGCTCCTTGTGACCATATTTACGATGTCGTTGGTTCTCTCTGCGAGAATAACGATAAGTTTGCAGTAGATAGAAATCTTCCAAAGATTGATAAGGGAGATTTATTAGTCATTCATGATTCAGGTGCTCATGGATTTTCTATGGGATATAATTATAATGGAAGACTTCGCTCCGCTGAGATTTTATTGAAAGAGGATGGAAG
>JBJEOA010000040.1:0-24284 GCA_051880475.1 Lachnospiraceae bacterium | reverse complement strand
AAGCCAAGATATGCTCTGAAAACACGTTCGTTCCCACGATTTTTCGACATACGCTGATTTATGCTGCTTACGCAAACTCGTGCCTTTGGCACTCGAACAGTGCTGCCGCAGCAAAGCTAAGTATATCGAAAAATCGCTCCACTCTCTATTGTTTTTAGAGCATATCTTGGCTTGCTCTTAGCTGTGTATTGGCGAAATACTATAAAAATGATATGCTTCTAATTTATAAATGGATAATAGCAATTTTGTTTTTCTTTTTTGTAAAATAAGGATAGAAATATTACCTTAATTATGCTATAATTTAAAAATTAAGATGTATTTATTGGGGGGAAGGATAATGGATAATAAAGAGAAGAGGTTTGTAAAGAAGTACAGTCAGGGGACGTTTGACGTAACAGAGATCTGGGTTGACATAAAAACTGGCGTTAATTATCTGTATCATCATGCTGGATATTCAGGAGGCTTGACACCACTTCTTGATGCAGAGGGAAAACCTATTATTACTCCAGTGCATAAATAAAGGAAAAAATACTTGACTAGATTACCGTATCTAAGGTTAGAAGACTATTAGATGCGGTAATTTATTATGATTTAGCAGTGGAAACCAGTGGCTAATAGTAATGTGGAGGTAGTATAAGATGTTAAAAATCTTTTATGGAGATATGCCAGAGGCAATCTATAATACAGTAATATATTTTAAAAATGTATATGAAGAAGAATGGATTTTATCTGAGCGAGCCAGAGAAATGATTGAAGATATTGATAAGTCTACTGTGCTAGGAAATGGAGTTATTGATAGCCCTGTGCTTGGGAAAATTCCTCCAACTAGTTTATCGGGAGGTGTGAAGACATTAATTTTAATTGATAATATACCAGAAAAGGTTTTTAATGCGTCAAATTGTGGGGATAATTGTGCAAAATGGCTTTTGAAAATGGGAAGAGAAAAGGTAAGGAAGAATGAATGAAATTATAAAGTCACTTCAAGAGAGAAAATCTGTTCGTGTATACGAAGAGAAGCCTATTTCTTTGGAGGATAAAAGATTGATTTTACAATCTGCGATGGAGGCGCCGACAGCGGGAAATCAGCAGATGTACACGATTTTGGATATTACAGACCAGGAGATAAAAGATAAACTTGCGGTAAGCTGTGACAATCAGCCTTTTATCGCGAAAGCTCCGATGGTACTTATTTTTTGTGCCGATATGCAAAAATGGTTTGACGCATTTGTGGAGGGCGGTGCAATGCCGAGAAAGCCAGCCGAGGGAGATTTTGCATTATCGATTACGGATGCGGTTATTGCGGCACAAAATGCAGTTGTGGCGGCAGAAAGTCTTGGAATTGGCTCTTGCTATATCGGAGATATTATGGAGCGATGTGAATTTCACAGAGAATTATTGCATTTGCCAGAGTATGTATTTCCAGCGGCGATGCTTGTGTTTGGGTATCCAACAAAGCAGCAAAAGGAACGTAAAAAGCCAAAGCGTTGTCGATTGGAAGATATAGTGCAGGAAAATAGATATAGGAGACGAGATGGAGAGCAACTTCGAAAAATGTTTGAGAAGGAGACGATAGAAAAAGGAAAGACGTTTGAGGAGTGGACAAGAGGTTTTTGTAAGAGAAAGTATAACTCTGAGTTTTCAAAAGAAATGAGCCGATCGGTGAGAGAATATTTGAAAAATTATCAGGGAGAATGAGATGGGAAAACAAGTAATTCTCGATATGAGTGGAGAAATATTAAATAGCCGTTTTGCTTTTGATAAAAAGCAGAACGGCTATTTTTTAGTTAATATTCTTACTTATCAGCGGTAATGACCACGATAAGACAAAATTTCTAGAATATTGTCATTTATTCTGTAGATTAGTCTATTTGTATCATCAATACGGCGACTTCAAAAACCACTTAATTCACCTTTTAATGGTTCAGGTTTGCCTATACCATTAAAATATCCACGTTCAATATCTTTTAGTAGAGCGTTGATTCGTTTTAGGGTCTTTTTGTCTTGTTGTTGCCAATACATATAATCATCCCATGCTTCGTCGAACCAGATTTTTTTTATTCGTCTTCTACCTTAATAATATCATGTTCAACGCCCTTACCAGAATTAAGTGCTTGTATACCGCGGCGTAAATGAGCCGTATTGCTTTCACAGTAGAATGGGTCTAGAGAAACTTCAAAGGGGATTCGCTGTTGACGTACCATTGTTTTCGCAAAGATGTTAAAGGCAGTAGACATATTAAGACCGAGCTCTTTGCAAAGGTGGTCGAATTGTTGTTTTAGGTTATCGTCCATTCGGATATTTATATTTGTTTGAGCCATGAATAACACCTCTTTTCTATTTTGTATATATATTTTATATTAAATATTATTTGCAATGTCAATAAATTTTGAAAATAATACAATAATAGAAAAAATTTTTACAGTTTTTGTCTTAAAAGTGACACTATTAAAAAACTCATTCGTATATTGAGTAGTTTATTGATATAATTAATTCCTTTTCTTTAGATTAACCCAAAATGCTTCATGGCAAGATAAATACCGTCTTCATAGGAAGGGGTTGTGACATAAGAGACGAGGTCAAGCACTTCTTCCATTCCGTTTCCCATAGCAATGCTGTGAGGAACGTGGGTGAGCATGGCGGTGTCATTTGTGCTATCGCCAAATACATAGCAGTCATCGAGGCTGACACCGAGATATTCACATATAAAGTCAATGCAAGTTGCCTTTGAGAGATGGCGAGGGATAATTTCTAGAAGGTCATTTTCTCGGTCGATGATTTCGAAATGCTTTTCTAGTTCCTCCATTATTTTTTTGTATTCTTCTGTTTTTGGAAATTCTTCTCCAGTGAAAATAATAAATTTTACAAACTCTATATTTTCAGCGTCAAAATATTTTACATATCCACTTTTTTCTATATAATTGTTTCGATATTGGATAATTTTTGGGTGAGTGCAGTCATCGGGAGTGTTTGGGAAAAAGCAGTCCTTAACTCCCTCTAGGGCACCTTGTAATTTATATTGTTCAAATAAGGAGAGAACCATTTCTTGTATTTCTTTTGGAACCTTATATTGAAAAAGAATTTTATTTTGAAATAAAATATAAGTTCCACAGCCACAGAGCAATCCATCAAAATCTAGTTGTTTTATATCTTCACCAATAGTTGAGAGGGTGCGACCGGTATTGATAAAAATATAGTGACCGTTTTCTTTTGCCATCTTTAGTGCTCTTTTTGTGCTGTCTGGAATTGTATTTGTTCTTTCATCGGTTAATGTTCCGTCAATATCGAAAAATAGTAATTTTTTATCCATAATAGTTTGTGGTAATCCTTTCTAAACTTTATAGACTCATTGTAGCAGAAGGCAAAAAGGATGTCAAAAACTAAAGTTGCATAAAGCTAGGTTCTGTAGTAAAATAAAAAAATGAACAAAATTTAAGAAAAGAAAGGATGGGTTATTTTGGCTAAGAATCCAATCGTAACAATAACAATGGAAAATGGTGATCAGATTAAGGTGGAGCTTTATCCACAAATCGCACCAAATACAGTGAAAAACTTTATCTCTCTTGTGAAGAAAGGATATTATGATGGATTGATTTTCCACAGAGTTATCCCGGGATTTATGATTCAGGGAGGATGCCCACAGGGAAGTGGAATGGGTGGTCCTGGATATCAGATTAAGGGAGAATTCTCTATGAACGGTTTTTCCAATCAGTTAAAACATACAGAGGGTGTTATCTCTATGGCGCGCTCTATGATGCCTAACTCTGCTGGCTCTCAGTTCTTTATTATGCATAAGACATCTCCACATTTAGATGGACAGTATGCAGCATTTGGTAAAGTGCTTGAGGGAATGGATGTTGTAGATAAGATTGCGACAGTAAGAACAAATTTCCAAGACCGTCCATTAGAGGAGCAGGTAATGGAAACTGTGACAGTAGAAACATTTGGCGAGGAGTATGGCGAGCCAGAGAAATGCTAATTATCGAGAAATATTAATAAAAAGAATAGATGAATATAAGGAGAAGGAAAATTATATTTGTTTATTCTTTTCGTTCTATTTTTGGAGTTATTGCTAGAAGTAAGAATAAAATAACTGATATAGCTGTGAAACCATTATTTCAGGTTTTTCGGGTTGAAAATACAAAAAATGAAAATTTGATAAAAATAATAAAATTTAAAAAAAAATATTGTTGAAAAAGTCAATACCATAATTTTGAAAAAGATGTATAATAGAGTACATACAAGATATTGTATACAGTACACATCGTGAAAGGAAAAAACTTTAAAACTTCGTTAAATTTTTATCTAAATTTGTAAAAAAGATAAAAAATATCTTTAAAAGTTTTGAAAAATAGTGTACAATAAGAATATGTATTAGGTGGACTCAAGACTACCTGATTAATATTAATACTCTATCATGTATAACCTATAGTTATACATGGCTAAAAATTTTAGGAGGAAAATACACAATGGCAAGAAAAATGAAAACCATGGATGGTAATACAGCTGCAGCTCATGCTTCATATGCGTTTACAGATGTAGCAGCTATTTATCCTATTACACCATCCTCACCTATGGCTGAGTCAACAGACAAATGGGCAACAGAAGGAAGAAAGAATATCTTCGGAAACACAGTAAAGATCGCAGAGATGCAGTCTGAGGCTGGTGCAGCTGGTGCTGTACACGGTGCTTTACAGGCTGGTGCTCTTACAACAACTTACACAGCATCTCAGGGATTATTACTTATGATTCCTAATATGTATAAGATTGCTGGTGAGTTATTACCATGTGTAATCAACGTATCTGCTCGTACATTAGCATCTCATGCATTATGTATCTTTGGTGATCACGGTGATATCTATGCATGTCGTGGAACCGGTTTTGCTATGCTTTGTAGCTCAAACGTTCAGGAAGTTATGGACCTTGGAGCAGTTGCACACCTTGCTACAATTAAAGGACGCGTTCCTTTTGTACATTTCTTCGATGGATTTAGAACTTCTCATGAAATTCAGAAAATTGAGATGTGGGATTACGATGACTTAAAAGAGATGGTAGACATGGATGCAATCAATGACTTCCGTCGTCGTGCTCTTAACCCAGAGCATCCTGTACTTCGTGGTTCTGCTCAGAACCCAGACGTATTCTTCCAGGCAAGAGAAGCTTGTAATACATACTACAATGCAATTCCTGGTATCGTAGAAGAGTACATGGATAAAGTTAATGCTAAGATCGGTACAGATTACAAATTATTTAACTACTACGGAGCTCCGGATGCAGAGAAAGTTATCATTGCTATGGGTTCTGTATGTGATACAATTCAGGAGACAATCGACCATATGATGGCAGCTGGCGAGAAAGTTGGTCTTGTAAAAGTTAGATTATACAGACCATTCGTAGCTGAGAAATTGGTAGAGGCTATTCCTGAGACAGTTAAGTTAATCAGCGTATTAGATAGAACAAAAGAGCCAGGTGCAATGGGCGAGCCATTATACTTAGACGTTGTAGCTGCATTAAGAGGAACTAAGTTCAATGATGTTCAGATTACAACAGGACGTTACGGATTAGGTTCTAAAGATACAACACCTGCTCAGATTATCGCTGTATACAACAATACAGAGAAACAGCAGTTCACAATCGGTATCAAGGATGACGTTACAGGATTATCTCTTGAGGCTGGTGAGCCAGTTGACACAACTCCAGCAAGCACAATTAGCTGTAAATTCTGGGGACTTGGAGCTGACGGTACTGTAGGTGCTAATAAGAACTCCATCAAGATCATTGGTGACCACACAGATATGTATGCTCAGGCTTACTTTGATTATGACTCTAAGAAATCCGGTGGTGTTACAATTTCTCACCTTCGTTTCGGTAAAGACCCTATCAGAGCAACATACTTAATCAACAAAGCTAACTTTGTAGCTTGCCATAACCCTGCTTATATTACAAAATATAATATGGTACAGGATTTGAAAGATGGCGGTACATTCTTATTAAACTGCAGCTGGGATGCTGACGAGATTGAAGAGAGATTACCAGGACAGGTTAAAGCTTATATGGCTAAACATAATGTTAAGTTCTACGTAATCGACGGTATTAAGATTGGTAAAGAAATCGGACTTGGCGGACGTATCAACACAGTTCTTCAGTCTGCATTCTTCAAACTTTCCGGAATTATTCCTGAGGAAGATGCAATCAAATATATGAAAGATGCTGCAACAGCTTCTTATAGCAAGAAGGGTGAAGCAATCGTTAAGATGAACCATGACGCTATCGAGCGCGGTGCTCAGGGCGTTGTTGAGATTCCTGTTAAACCTGAGTGGGCTGACTGCGAGCCAGTAAGCTTAGCTAAGACAGTAACAGGCGATAGAAAAGACGTTGTAGATTATGTAAATAATATTCAGAATTACATCAATGCACAGGATGGTAACTCCTTACCAGTATCCGCATTCGTTGATTATGCAGATGGTACAGCTCCTCAGGGATCTGCAGCATATGAGAAACGTGGTGTAGCAGTTGACGTTCCTATGTGGAATCCAGATAACTGTATCCAGTGTAACTTCTGTTCTTATGTATGTCCTCATGCATGTATCCGTCCAGTTGCTTTATCTGAGGAAGAAGTAGCTAACGCTCCAGAGGCAACAAAAGCTGTAGCTATGAATGGTATGCCAGCATACAAATTTACAATGACAGTAACAGTTCTTGACTGTACAGGATGTGGATCTTGTGTAAACATCTGTCCAGGAAAGAAAGGTGCAAAAGCTTTAACAATGGAAGGCTTAGATTCTCAGATGGCTCAGCAGGAAGTTTACGAGTACGGACAGAGCTTACCAGTTAAAGAAGATGTTATCGCTAAATTCAAAGAGACAACAGTTAAGGGAAGCCAGTTCAAACAGCCATTACTTGAGTTCTCCGGAGCTTGTGCAGGTTGTGGTGAGACACCTTACGCTAAATTAATCACACAGTTATTTGGTGATAGAATGATGATTGCTAACGCAACAGGATGTTCCTCTATTTGGGCAGGTTCTTCACCAGCAACTCCATACACAGTAAATAAAGAAGGTAAGGGACCAGCTTGGGCTAACTCCTTATTCGAAGACAATGCTGAGTTTGGTTATGGTATGTTCTTAGCTCAGAAGGCATTAAGAGGAACATTAAAAGAGAAAGTAGAAGCTTTAGCAGCTAATACAGATAACGAGGCAGTGAAAGCAGCAGCAGCTAAATATGTTGAGACATTTACATGTGGCGCTACAAACGGAGAAGCTACAAAAGAATTAGTAGCAGCATTAGAGGCTTGTGGATGTGACGCAGCTCAGGAAATCTTAAAAGATAAAGATATGTTATCTAAGAAATCTCAGTGGATCTTCGGTGGTGACGGATGGGCTTACGATATCGGTTACGGCGGAGTTGACCATGTATTAGCATCTCATGAGGATATCAACATTATGGTATTCGATACAGAGGTTTACTCTAATACAGGTGGACAGGCTTCTAAGGCTACTCCAACAGGTGCTATCGCTCAGTTCGCAGCAGCTGGTAAAGAAGTTAAGAAGAAAGACCTTGCAGCTATCGCTATGAGCTATGAGTACATCTATGTAGCACAGATCGCTCAGGGTGCTGACTACAACCAGATGGTTAAAGCTATCGCTGAGGCAGAAGCTTACGAAGGACCATCATTAATCATCGCTTACGCTCCATGTATCAACCATGGTATCAAGGGCGGTATGAAGATTGCTCAGACAGAAGAGAAGAAAGCTGTTGAGACAGGATACTGGCACTTATTCCGCTTCGACCCACGTCGTGCAGCAGAAGGCAAGAATCCATTCCAGTTAGACAGCAAGGCTCCTACTAAGGAATACCAAGACTTCTTAGCTAACGAGGTACGTTATAACGCACTTGCTCGTCAGAACCCAGAGAGAGCAAAAGAATTATTTGCATTCGCTGAGAAGACAGCTAAGGCTAAATACGAGAAGTTAGTAAAACTTGCTAATCAGGAGTAATCTTAGCATAGAGATTTATAAGACAATTTTATAAATAGAGTTTAAACGAGAAAAAAAGCTCCAGGACTGTTTCGGTTCTGGAGCTTTTTGTTGTGCTCTCATTGCATTTTTACCATTATAGATGTATACTAAAAAAGGAAAGAGCTACGAAAATACAAAAAATAGAAAGAGAGCGGAGAAAGGCATATGATAAATTTTGCGGTAATAGGAACAAATTTTGTTACAGATTCTTTTATTGAGGCGGCTAATAAATGTGGAAAGATGAAGTTGGTAGCAGTTTATTCTCGTTCTTTAGAGAGAGCTGAGAAATATGCAAAACAGTATGGAGCAAAACTAGTATTTGATGATTTGGAAAAAATGGCAGAATGTGATGAGATAGATGCAGTTTATATTGCAAGTCCAAATAGTTTACATGCTAGACAGAGCATTTGCATGATGAAACATAAAAAACATGTTATCTGTGAAAAGACAATCGCATCAAATGAGAAAGAATTGAATGAAATGATTGATGTGGCACATAAGAATGAGGTTGTCTTATTAGAAGCGATGCGCTCGGCACAAGACCCAGGTTTTTTAAAGATAAAAGAATTGCTTCCAGAAATTGGAAAAATAAGAAGGGTAAGTTTTAGAAAATGTCAATATTCCAGACGATATGATAAGTTTAAAAATGGAATTATAGAGAATGCATTTAGACCAGAGCTATCTAACGCAGCCTTGATGGATATAGGTGTTTATTGTGTCCATCCTATGGTTGCTCTATTTGGACTTCCAGTTAAAATTAAAAGCATGAGTGTGAAACTAAAAAATGGATTTGAAGGCTCAGGAGCTGCCTTGCTAGATTATGAAGATATGCAGGCGGAGCTTATATACTCAAAGATTACAGCATCAAGTATCCCAAGCGAGATTCAAGGGGAAAATGCCTCGATGTTGATTGATGAGATTGCAGACACAAGGGAGATTACTCTTATTTATAATGATGGAAGAAAAGAAGTGATTCCGATAGAAAAAGAAGAAAATAATATGTGTTATGAGGTAGAAGAGTTTGTTCGTCTAATAGAGAAAAATTCTGTGCACCATCCGTATTTATATCATTCTAAGATGGAACTTACTGTTATGGATGAGATAAGAAGACAAGAACATATTATTTTTCCAGCTGATGGAGAATAAATTAGTTGAAAAACAGTGAATTATACCATATAATATACTTATGCTGTTTTCACAGAGAATAGTTGGGGAGTAAATTTTTAAGGTAACAAAGAGAATAAATTATAAGATGTCAAGATGGAAAATTTCTGTTTTAAAATTAAATGGAGATTGGTCCTGAGTGAAACTTATATTTTTGATACAAGGAAAAGGAGATGAGGAAGATGAATTTCTATATTCCAACTAAGATACATGTACAGAAAAATTGCGTTTCTACATATAAGACAGAATTGGCTTCTTTTGGAACAAAAGCTTTAATTGTGACTGGTGCAAATTCCTCTAAGCAAAATGGCTCTTTGAAAGATGTCACAGAGGCATTGAGTACACAGGGCGTTTTATATGTTATATTTGATTCTATAGAGCAAAATCCTTCACTCGAAAATGTGGCAAAGGCAGCACAGATTGGAAAAGACGAGAACGTAGATTACGTTATTGGTATCGGCGGAGGTTCTCCAATGGATGCGGCAAAGGCGATTGCAGTTTTGATTGCAAATCCAGGAAAACAGGCGAAAGATTTGTATGATCCAACTCCTCTTAAGGCACTTCCAGTTGTGGAAGTTCCAACAACAGCGGGAACAGGCTCTGAGGCTACTCCATACGCTATTTTAACGATTCATGATGAACAGACGAAGAGGAGTATGGCACAAAAAGTATTTCCAGAGCTTGCACTTGTAGATCCAGGATATTTGAATTTTTCCAATAAAGATCTTCTTGTAAATACAGCAATTGATGCGTTAGCTCACTTAATAGAGAGTTATTTAAATACAAATGCTGATCCATTTAATCGTATGCTCAGTGAATATGGATTAGACCTTTGGGGAAGCATAAAAGAAATACTATTAATTGAGGAAGATCCTACAGAGGAGGAGGCGGAGACATTAGCTCTTGCGTCTACAATTGCAGGTATGGCAATTTCCCATACTGGAACATCACTTCCACATGGTATGAGTTATTATTTGACATATGAAAAGGGAATTCCACATGGAAATGCAGTTGGCATTTTCCTCCCAGCTTTTATTGATTTATATGAGGATAGAAGTCAAGTAAAGACAGTACTTCGACTTTTGGAGTTTAGAAATGAGAAGTCGTTCTTTAAGTTTATAGATTCTTTATTTGATGTTATAGAGATAGAGCAAGATGAGTTAGACCGTTATGTAGATGGTATGTTAAGCAATGAAAAGAAACTTGCCAATTATCCATTTACTATGACGAGAGAGACAATGGAATTATTGTTCGTAAATTCAGTATCTGTGGAGAAGAAGAAGCTTTTTACCTTCTTTAAAAAGAATAAAAAAGAGCAGCCAGCTGAGAAGGTAGAGGCAGTGATTGAGCCAAAGAAAAAGTCAGAGGAAGAGCAATTAGCAGAGCTTCGCGCTGAGCAGGAAAAGGCAAGAGAAAAGGCTGAGCAAAAGAAAGAAGAAGTTAAGAAAAAAGCGATGGAGCAAGAAAAAGTAGAGAAGGAAAAAGCTTATCGCGAGGCTAGAGAGAAGGCATTAATGGCCAGAGAACAGGCGGCTAAGGAAGCGGCAGAGGCGAAGAAGCAGGCAAGTATTGCTAAGGAAGAGACAGATAAGACAACGGTAATTCCAAATGTTCAAAAAGGTAAACAAGAACAATTTACTAAAAAAGCAAAGTCAGTGGGACGAAGCTTATTTGCTCCACAGCCTAAGGAAGAGATAAAGACAGTAAAACAGGAAAAGAAAGTGGTTGAGCCAGCAAAGGTTGAGGAAGTAATTAAAGTTGAGAAGCCAAAAAAGGTGGAGCCAAAGGTAGTAGAACCTAAGATTGCAGTGAATGTTTCTAAACCAGAGATTAATAATCCACTAGAGTCAATCAAGAGAGCACAAGCAGCAGCAGAAGCTGAGAGAAAAGCGAGAGAAGAAGTAGAAAAGGCAGCACAGATGGCGGCAGAGGAAGCGAAGAAGGCTGAGGAGGCGGCAAAGGCAGCGGCAGCAGCGAGAGCACAAGCGGCAGCAAGAGCTGAAGAACTTCAAAGAAGGCTTGCGGAGGCAGAAAAGAGAGCTGCGGAAGCAAAAAAAGCGATAGAGTCCTTAAAAGATGAGTAAAAAGTGAATGAATTATATCCCGAGAGATGAAAAGCATCTTCTCTCGGGTTATTTCATGTTTCATAAAATTTTATGACTAAAAACTCACTACATTTATGTGGTGAGTAGTTAACAAACAAAATGAGTAATGGAGGAAAAACAATGAGTGAGTGTACACATAATTGTAGCAGCTGCGGTGAGAATTGCAGCGAGAGACAGGCTTCACCAGAAGATTTCTTAGTAAAACTTCATGAGAGAAGTTCTGTAAAAAAAGTAATTGGTATTGTGAGTGGAAAAGGTGGAGTTGGAAAATCTATGGTTACTTCCCTCATGGCGGTTGGAATGAATCGTGCGGGATATAAAACAGCAATTTTAGATGCTGATATTACAGGTCCATCCGTTCCAAAAGCATTTGGATTAGAAGAGACTTTATTTGGAACACCAGAGGGACTTATCGTTCCTGCGATGACAAATACAGGAATTGATGTAGTTTCTGTCAATTTATTATTAGAGAACCAGACAGATCCAGTTTTATGGAGAGGACCAGTCTTAGGTGGCATTATTAAACAGTTCTGGGGTGAGACATTATGGTCTAATATAGATTATATGTTTATCGATATGCCTCCAGGAACAGGTGATGTACCACTTACAGTATTTCAGTCTATTCCACTTGATGGAATTATTATCGTAACTTCCCCACAAGAATTAGTTTCCATGATTGTAGAAAAAGCAATGAATATGGCTAATATGATGAACGTGCCAATTCTTGGATTAGTGGAAAATATGAGCTATTTTGTCTGTCCAGACTGTGGCAAGGAATTAAAAATCTTTGGTGAGAGTGGATTAGAAGAGATTGCAAAAGAGTATAATGTTCCAATTCTTGGAAGACTTCCAATCGATCCAGAGCTTGCAAAACTTTGCGATGCTGGTAAGATGGAAGAGGCAAAGGAGTATTTAACAGAGGCAGTTAAGGCTGTTGAGAATATGTAAGAAAGGACAGGGGACAGACACCTGTCCTTTCTACATTAAAGGAGTACTATCATGTTAAATGAATTTTTGAATTATTTCGAGGAAGATATAAAACTAAATCCAACTGGAAGCTTATATAAAGATTTCTTAAATCAGCTTGGCGGTAAAAGTTTTGGAAATGGACTTTTTCGTTCTTTTTCTAATGAAAATATTGAAAAATGGACAATAATAGTGACGGAAGCATATCCAGAGGCACAGGGACAATTTAAATTATTTGGATTTGACTGGATGGGACGATGCTTTGGAGTTAGCACAAAAAAGGATGAGCCAGAAAATATATTTATATTTGAGATAGGAACGGGGGAGGTATTTGGAATTCCTTGTTCTTTAGAAAACTTTTTAAATGAAGAAATTCCTTTATACGCAGATGACTGTCTTGCAGCTTCATTTTTTGACAAGTGGATGACGGTTAATGAAAAAGCTATTCCATATGAGAACTGTATTGGTTATATAGTTCCATTGTTTTTAGGTGGGGACGATGAAATAGATAATTTGGAAGAGACCGATATGGAAGTATATTGGGATATAACTATGCAAATTGCAAATGGAGTGGAGGATTATCCAGATGAAACAGAGTTTGGAGAATTTACAATAGAGTAAAATTTCTGAAAGGGAAGATATTGATATTGTTTTATTTTTTCACTTGAACAAAAAAGAGTTCTAGTCGTCACTGGAATATTAAAGATTGTATTCAAGCTTTGAAGATAAGAATATAATGCAGTACTATTTAGACAAGTAAAGTCTCTCACATAATTTAAAAGTAGGAAAGAGGGACTTTGCCTGTCTAAATTTAGTCATTTCAATTTTGAGAGAAAATCAACCTGTTCTTTGATAATATTTTCTAATTTATCATCAGACACTGGAAATTGCCCTGCCTCTCTAAAGTGAATGGCACAGATTAATTTGTCTAGTCTCCAATTCCTTTCCATTGCCTTTGAATGAAATTGTTCAATACTATTTTTAATATTTAAATCTAAGGTATTTAAAAACCAATCGACAAGATTTATGTATAATTCTGGTGTTCGATACTGATTAATAAACTTAATAATTTCTTTAGATTCAGTAATATCACCATGTTCTCTTAAGATTCTTGCTTTAATACAGTAAAGTGTATCTATATGAAACCATAATGTGTAGTTTCCGTTAAATTGAATTTCTTTTATAATATCGCATACTTTTATGGCTTCTTCATAGTGTCCGTATATATATAGCCAAATCCCCAGATCTTGAAGATATTCCATATCTACGGTAGATTTGAAATTACATCTTTTCAACAGTTTTTTACAATTTGATTGGACATTTTTTTTATCAACCTTGTCCATAATTTCTTGAATTATATTCTTAACTTGCATAATTTACTCTTTCTATTATTGAATTGTGGATTTTGTTTACAATATTATTATATAACAAGAGTGCGAAAATACAATCTTAAAACTTTAAGAGTTTTGGGAGGGAATTCTCGGTGACTTGTCTCCGAGAGGAAAGCCCGTTTTTTACTTAAAAATTTATTACTATATGTTATAACAATAATTATTATAAATATTGATTTTATTACCATATTATGATATACTATACGTATAAAGAATAAATACATTCACGCAAGAATTTGCGTATATAACATCAATTATCTTATCGTTTGATGTGTCAAATACCGAAGAAAGGGATCATGTGCACTGTTTTGTATCAGCACTACCAAAGATTTCCGTTACACAGATTGTGAAGTATCTGGTCAGGACAGGTGTCTGTCCCTTGTCCTACAAAGGGGGATGTAGCTGTTAAAAATGAAAAATATGTTAAAAGAAAACGATAGTATTTTATATACTAGAGAGGAAATGTTCTTAGTCTTAAAAGAGATAGAGTTTATTTTATCTTCTTTAGATCATATGGAAAGTTATTATTATGATAGGGATAAAAAAGAGTATGAAGTTGAAACAACGAGATTTATTAATAATAGTTTAGTATGTAGTCGTTTGGCAGCGATACGAACGATATTATCAATTCCATTTGATAAAGATCTAAGTACAGAAGAACAAGAAGCCATTGATGATATTCTTTCAGAAGAGACTCCTTCTTGGAAAAAGCCAGGAGATTATTGTGATGATGTATGGGTGGAAGAAAGAGCTTCTGAAGTTTTAGCTGCGTTAGATAATCCTATAGAGAAAATACATATAATTCAACAATTGAAAAATCAAAAATTAGTATCTATAGGAAGAGACGGTGATTTTTTTAGTATTTATTTTGGTGCAGAAATTATTGAAGAAAATGATTATGACAATGAAAGAAAAAGAGGAGAATACTTTTTAGATTTTCAATGTAAGTGGAGAATTGAAGATTGTCAGTCAAGAGCTATCAAATTAGTATCAGAAGATATGTACAATGCTTGTTTTACAGTAGAGAGAGCTGAGACGCTTGAATGGAACGGATCAGGGAATAATGCTTTTGATGAAAAAATAATGACTCTTTTTCCAGATAATGAAGAGATTCAAGTAAAGAATGTATCTTTATCGGAGAATGGTGATTTGGAACTTGTTTTTTCAAATGATTTAGTTCTATTATGCTTTGCAATTGATTCGTCAGTTGAGGAGTGGTGGAGATTTTATTCCTACTCAAGTTGTGATCATTTTGTTGTTAGTGGCAGTAGAGTGTGAGATGGGACGAGGGACAGACACCTGTCCTACTCTAAATTTTATTGTAATATCTAGGGATATGGCTATAAAGTAATTTGTTAACCAATAGGTAGTGAGTGGATAAACTAGTATTGAAGAAGAATTTTCTAACAGAACAATGTAATTTATTCATTTGTTTTACAAAAAAAGATATAATAAGTTTGTAGACTTTTATTTGTTTGCAGACTTATTATATTGGGAGATTAGAATGGATAAACATAAAAAAAGTTAAATTTATTTAATGAAAAGAGATTTTTTGGGATTTTAAATGCTTCTGCTGAGAAACGATATCGAAATTTTATATCGACAGTCGTAGATAGAGAAGAAGTTTGGCTATTAGAAAATGAAGAAGGGTATGCTATATTTGACGATGAAGAGAAAATTTATCTGCTAGTATGGCCAGAACAGGAATTTGCAAAATGGTTTAGCGAAGAAGATGAGAATGCAGTATCGATTGAGGTGCATGAATTTTGTAGACGCTGTCTTGAAATGAAAGACAATAGTAAAATTCAATTCATGGTTTTTCCGACAGAAAAGGATTCGTGGGTTGTAGATACAGAAACGATTTTAGCTAATATATTAGAGGAATTAGATAGGGTAGAATATATTGACGATTTTTTAGAGGAACTAGAAAATTTAGAACATAGTAAAGAAAGGGAATTTATGGAAATAAAAAATATTAATATTGATTTTTTTAGTTGGTTAGATGATATTTTGACACAGGAGTTTCCAGAGGAGACAGTGGCAATTTGTTTTAACTTATATGAGGAGGAAGAAAACAGATGGGCTGTTGAATTAATAGGAACAGATGAGTTTGACGAGGAAGATGACGACTGGGCATGTGATGAGATTATAGCTTTTCGGGACAATCTATTTTATTTTGAGATGGATGCGGATTGGGAAGAAGTATGGGAGAGTGTGAACGAAATTATTTTAAAATATCTCGAAAACGGAACGAAAGCAAAAAAATTGCTTCAATATGACGCTATTGCAGCTGGCTTTGTGGATAGTGAGTTAGAAATACTTTATAAGAAACAAGATTAGTGATTTTATTATAATTTCCTATAAGACAGTAATCATTATTACATGTATTGAGACAGAGGCACTTGTTTTGATTCGCATGAATGGAGAAAAGGAAAAATTGAGATATGAAATATGAATTTTTGAATCCTCAAACAGGGAAAAAATGGAGGATAGAAATCCAAAGAAATATTATACAAACATATTCTAATAATAGAAAATGGAAAAGAGTATATAATGATGAAATAGAAGCGAAAAAAGAGTTTAAGAAAAAGATATTATCACATTTACGCAAAGGATTTATTTACTTGAATCCAGCCGCTAGGTGGGGGGAGATTCGCACTCAATTTTCTTTAGGAAGAAATTCATATACAGGATTTATGCCCATTGCCACTAGAGAGGATAGGGATGATTTTTTTGTTTTATATATTGTAGGTGATTTTGAAGATGAAATCTTATGCCATTATAATGAAGATGGAAAGCTATTATCTAAATATTCCTTAGGTGCTGATAGACTCTCTTATAAAATCGTGTGGGGTAAAGACGATAAAATATATTTAAACAATCTACATCAAATTGAAAGATTTTCACCTACTGTAAATGAATTAGAGATAATCGCAGATACGAAAGATAGTCCTCAATCCATGTTAGACCTAAAAGGAAATCATATTTTGTGGTTCACTGGAAAAGAAATAGTTGTATATGATATGACAAAAAAGAAATATATCTGGCGGAGAGAGGTCGTATGTCAAAAAACAGATATCGTTCACACGATATATTATCATATTGCGCTACTTTCACAAACAGGAAATAAATTATTATATAGAGTGGAAAAAGAAGGATATCATTTAATTGACTTAGTGACTCAAAAAGAATATTTTATTGATAATCAAGGATGGCATTCTTTTTTTTCGCCAGATGATTGCTATGTCAATATAGATGGCATTACGTATGATACAGAAACTGGAAACCAAGTATTGAATCCTTTTGATTTTACTGTGAAAGAAAACATTACAATATTTGACGCTTGTGATGTAATTTCAAGAAATTCATTAATGGCTGTTCGGCAAGAGCTTAGAAAAAATCCTTTGGAGATTAGAGAATATAAAAATCTTAAGATATCAAAAACTATTAAAGTCTCCTATCCTTATATGGCACAGAATTATAATTTTGCATTTTCGAAAAATAATCTAGTCATTTATACGGATTTAGGAATTGTAACTCTATACAGGACAGGGGACAGACATCTGTCCCATAAGTGATGGTTCACTAAGTAAATTAAATGGTTGTGCCTTCAAGAAGAAATAAATTTATTTGTTCTTAAGGGAGGGGGAGACAAATGGTTGAACAATTGAAAAATAAAAAGTTAGTGTCTATAGGAAGATCATGTAATCTTCTTTGGATTAATTTTGGTACAGAAATATTAATTAAAAATCATCAGGGAAATCAATCAAAAGCAGGGAAATATGTTTTAGATTTTCAATGTCCATGGAGAATAAAAGATCTTAGGACACAAGAGATTAAAGTGGCGTCAGGAGATATGTATGAGCCGTGTTCCACGATAGAATGGTCGGAGACATTTGAATGGGATATACAAGGTAATAATGCTTGCGATGAAAAATTAAAAAAACTTTTTCCAAGAGATGAAGAAATCTATGTGCAAGACATCTGCTTAAATGAAAATGGGGATTTAAAGATTAATTTTTCAAATGATTTAATTTTTTCATGTTTTGTGGACGATTCTATAGGGAAGGAATGCTGGAGATTTTTCACGCGTTCGGGTGGAGCTCATTTTGTTGTCAGTGGTATAGAGATGGGATTAGATGAGGATGAAGAATAAAAAATATTGAGTTCTTCTCAAGAAAAAAGATTTTTTGGTCAGGACAGGTGTCTGTCCCCTGTCCTACAGATTATTAAGAAAGTTGAAATAAAAATGGTTATGAAAAAAGAAATATTAGCTATGATGGAAGAATTTGAAATCAATAAAATAGACACAGCCATTCATTTACCAGAAAAGTATGAATTGTATATAAAGGAATATGAACAATATTTAATGGAATTTAACGGAGGTTCTGGGATGATTGGAGAAGACAATTATCTGATATTATGGTCACAGGATGAGATTGTCGAATTCAATAGAGATTATGCAGTAGAAGAATTTTTGACTAATATTCTTCTAATTGGCTCGGATGGAGGAGAGGTTGCTTATGGTATTAATTCAAAGTGTGAATATATTCAGGTTCCATTTATACCGATGGATGACGAAGAAGTTTTAGTTATTGCTGCAACGTTTGGGGAGTTTATTCAGTATCTTTATCAGGACAGGGGACAGACACTTGTCCTATCTTAAGAGATAGTACCTTATGTTTTATCTGGTGTCTATTAGGAACCGTCAGACATGATAATTATTTAGGATAACATCTAATGAAGGAAGGACACCTTCTTCTGTTATCTGATTTATAGAAACTTATTAACCAAACAGTCTTATTGACTACATCATTATTATACTAGGAAGGTTATGGAAATGAACAAAGATTTTTTTGTAAACGAATTGAAATTGATGCGTGAAAGGTACAAGCAAAATCCTCCTAAAATGCTGTTAAAAGATAATGTTTTTGAAACAGAGGAGGAATTTGTGGACATGGAAGACATGGATTCTCTCAATGTAATCTATCGGGAGGAAAAAACATTAATAGAAAAAGGTAATGTATTTATAGGTTGTATTGTTCAGGCTAATAAGAATCTTTTTAGAAGATTTCCACCGTTCAATTATCCTGCTGCCATGATTTATAGTCCTGATCCGATTCTAGGTACAGATAAAGAACAGTTGTATGATATTGCCCAAAAGCTGTTTTCTTTGAAAAATCATCCACAGAATGCTCCAGAGGAACTGCGTGAACTAGTGTCGTGGCTTGCAGATGAGATGACTAGATGTTTTAATGTGCCTTTGCCTGACTGTTTGACAAACGGAAAAGAAGTTTATTTTACGACATTTACTGTAATAAGAAAAAACCTGCCTGGAAAGAAGATTAAACAGAGTCTACTTCCAATCCTTGCAGCTCCTGAAAGTTGCAAGTCCTCTACGGTTCTCCCTATAGAACTGTGGTCTCAGGGTTTTATTGATTGTTTCTGGAACGATTAAAAGAAAAAATTTGTCTGTCCCTTGTCTTAGGAGTAGTCAGAGCTAGATAAAGAAGGGGAGGGGGAATAAAAATGTTAAAATTATTGAAAAAAATGATTGATGCAATTTATTCATATCTTTTAGCAGGTATTCTTTTATTGTTTTTACCAATGTTGATAATCTTTGTGATAACTGCTTTGACTTATTTCAAGGGAGTTGAAACGGAGAAGGAACGCTATGATAGTCGTGCGGAAGCGGTCGTTTTTTCCTGTGTCGAGACGACGCATAGAGGAAAAAGTTCTTATAAATATGGTGGGTTGAGTCGTCAATGGACGATGGAGGCAGTATATGAGGTAGACGGTACTGAATACATAACAAGACAGACGGGAACAAAAAAGAGGGTAGGATCTACATTTATTCTGTCTTATAGTTCTGAAAATCCATCTGACTGTATATGGATTAGCGATTTTGACGAATATGCGGATTGGAATAAAAAATTAATGATCGGATCGGGGGCAGCAATTCTTATCGCAATATTTATGTTTTTAAATGCATTTAAACGAAGGAAAAAGAATAAACAAGAAAAGAATAAACAGGAAAAAGTATGATTATAAAGAAAGGAAAATTATGGAGATGAAAGAAATGAATATTGAGTTTTTTAGTTGGTTAGATGATATTTTGACACAGGAGTTTCCAGAGGAGACAGTGGCAATTTGTTTTAACTTATATGAGGAGGAAGAAAACAGATGGGCTGTTGAATTAATAGGAACAGATGAGTTTGATGAGGAAGATGACGACTGGGCATGTGACGAGGTTATAGCTTTTCGGGATGATTTATTTTATTTTGAAATGGATGCGGATTGGGAAGAAGTCTGGGAGAGTGTGAACGAAATTATTTTAAAATATCTCGACAACGGAACGAAAGCAAAAAAATTACTTCAGTATGACGCTGTGGCGACTGGTTTTGTAGATAGTGAGTTAGAAATACTTTATCAAAGAGGATAGAAAAAAGGACAGAGGCCTGTCCCCTGTCCTAGAGAGCCGATAAGCGGGATCGAACCGCTGACCTACGCATTACGAGTGCGTCGCACTACCGACTGTGCTATATCGGCAACAAATTTATTCTACTATGAAATTAACAAAAAATCAAGCAAAAATTGAAGATAAAGTAAAGTTTTTTTTAGATAATTATTAAAATAACGATCAAACTAACTAGTGAATAAAAGCCAAGAGAAGAGAAAAAATGGATTCTTTCACTTCTCTTGGCTTTTTTGTTTGTCTCTTGTTTATTTTTTGTAGAGCATAAATTTTATTTTTTCATGCTGGCTAATTTTTCTTTTGCTTTTTTCTTTATCTTTTTATAAATATTTCTTAATTTCTTTAAATACAATTTTATTTTTTTCTCAAAATCAGTTCCCTCCAATTTTTTCCATTTATCTTTTATAATAGGATAAATTTTTGGCCAAAAATATGGAAAGGCGTAATCATAAAATAGCTTGCAAAATAGAACAAAAAATCCTATTTTAGTTAGGGTGACACCAAAGCTAAGTCCGGGCGTTTGGTAATCTAGTTGAATGGTGTGCTCTCCCTCTTTGAGAGGAATACACATATACATTGTATTTGCCTTTAAAATTTTAGTTTTTACACCGTCTACTTTGGCACTCCAGCCGTCGCTATAAGGGATAGAAAGACAAAGAATCTTAGGTCTATCCAAAGAAATTGTTCCAGTTACGGTATTTGTTCCAATGGATACATTTTCTAAAACATTTTGTTTTAACGTATTGATATGATATGTCGGAATACTAAGGGGCTGGGCCACTACTTGAAGCTGGTCAAACGTATATTCGCCAGGTGTGCTAAAAGTAAGAGTAATCTGGTCTCTGGCATCTGGGCTATAGCAAAGATTAATAAGGCAATTTTCTCTCTCCACGTAATAAGAATCGTTCTTTGTGGAGATAGTAAAGTTTTTAGAAACAGAATTGCTTTTTATCTGTATTTTTGCATAGTTTGGGTCTTCATAAAATTTTGATTCTCTTAAAATATTATTTTGTTCTAAAGTATCTAATTTTTCCCATTCATCGTCCGTGTATATTTCACGAGGAGAATATCCAGAAAACTTTAGATTTTTGAATATAACATAAGTTTCACAGTGGTCCATTGTCTGCTTAAGTTGGAGCGTAATCTGAGAATCTTCTTTTCTGACAATGATTTTCCCGTCTTGTACTTCGATATTTTTTTTCTTTCCCGCATCTGTCTCAACCTCAAAAGGTAGGCTTAGATGAGTAAACTTAAGACTAGTTTGAGGAAATTCTTTGACAGAAGATGTCTCTTTATCTAATACTACACCCTGTATGAGAGCTTGTTGACGCTCCGCGAGGTTTAATGTGAGAAAACGGTCTTTCGTAATATAGGATGAGTACGTATATCCGAGAGGGAGCGTATTTGTATTATAATATAAATCGTAGATAGTTCCATCTTCATTTGTGTAGGAAGAGATAAGCTTAGTAAAACCAGAGGAAAGCTGGCTTTCTCCCCCTCTTTTTACGATGCAGTATTTTATAGAGGCAAGTGCTTCTAAAAACATTCGATTATCTAATCCTGAGTACCGTTGAAAAGTACGAATGGCATTTCCGTTTTCCATAAAGAAATTAGAGATATTTCCATTTTCTAAACTGAAATAATATCCTACACTATTTTTCCCGCTTAAAAGAGCAGCATTAGAAAAGTCATTCTTTTCTGTGCGGTCATCATAACGATAAAATTCAGTGTCCGATATGGAATCTAAAACCTTTGTCGACTGCTCTGTCAAAGAATTGAGTGCTGTGCCAGATTCTATAAACTCAGACACATATCCTTTTTGCACAGGAGAATATCGATAAAGTGAATTACTTAAAATACCGACGACAGTAATAATAATAACTCCCGTTTTTGTAAAAAATAAAACCTTCTGTCCCGGAATTCCCCTTTCTCTTCTTAAAATCTTGCTAAAGACGAGCAAGAATAAGAGCATAAAAGTGAGGGCCAAAGAGACAATAATAGTTTCCTTTCGGCTATTTGTAATCATAAAACAGAGAAAGAAATATGCCGTTGTACATAAAAATAAAATAGCAGAGAAGCGAATATTAATATCTAATAAAGTTGGCATCATTTTTACAACAATAAAAGCAATTAAAAATACTAATCCAAACACCCAGCGGTTTCCAATATAAGAAAATCCGTTTAATACATGTCCTACATAAGGAATCAGTAAAAAGGAGACTAAAAGGCAAAATCCAGCGATTAGCTGTCGATTTTCTTTTCTCTGGGAGAAAAGAAGAATAATACTCAAAAAGGCGACAGCGAAAAATCCAAGTAAAGTTGAGTAGGCAAGCGGTGAAGCTGAAAAAAATCCTGACAGTAAAGTCTCATAATAATTTAAATTATAAAGAAGCGGAATATGATTTTCAGTTAAGATTCTGCTAGAGGAGAGAAAGGCGATAACAATCGGGAAAAAGATAAAACACGCCATAGCTACTCCGATAAAATAAAAACCGATAAATTTTCCGAGTAAGAGAAGCATATTTTTTATAATATTCTGTTTATATATATGGAAAAAGCGGATAACAGAATATATAAAGATAATGATGCTTAGCATATAAAAAAAGTAAAAATTACTTACTGTGGAAAGAAAAGTCATAAAGATAAAGAGATAAGGCTTTTCTTTGTGGAAAATTTTCTCAATTCCAATCAGTAATAATGGTAAATAAATAAGCGGGTTAATAAAATATGGATGTCTAATTCCGTAATACATAGAAAAAAGACAAAATGTATAGGTCAAGGAGCCGACAAGTGTGGAGAAATCATCGGACTTCATTCTGTGGCAGAACATAGAAAAAGTAAGTCCAGATAAATAAAGTCGAAGTAAAATTAAAGCATGGTATAATACTTCCGTCTGCTCTCTTTTTACAAAGAAAGAAAGCAGGCAAAGAGGGTCTCCAATGACATAGTAATGTAAGGTTGTGATAATATCTGAGCCATATCCAAGATTGAAATTCCAAAGAGGAAGTGTAAGTTTTCCGGTGGAAGTCCAAGTATCAACTATGTCTCGCAAATACTCGCCGTAATAGGCAAGGGCATTATAGTGTTGGTATATACCGTCTGGTGACCAAATGAAGGAGCGATGATTTAGGTAGAACCAAGAAAATGCCATGAGACAGACAAGGATGAAAAGGAGAGTATACACAGCATAATATAATTTCGTTTTATATTTTGATTTTTGATAGGAATCAATAATAGAATTTGTATACGTTAATGCTTCTTTAATTTTGGTTTCATCAAAGAGAGTTGACTCAGATGAAGTTTTATTTTTTGTAATATGTTTCATTTTATGATTTTTTCGTTTTTTTTGTATATTATATTTAAAAAAATTATCTCTGTTCATTAAAAAAATTATCTCCTTTTAATTTTTTTTCGAGAGTGTTTTGGGGCTATAAGGCTTAAAATTTGTTCTCGAAATTGTCCAAATAAGATAATGGCAATAAAGAATAAAAATCCAATTCTTGAGAGAATCATTCCAGCCTTTAAACCTGGTGTCTCATAGGTGAGTTCGATTTCATGGCTGCCAGCGTCAAGCAAAAGTCCCATATACATACAATTTGTTTTTAGTAACTTGGCAGGTTTATTATCTACCTTTGCGCTCCATCCTAAACTATAAGGAATAGAGAGACAAAGAATTTTTGAAGTAGGTAAATAAATGGTTCCAGTTAATTTATTTGTTCTTATAGAAATATTTGTCAAAATATTTTGTTTTAAAGATATAATATTTTCTGTCGGCACACTAAGAGGCTGTGCAGCTACTTTAAGATGGTCAAAAGTATAAATTCCAGGAGTGCTAAAGCTTAGCGTGATTTTATCTCTTGCATCTTCGTCATAACATAAATTTACAAGATAATTTTTCTTGTCAATGTAGAAGAGATCTTGCTGTGTGGAAATTAAGAGACTTTTTGACACATCACCTGATTTTACACGAATGGATACAGTATCTGGTTCTAAATAACGCTCTGATTCATAAGAAACCTTATTTTGTTCCATTTTGCTAAGAGAATTCCACGCCTTATTTGTATAACATTCTCTTGGGCTAAGTCCCTTATACTGTAAATTTGTAAAGGAAACATAAGTCTCACATTCTTTCATTGTTTCTAAAAGATGAAGGGTAAGCTTTGCATTT
>JBJEOA010000039.1:0-46157 GCA_051880475.1 Lachnospiraceae bacterium | reverse complement strand
AATAAAGATATGGCTCAAAAAATTATAGTCTAGGAGGAGAAAAATATGACGCTAAGAGATGTGCCTATTGGTAAGACTGTGAAAGTAAAAAAATTGACGGGAGCAGGCCCTGTTAAGAGAAGAATTATGGATATGGGAATTATAAAGGGTGTTGAACTGTATGTGAGGAAGGTTGCACCACTTGGAGATCCGATTGAAGTAACCGTTCGTGGATATGAGTTATCCCTTCGAAAAGAGGATGCAGCAATGATTGAGATAGAGTAATATATTTTCCAGAGAATTATTTTGGAAAGAAGTGAGGAGAATTTATGTGTGGAGGAAGAAAAGCCTCCTAGATTTTTTGCAAAATAGTTAGTATCAACTAATTTAAAATAGTTATAAATACATCAAACATACTTAAAAAATATCAAAGTCTCAGACGAGAAAGGAGAAAAAATATGGCAATTAAAATTGCGTTGGCAGGTAATCCTAACTGTGGAAAGACAACATTGTTTAATGCCCTGACAGGCTCTAATCAATTTGTCGGAAACTGGCCAGGTGTTACAGTGGAAAAAAAAGAGGGAAGATTAAAAGGAGATAAGGATGTTACTATTATAGATTTACCGGGGATTTATTCTTTATCACCTTATACATTAGAGGAAGTGGTGGCGAGAAATTATCTGATTACAGATAGACCAGATGCCATTTTAAATATTGTAGATGGAACGAATATTGAAAGAAATTTATATTTGTCTACCCAGTTGATAGAGCTTGGTATTCCCGTTGTCATGGCTGTGAATATGATGGATTTAGTGGAAAAATCGGGTGATAAAATTTATATAGATAAATTAAGTAAAAAACTTGGATGTGAGGTCGTTGAAATTTCTGCTCTCAAGGGAAGAGGAATTGAGCAAGCAGCAAAAAGAGCAGTGGATGCGGCAAAAAAAGACAAACATAAGATTGTTCACCAATTTGACAAGGATGTAGAGGCAGTTATTAGTAAGGTTGAAGATAAAATAGGATCTGATATTTTAGAAGAGCAGAAGAGATTTTTTGCAATCAAGCTTTTAGAGAGTGATGATAAGATTGGGGATATGATAAAATCCGTCCCAGATGTGTCAGCTGAGATGAAAGAATTAGAAGATAAGTTTGATGATGATGCACAGAGCATTATCGTAAATGAGAGATATACTTATATTTCATCTATTATTGGAGAGTGTTGCAAAAAGAAAGAGGAAAAGAAGTTGTCGGTATCGGATAAAATTGATAAGGTTGTCACGAATCGATGGCTGGCACTTCCAATTTTTGCGGTGATTATGTTTATCGTATATTATGTTTCTGTCACAACAGTCGGTACCATCGCCACAGACTGGGCAAATGATGGTGTATTTGGCGATGGATGGCATTTATTTGGAATTGGAACGGGTGAGTACACGGAGCTTGACGAAGAATTTGGCGAAGCGAATCAGGTGATCCATGGATTTATTGAGGCGGCAGCTGCAAAGGGAGTAGATATATCCTCTATTGAGACAGCATTAGATAGGGAATCACAAGAGTATGACATACAAGTGGCGAGAGCAGCAGTTACTCAGTTAGTATCGAATTTTACTGATGTGGATACTGCTACATATACAATTATAGATGAAGAGACAATGGCAGATGAAATTGTAACTTCCACTTTTGCGGATTTAAAGGCAGCACAGGAAGTGTTTTATGATAAAAACTTTGATGAGGGAGCTCCAGATCCAGCAAACTTTGGCATTTGGATTCCTGGTATTCCTGTATTTATTGAGAGTGCACTAGATAGCGCTGGCTGTGCAGACTGGTTAAAAGGATTGATTATGGACGGTATTGTTGCCGGTGTCGGTGCGGTACTTGGATTTGTTCCTCAGATTTTAATTTTATTTATTTTCTTAGCTTTCTTGGAAGCTTGTGGCTATATGGCTCGTATCGCATTTATCATGGACCGTATTTTCCGTAAGTTTGGTCTTTCTGGTAAATCATTTATTCCGATGTTGATTGGCTCTGGCTGTGGTATTCCTGGAATTATGGCTTCTAGAACAATTGAAAATGACAGAGACCGTAAGATGACTATTATAACAACAACTTTTATCCCTTGTGGCGCAAAGCTTCCATTTATTGCAATGGTTGCAGGAGCAATTTTTGGAGGGGCTCCTTGGGTAGCTCCATCTGCATATTTTTTAGGTATTGCAGCAATTATCTGTTCTGGTATTATTTTAAAGAAGACAAAATTGTTTGCTGGCGACCCAGCGCCATTTGTTATGGAGCTTCCAGCATATCATATGCCAACTATATCTAATGTTTTAAGAAGTATGTGGGAGAGAGGATGGTCCTTTATTAAGAAGGCTGGCACAATTATCCTCCTATCTACAATCGTTATCTGGTTTACAACATATTTTGGATTTGTGGACGGCACATTCCAGATGTTGGCAGAAGACCAGATGGATTACAGTATTCTTGCCCATATTGGTAAGGCAATTTGTTGGATTTTCATTCCTCAAGGATGGGGTAACTGGCAGGCAGCAGTGGCATCTGTCACAGGTCTTGTAGCAAAAGAAAATATTGTTGGCACAATGGGAATCTTATACAGTGGCACAGATGCCTCTGTGTATGCAAATATGGGAGCTGCATTTACTGCGGCATCTGGATATGCATTTTTGGCATTTAACTTATTATGTGCTCCTTGCTTTGCCGCTATGGGTGCAATTAAGCGAGAGATGAATAATATAAAATGGTTTTGGATTGCAGTTGGATATCAATGTGGATTAGCGTATATTGTATCCTTAGTTGTGAACCAGATTGGTACTTTAGTAATGGGTGGCGGATTTAGTATCTGGACAATTGTGGCATTTGGACTTATGATAGGTTTTGTATACTTATTAGTGCGTCCTTATAAAGAAAGTGATAGTTTAAATATAAGTACGGAGAAAATGTTCGCAGCAAGCAAATAAATTTATTGTTTAGGGGGTGTTTTATATGGGAACTTTAATTGTAGGAGTAATTTTAGTGGGAATCATAGGTTTTGCTATAAAAAGTATGATAAAAGATAAGAAAGCTGGAAAATCTCTTTCCTGCGGAGGGGATTGCAAAAACTGTGGAGGACACTGTCACTAGGAGGAATAAAGTGCAAAAATTAAAACAAAAAAATAAAAAGGCACAAGATTCTAGAAGCTATCATCCAACGCAGATGAAAAAAGAGATGATAATTCAAAAGCTAAAAGAACAGGGCGCAAGAATCACAAAACAAAGATTAATGTTGCTTGATATTATTTTAGAGGAAGATTGTTCTTGCTGTAAAGAAATTTATTATAAAGCGGTGAAGCGGGATAGTCGAATTGGGACGGCAACGGTTTATCGAATGATCAATACTCTAGAAGAGATAGGTGCAATCAGCAGAAAAAATATGTATAAAATTGCCTGTGGAGAGAAATGTGCGGTGGAAAATGCCTGCACAATTGAGTTAGATGATCACACAATTTATCATTTGTCGGCAAATAAATGGAATGCGGTAATTAAGGCAGGACTTGAGGCTTGTGGATATTTAGATGAACAGGAAATTAGGAGTGTCGTCGTCAGACAATGTCAGTGTGAAGAAGCATGAATCGAATTTGTTCATTAGTCTGTGAATTTTAGAAAAAACGAAAAAACTCTATGTGGTGGAGGAAAGCAGCACATAGAGTTTTTTGTTTTTTTATGACAAAAATATATAATTGATTATACTTTTCATGACAAATACATCCATTCGCTGTACATTGATAAAAAAGACAGAGTATGATATAATATGCACAGTATGATTTGCAAAAGAGTATTATACTTTGTGAAAGATGACTATATAATATCTCTTTTAGTGAGAGGATGGAGGTCACATAAAATGGATGACAGTACAAAATTAACCTTTGGAACGAGAATTAAGACGATGCTTGGAAATGAGCTTATTGTAGCTAGATGGCTTGCCGAGGGAGGACAGGGTGATATCTATATTATAAAATATAATGAGCAGTTTATGGCATTAAAATGGTATAAGCCAAAGGGACTTGGAAAGGATCCAAAAGCATTCTATAATAATTTAAAAAATAATGTAAGACATGGAGCACCAAGCGAGGAATTTTTATGGCCACTTGACGTGACAGAGTGGATGGGTGGAAGTTTTGGGTATGTGATGGAGCTTCGGCCACCTGGATACTCAGAGTTATCCGAGTTTATGCTTACAGAGGTTCGTTTTCCGTCATTTCGAAAGATTACGGATGCGGCACTTCATATTGTGTCTGCTTACCGAATTTTACATAATCAAGGGTATAGCTACCAAGATTTGAATGATGGAAATTTCTTTATTAATCCGACGACGGGAAAGGTTTTGATTTGTGATAATGATAATGTGGCTCCAGACGGGATGGAGACGGGAATTGCAGGAAAACCAAGATATATGGCACCAGAGATTGTTCTTGGCAAAAATATGCCAAATAGTTTAAGTGATCGTTTTTCCATGTCCGTAATTTTATTTATTTTATTTTGTCTCAATCACCCACTTGAGGGAAAGAAATCTCTCGTTCCCTGCCTATCGCCTAAATTGCAAGAAAAGCTTTATGGCTCTGAGGCAACTTTTATTATGGATCCAAACAATCGGGAAAATGGTCCTCATCCACAGATTCATAAAAACACGACCGTAGTTTGGCCGTATTTGCCAGACTATATGCAAGAGTTATTTTTGACGGCGTTTAGTCAAAAGGCGTTACATAATCCAAATGCGCGTCCTTCAGAGCTAGAGTGGTTAAAAAAGCTTGTGAGATTTCGAAGTGAAATTGTTCCATGTGCTTGCGGCAATGAAATTTTTACAGATAATGGGAAAAATTGTAACTGTGAGCGATGTGGAGAGAGGATGAAAGTGCCATATCGTATTCGTTTTCGTGACTATGCGATACCAGGGATTGCGGATAGTAGAATTTATCGATGTCAGCTTGGCATTTGTAATACAGACGAGGCTCTCAATCCAGTGGGACATGTCATTGCTAAAAAATCAGATAAAAGAGCACTCGGATTAAAAAACTTAAGCAATCAGATTTGGAGTGTGGAGCTTGCAAGTGGCAATATAAGAAAAGTGGCACCGCAAGAGATTATGCCGTTGAGAGATGGAATGAGTGTGCATTTATATAATGAGACAATAAAGATTGAGATGAATTAATATACCTGTTTTTCAGGTAGTATGATGAAGCGTGAATAAGGGAGGAAAAAATATGCCTACAACAGATATTTTGGGTGGAACACCTAGAAGAGCATTGAATATTTTTTATGTTTTAGATACATCGGGAAGTATGGATGGTATCCCGATTGCGACATTAAACCGTGCGATGGAGGAGACGATTGAGATTTTAAAAGAGCAGGCAAAGACAAATGCAGATGCACTTTTAAAAATCGCTGTTCTTGAGTTTAATAGTGATTGCAGATGGCTACAGGCAGCTGGTCCGGAAGAAGCAGAAGATTTTATGTGGCAGGAGGTAAAGGCCGGTGGGCTTACAGAGATGGGAGCGGCACTTACAGAGCTTAATTCTAAGCTGTCTAGAAACGCATTTTTAAGTTCTATGACAGGAGCGTATTTGCCTATTCTTATCTTTATGTCGGATGGATATGCCACGAGTGATTATAAGCCGGCATTAGATAAAATACGAAAAAATAAGTGGTTTGCAAGGGCGATAAAAATTGGATTTGCAATGAGTGATGATGCAGATATTAAGATGCTAGCGGAGGTAGTCGGAAATAGTGAGGCAGTTGTAAAGACAAATGACTGGGAATTATTTGCCCGTCTAATCCAGTTTTCTTCTGTCACAGCGTCTATGCTTGCAAGTACAAGTCGCACTTGCACAGAGCCAGTAACTGGCGCAGATATTATTAAAGAGGCGATTGATAGCGGAGCAGCTACGGAGGATATCTTAATTGATGAGCATGTGGAATATGATAAAGAGCCAGAAGTAGAGATAGATTCTGGAGATTGGGAAGAGGAAGATTGGGATTAATTATAGGAGAAATTAAATGGGGAAAAACAATATTTATTCCTTTCATAAGAGTGTTCGCGGTCATATGCATATAATGAGAGATATCATATGTCAGGATTATTCTGCGTCCTTTACGGAAGATGATGATTTATTTCATATCGCAATTGTGGCAGATGGTCACGGTTCTTGTGTCTGTGTGAGAAGTGATATTGGTTCTAAGATAGCGACTGAAGTTGCAAAGGAAGAATTAGAGAACTTTGCCTCTTATATTTTATACAACCGAAAAAGAGAGATTGATAAAAAGGAATTAGAAGAATGGAATTCTCTTTTACAAAACCAAAAGAGTGATACCTCTTTTTTGCATATTTTTGAGGAAAAGAATGGTTCGATGGAGGATGGACTGAATTTAAATATAGATAAGATGCCAAACGGTGAGGAAGAAGGATACGAGGCATTTTCGTTTCCGGAGGAGAAAGAGATGTTAGTAAAAAAGCTTACAGATTCCATTGTCTTTCAGTGGAAGAAGGCTGTAAACGAACATTTTGAAACTCATCCTTTTACCGAACAGGAAATGGAGCTTACTGGAATGTATGCAAAAAAATATCGTGGAAAGATGGAGATAGAACATGCATATGGAACTACGTTAATTGCAGCTTTAAGAATAAAAGATTTTTTGATTTTAATTCAGCAAGGGGATGGACGTTGCGATGTCTTTTACGGAGATGGAGGGGTTGACCAGCCAATCCCATGGGATGAAAACTGTCACGAAAATGTGACGACATCAATGTGCGATTTTCATGCAAAGGAGCAAATTCGCTCCTGTGTCCTCGACCTTAAAGAGCGAGAAGTTGTTGCGTGTTATCTTGGCACAGATGGGGTGGAGGACTCTTATCGTGATATGGAGGGAACTCATGCCTTTTATCAAAATCTAAGCTGCTATATTGTGGAGAATGGCATAGAGGAATTTGAAAAATATCTCGAGGAAATGCTTCCAGAATTTTCTAAAAAAGGAAGTGCAGATGATATCTCTGTGGCGGGCATTGTAGATTTAGGAGGAATTTCAAGATTAGCAAAGTTTTATGAGCGAGAGATTGAGGCTTATCATGTATTTAATATGATGCAGCAGTATGAGAGCAAAAAAATTTCTATGACAAGAAAACATGGAATTTTGAGGCAAAAGGAAGAGGCTGCTAGAGTAGTTTTGGAAAAAGAGCAGAAAAACTGTAGAGAATACATAGAAGAAAAACAAGCTATCGACAAAGAAACGCAAGAGTTACAAGAGCAGTTAAATAAAATAGAACAGGAATTAGTTAGGGAGGAGCAAGATATCTTTCAGATTGAAAATATATTGGGAGTAGAAGATAGAGGAGAGCTTTTAGAAAAGGTGGCCAATCTTTTGGAAAATCCGACTTTTTTGGACTGCATGAAGCAATATTATAATCAAGATTTGGAGAGGAAAAAAGAGGAAAAACAACAGCTTTTTGGACAGCTTCAAAAAAAGAGAAAGCAGATGACAAAAAAGAATGAAAAAAATAAATCAGATTTACAAAAATTAGAGGTTGCCAGACAAAAGTATCAAAAAGCGAGGGAAGAGTTTGAAGCTTATGATTTACAGTATACAAAAATTGAGGAAAAGTGTGAGGATACGGTAAAGCGATTAAAAGAACTTAGAAAAAAGCCTAAGCAGCAGGAAAAATAGAAATGCCAGTAATTTCTTTGGAGGTATAATGTGAAGGATTTTTATGAAATAGTGGGGAAAATATCAAGAGAATGTACCCCAGATATTATGGGAAAGAAGGTTGTTCTCTTAGGGGTTTTAAAAGACTATGCACCTCAGTTTAAGATTGAGAATAAGCTTTTGGCAAAGGCAGTAGATGAGAAAGTACATTTATTGTTTTATCAAAACGCCGATAAGGATTTTAATCAAAAAAAACAGCTTATTAGTAAGGCGAGATGGATTCTAGGAAAGGAAATGTATTTAAAAGAGGAAGCTGTAGAGAAGATTATTATTTCCTTTATGATTTTAGCTGGTTGGAAAGATGAATATAAAATATTTTTGGAGAGTGAGGAAGCGGAAGAATTGGCTTTTCGGGAGTGGAATAAAAATTTAAGTAATCCCTATGACTCACCAGAAAATTTTCGAGAGGCTGGAAATCGGTATTATACTGGAGATGGCGTGGAGCAAAACTTGGAGCAGGCTGTGTATTATTTTAAAAAATCAGCGGAGCAGGGAGATAGTATAGCGCAATTTTGGCTTGGATATTGCTATAATAATGGACATGGTGTAAAAAAAGATATGAATAAGGCGGCTCAGTGGTATGAACAGGCTGCAAATTGCGGAAACGCAGATGCACAGTGTAATCTTGGATATTGTTATTATACTGGAGATGGTGTGGAGCAAGATGATAATAAGGCAGTATACTGGTTTGAGAGAGCAGCAAAGCAAGGAAAGGCGCAGGCGCAAAGTTGGCTTGGCTATTGCTATGGGGCAGGAAGAGGAGTGAAGCAAAATTTCGAAAAAGCGATAGAGTGGTATAAAAAAGCGGCAGAGCAAGGCGATGAATATGCTCAAAATAAATTAGATTTATTATTATGACATCAGGGTTAAAAGGTCAAAAGCTGTTCATACTTGCAAGATAAGGGATTTGACTTTTGATCTGTCAAACATAAGGAGGATAAATGAAGACGAAAAAAGTAGATTTGACGCAGGGAAGTATTGTAAAAGGATTTTGTAAGTTTGCGTTTCCCTTGTTTTTAGGAAGTTTATTTCAACAATTATATGGAACGGCGGATGTATTATTTGTTGGAAATATTTTAGGAAAGCATGAGGCGGCAGCTGTGGGGGCAAGTAGCATTTTAGTGACTTGTCTCATAGGATTATTTGTCGGCATATCTGTGGGAGCAGGCGTAATTGTATCCCAATGTGTTGGAGCCGGAGATGAGGAAAAAACGATAAACACAATCCAAAATTCCATTTTGCTTGGAGCTATCGGCGGAATTACACTTATGATAGTCGGATTATTATTATCAAATCAGGCGCTTATCTGGCTTCAAACACCAGAATCCATTATGGATGAGGCGCTTGTCTATATTCGTATTTACTTTTTGGCGATTCCAGCTATGATTTTATATAATATGGGAGCTAGTATTTTAAGAGCGATGGGAAATTCTAGAGTTCCATTTTTAATTCTTGCTGGTGGAGGAATTTTAAATGTAGTGGCGGATGCCTTTTTCCTTGCAGTACTGAGATTAGGAGTTGGAGGTGCGGCTTTTGTCACCTTTTTATCTCAAAGTGCTACTGCTATTGCGGTAATGTTCTACTTGATTCGAGAGGAGAAACTTTATAAGGTTAGATGGAAGATTGACGCAAAGAGAATAAAAAAAATCTGTCAGGTGGGATTTCCACTCGGAATTCAGTCCATGATTATTACACTCTCTAATCTTGTAGTTCAATATTATATTAATGGATTTGGAGAAGTATCGGTGGCAGCGTTTACTGTCTATTTTAAATTAGAGAATTTTATTTATATGCCGATTATGGCCTTTGGACAGACGATGGTCACTTTCGTCGGACAAAATTTAGGAGCTGGAAATTATAAGCGAATGGATAGAGGACTCGTAGTTGGAAATATTATTTCTATTTCTATTACAGTGTTAATCTCTATGATAATTCTTATGTTTGGAAGTCAGGCGATTGGTCTATTCTGCCAAGATACAGAGGTAATCACAGAGGGGCTTAAAATTATATGGGTTTCTTATCCGTTTTATTTTATCTATGCCATTATGGAAATGGTGGGCGGTGTGATTCGAGGAAATGGAAAAACATTGCAGTCTATGATAATTATTATTATGAACTTATGTGGTGTCAGAATTGCACTTTTATCTTATCTAGTGAAAAAGCATGCAACAATTCAGTCAGTGGCAGCAGTTTATCCGATTTCATGGGGATTTGCGATGATATGCTTTGTTTTGTATTATTATTATATGAAGAGACAGATAAAGCGTATAAATATGCCTTACATAAAATATATGAGTGAGAAATAAAAAACAAAAAAGCGAGCGTAGTATAGAAACAAAACTGCGCTCGCTTTTTTAAGGAATAGTTTGATTGTGAATCTTTTCTTTGACTTTATTGCAGAAATAATCTAAGATTTACTACTGAGCTGCCAACTGCTTTCCAAGAGATTTACACTCTTCAAGCATGTCATCATCCGGTGTTTCTTGGCAGATAAGTCCCTCGCCGTTTAGTACATTTGCACCGTTATCTCTCACTCGATCAACCCAGTCTCTCATCCATTCTCCGTCTCCCCATCCATAAGAGCCAAAGAGAGCCACCGTTTTTCCTCTGAGATTGCTTTCTAGCTCACACATAAAAGGTTCCATCTCACCTTCCTCTAAAACTTCTGCTCCCATAGCTGGGCATCCAAGTGCGATTACAGAATCGTCTTTTAAATCATCTACAGCAATATCACTTACAAATATAACATTTGCTTCTTTGCCTGCCGCCTCAACTCCTGCTCCAATGGCTTCTGCCATAATCTGTGTATTTCCAGTTTGTGACCAATATACAATATTAATTTTATTCATGTCTTTTCCTCCAATTTCTTTTTTGTTATCTAAAAAATGAATTCTTAGATTTAAACTAATAGTTGATAAAGTTGTTTTTGGTTGATTGCATCTAAAATTGTCATACCATTTGCCAAAAAATGAATTAAAATTTCTTTTGCCATATCAAATTTCTGAAATAACTTAATTTTTTCTGATACATCTTGATACACTTTCCAGTATCCGCTGTATAAGCTATTTTTTCCAGAATTTTCAATAAAGCCAATGACATCCTCCACTGGATATCCGAGAAATAATCCCATTTCATGCGGAAAGTTTGTCTTTTCTTCGATATATTTTTTATAGCGTTTTTTCAGAAGATACATCCATTCTCTCATGTGATTTTCCTCATATCCCCACTGGAAAAGTAAATTTTTTACATTTTTTCTTTCTAGATACTCTCCCAATCTAGAGGCATCATATACAAGTAAAATTGTCTTTTCTTCTCCCTCATATAAAATAAAATAAGATAAAATTGTGTGCTTTAAAATATACTTCACTTTTGACATATTTTCTTTTGAGATAATAAGAAGATTGGATATCTTAAGCCCTGCAATTAATGGTGCACATTGAAGTGCTAGCTGTGTCTCTATTTGTTTTAAATCCATTTTTTTTACAATTTCTAATACTTCTTGACTCATAATGCCTCCTTAAATTAGTTAGTTATTTCTAACATATATTTATAATAACTAACAAAGACGTACTGTGTCAACTCTATTATTGATATTATTTCTCATAATTACTTTCTTGATAACTATTTTCACTATTATTTTTTCCTAAATTAAAAAAAATATCCCTCATTATGTTGTTGCATTAAAAACTTTTATAAAATAAAACTGTGTTCGTTTTTTTAGTCTATATGAACAAAAATTTTTTACTAAACGTATCAATTGTTACAATTAAATCGTCAATTCTTACAATATTATTGTAATAAAAAATAGAAAATGATAAACTATGGAAACAAAAAACAATAGAAAAATTTTGAAAGAGGGCAATAAGTATGGACGAAATTAGTAACAAAATTTTAGAAGGAGAATTTGATAAATTTATGAATAACAGTAGGGAAGAGATGATAAAGAGAGATAGCTCATATCAGGAAAAACAGAAAAAACTAGCAGATATGGAAAGAGCATACGCTTCATTAGAGTTGTCTGAGAATGACAGAAAGATTATTGAGGGTTATATATTTCAGAGAGAAGAGTTAGAGTCAAAATATGCAGATATTTCTTATATGGCGGGGATTAGAGATGCTTTTGTACTGTTGAATCGTTTAGGTTTTTTTAAGATAGGTATGAATTAAGAGCAGAAATAAAAAATATCATGAAGAAGAGATTGTCACATATAATAGTAGTAGACGAAAAAGATTAGCAATACGGATAAGAGTATTGTTGATGGAAGCTTTATAGCAAAATAAGAGGAGGAAAAATTTTGCGAGAAGGGAAGAGATTACTTTATTTTGTGGGAATCTTTTTCTTTTTTTCTTTTTTCTTAACAGGGGGAAAGTTTGAGGAAAAAGAAATTAAGACATTGGAAAATGTTTTTGTTTTAAACTGGAAAGAAAATAAGATAAAAATTTTATTAAACGGACAAGAAAAAATATATATTTGCGACGAGTATACGAGAGAAGAAAAAACAGATATGCCAGCAGATATCATTATGAGAGGAAGGAGGGTTTTACAAGTTAGACAAAAGAGCGAACAAGCGATTGAAGTATGGAAGGGGGAGAGAAAGAGAAGAAATAATGTGAATATAGTTTTACAAAAAAGAGAAGAGAAAGAAAAGATTTTAATAGCAGCGAGGAAAAGATGGATAGAGGAGAAACTTTTTGGATATCAATTATTATAAAAATTAAAAGCAGGTCAAAAGGTCAAACATCTTATCATGCAAGCATGAACAGTTTTTTGACTTTTTGACCAAGGTATCAATTTATTGAAATTTTTTCCAATTTGGAAAAAGCTGTCGGACAATATTTCTCCATTTATGGCATTGAATAAATTGATTTACTTCTGCGCCTAAAAGAAGTAAGTACATAGTCATATAAAGCCATAAAAAGAAAAGAATAATAGCGTTAATACTTCCATAAGCATAAGCTTTTTTAGGAAAATAATCTACATAAATAGAAAAAGCAGAAGAGACAAGTATCCAAGAGCAGGAAGTAAAGATAGCTCCTGGCAATTCTCGCTTAAATGTAGATTTGCGATTTGGAACTTGCTTATATAAAACTATAAAAAATGCTGTTAAAATAAAAAAGGCTAAAAATTCTCGGTGGTCAAAAATAAAATGAGAGATAGGCGCTAAAAACGGGAAATGTGCGACGATAAGTTTTTGGATTTGATTTCCAAATACAAAGACAATCATCAAAAGGGCTAGCATAATGACAAAAACTGCCGTATATAAAATAGAAAATAGCCGAAGTAAAATATAGCCTTTCTTTTTAGGAACCGCATAGATACAGTCTAATCCTTGAATGATAGCAAACATCCATTTAGAGGAAGACCAGAGTATGCTGACAATAGTAAAGGATAAAATACCTGGAAGTGGAGCGTCATAAATTTGTTCAAGAATATCTAAAATAATATGATTGTTTTGCCCTAGTGGAAGGGCATTACTCATTATATTAAAAGCGTATGTTTTAATAATTGGCAATTCTTTTGTAATCATAACGAAGAGCGAGAAAAGGGGAAAAATAGATAGCAGAGTAAAAAAAGATGCCATAGCACCGTAGGCAGATACATGGTCTTCCTCCATTCTAGCCGAAAAATCTAATGCGAGGGAAAATAAATTTTTTAGTCTCATAAATGCCTCCCAAAGCCGATAATAGAATAGTGATTTGTTTTATTTTTAGGTCGATAATAGAATTTCATTGTATCACAAAAAAGAGAAAAAAGAAAGTAGATACTTGACAGAAAAAATTTTTATGCTAAAATAAAAATTGCAATTTAATCATAGAAGAATAGAGAAAAGGCTGTGAAGGTGCATAGTAGAAGATTATTTTCTTACAGAGAGAGGAAGATGACAGGCTGAGACTTCCTTAAGTTCAGATAAGCTTTGAATTTCACACTGGAGCTGTATGTCTGAATTTTAGTAGGAGATAACGTTACCTGCACGTTACGCAGATTGAGTGCTTATATTAGAGTGATATAGGAATCAGGGTGGTACCGCGAGCAGGCCTCGTCCCTTTTGGGACGGGGCCTGTCTATGTTTTGTACGATATTTGCATCTTGCAGTGAGTTATAGATGAAAGGAGAAAGTTATGAGAGATAAATTAGAACAGATTAGAAGTTCTGCCTTAGAAGCGATTGAAAAAAGCGAAGGCATCAAACAATTAAATGAGTTAAAAGTAAATTTTCTCGGGAAAAAAGGTGAATTAACTCAAGTATTAAAAAATATGAAGAATGTGCCAAAGGAGGATCGCCCAAAAGTTGGACAGCTTGTGAATGAGACAAGAGCAGCTCTTGAGGAAGCATTTGAAAAAGAAATTAAAAAATTAGAGAGATTAAAAAGAGAAGAGGATATGAAAAAAGAAGTAATTGATGTCACTCTTCCTGGAAAGAAAATTAAGGTCGGACATCGCCATCCAAACCAGATTGCCCTCGATGACTTAGAGAGAGTATTTATCGGCATGGGATATGAAATCGTGGAAGGACCAGAGGTAGAGTATGATAAATATAACTTTGAGTTATTAAATATCCCAGAAAATCACCCAGCAAAGGATGAGCAAGATACTTTCTATATCACAAAAGATATTTTGCTTCGTACACAGACATCACCAGTGCAGGCTAGAATTATGGAGACAGGAAGAATGCCAATTCGTATCATTGCTCCTGGAAGAGTTTTCCGCTCTGACGAGGTGGATGCAACTCACTCTCCATCTTTCCATCAAGTAGAAGGTCTTGTTGTTGACAAGGGAATTACATTTGCTGACTTAAAGGGAACATTAGAGCAGTGGGCGAAGGAGTTCTTTGGTGAGGAGACAAAGGTTAAATTTAGACCACATCATTTCCCATTTACAGAACCAAGTGCAGAAGTTGATGTAACTTGCTTTAAATGTGGCGGTAAGGGATGTCGTATGTGTAAGGGAAGCGGTTGGATTGAGATTTTAGGCTGTGGTATGGTACATCCTAAAGTATTAAAAGACTGTGGAATTGACCCAGAGGTATATTCTGGTTTTGCGTTCGGTATTGGTCTTGAGCGTATCGCTCTCTTAAAATATGAAATTGATGATATGAGATTACTCTATGAAAATGATGTTCGTTTCTTAGAGCAATTTTAGGAAAGGTTTGGAGGTAGAAAGATGAATACACCGATTTCTTGGATTAAAGCATATGTTCCAGATTTAGACGTATCTGTACAGGAATATATAGATGCCATGACATTATCTGGATCTAATGTGGAATGTGCACAATATTTAGATAAAAACTTAGAGAAAATTGTTGTTGGTCAGATTAAAAAAATTGAGAGACATCCAGATGCCGATAAATTAATTATCTGTCAGGTAGATATCGGAGAGGAAGAGCCTATTCAGATTGTGACAGGTGCACCAAATGTTAAAGAAGGCGATATGGTTCCTACTGTATTAGACGGAGGTAAGGTAGCAGGTGGACATGACGGCGGAGCACTCCCAGAAAATGGAATTAAAATTAAAAAAGGTAAATTAAGAGGGGTTCCTTCCTACGGAATGATGTGTTCCATCGAAGAACTTGGTTCTAGCAGAGATATGTATCCAGAAGCTCCAGAGTATGGAATTTATATTTTTGAGCCAGACAGTGGTGTAAAACCTGGAGATGACGCAATAGAGGCTCTTGGACTTCGTGATGCCGTTGTTGAGTTTGAGATTACTTCTAACCGTGTGGATTGTTTTAGCATGAATGGTATGGCTAGAGAAGTTGCCGCTACATTTGAGAAGGAATTTCATATGCCAGAAGTAAAAGAGACAGGAAACGATGAGAATGTCAACGATTATATTAGCGTTGAGGTTGAGTCAAAAGATTTATGTCCTCGCTATATCGCTAGAGTTGTAAAAAATATTAAGCTTGCTCCATCACCAAAGTGGATGCAAAGAAGACTTGCCGCTATGGGAATTCGTCCAATTAATAACTTAGTTGATATTACAAACTATGTTATGGTCGAGTATGGACAGCCAATGCATGCATATGATTTATCCACAATCGCTCAAAATAAAATCGTAGTAAAAAGAGCAAATGACGGCGATACTTTTGTGACATTAGATGGTCAGGAGAGAAAGGTTGATTCTTCTGTTCTTATGATTTGTGACGGCGAGAAACCAGTCGGAATTGCTGGTATCATGGGTGGAGAAAACTCTATGGTAACAGATTCTATTGAGACTCTTCTCTTAGAGGCAGCTTGCTTTGATGGAACTAATATTCGTCTATCTTCTAAGAAGATTGGTCTTCGTACAGATGCATCTGGTATTTTTGAGAAAGGTTTAGAGCCACAAAATACGTATCAGGCAATGCAAAGAGCTTGTCAGTTAATCGAGGAGATGGGAGCTGGTGAAGTTATCGGAGGTATGGTTGATGTATATGATGGAGATAAAGAGCCAGTTGTACTTCCATTTGAGCCAGAAAAGATTAATGCTTTACTCGGAACAGATATTTCCAAGGAAGATATGCTCACATATTTTGCAAGATTGGAAATTGAGTATAAAGAAGAAACAAATGAGCTTATTATGCCTGCATTCCGTCAAGACCTTGCGTGTATGGCAGATTTAGCAGAGGAAGTAGCAAGATTTTTTGGATATGATAATATCCCAACAACACTTCCACGAGGTGAGTCCACAATAGGTAAGGTTTCTTTTAAGGAGAGAATCGAGAGTATTGGTAGAGATATCGCAGAGCAAAATGGATTTAACGGAAGTATGTGCTATTCTTTCGAGAGTCCAAAGGTATTTGATAAATTATCGATTCCAAAGGGAGATGTGCTTAGAGATGCAATTGTAATTTCTAATCCTCTTGGAGAAGATTATAGCATCATGCGTACAATTTCTCTAAATGGTATGCTTACATCTTTGGCAACAAACTATAATAGAAGAAATAAAAATGTAAGATTATATGAGCTTGGAAATATTTATCTTCCAAAGAGTTTACCGCTTACAGAGCTTCCAGAGGAGAAAAAATGCTTTACACTTGGAATGTACGGAGAGGGAGATTTCTTTACATTAAAGGGTGTTCTTGAGGAGTATTTTGAAAAGCTTGGATTAAAGAAACAAGTGATGTATCTTCCTACAGCTGAGAGACCATATTTACATCCAGGAAGACAGGCAAATCTCACAATTAACGATGAGTTAGTTGGATATATGGGACAAGTTCATCCTGATACAGCGGATGCCTATAATTTCAAGGGACAGGCATATGTAGCAGTAATTGATATTGATACTTTAGTGAAGTTTGCGACATTTGAGAGAAAATATGAAGGAATTGCAAAATTCCCAGCAATCACAAGAGACTTAAGTATGGTAGCAAAGAAGGAAGTATTTGTCGGACAGATTGAGGAAGTAATCCGTAAATGTGGAGGAAAGCTTCTTGAAAATATCGAGTTATTCGATGTATACGAGGGAGAGCAGATTCAAAAAGGATATAAATCCATCGCTTATTCTTTACGCTTCCGCGCAAAAGACCGCACATTGGAAGATTCCGAGATAAATAAAGTAATTGATAAATTATTGAAAGAGCTTAAAAAATTAGATATTGATTTGAGAGCATAAAATAGAGAGTACCTGATGTGATGAAGAAATGAAAGGTTTCTTCTTGGCAGTGGTAGATTGAGAGATAGAAAAAGACCAGTCAAAAGAGAACGTTTTGACTGGTCTTTTTCGTTTATAAAAGAAAGAGCAGAACTCTTTGCCTTTCGGAAAGGGATAGGCTATCTTATTACTGAATAAACATTGCGTCCCCAAAACTAAAGAAGCGGTAGCGCTGTTTTACTGCTTCCTCGTAAGCAGCGAGAACATGCTCTCTTCCAGCTAATGCACAGACGAGCATAATAAGTGTAGATTCAGGAAGATGGAAGTTTGTGATTAATCCGTCAATTATTTTAAATTGATATCCAGGATAAATAAAAATTTCTGTCCATCCACTTTTTGCCGTCAAAGTTCCATCTTCATTGGCGGCAGATTCTAAAGTTCGAGTACTAGTTGTTCCGACAGAAATGATTCTTCCTCCGTTTTTCTTTGTCTCGTTAATTAAATTTGCAGCCTCCTCATCGACAGAATAATATTCGGAGTGCATATGATGCTCTAAAATATTATCTGTTTTGACAGGGCGGAATGTTCCAAGTCCTACATGGAGAGTAACCCTCGCAATCTTAATTCCCATCTCTTCAATCTGTTTTAGAAGTTCATTTGTAAAATGAAGACCGGCAGTCGGAGCGGCAGCAGAGCCGGTATGCTTTGCATAGACTGTCTGATAGCGGTTTTTATCTTCTAACTGATGTGTGATATAAGGTGGGAGAGGCATTTGACCGAGTTGGTCTAAAATCTCCTCAAAAATTCCATCGTATTTAAATTGAATAAGACGATTGCCCTCCTCTAGTATATCTACAACTTCTCCCTTTAAAAGTCCATCTCCAAATTGGAGTTTTGTTCCAATTTTAGCTTTCTTTCCAGGTTTTACTAGAGTTTCCCAGCAGTCATTTTCTTTTCGTTTTAGGAGAAGAACTTCAATTTTTGCACCTGTTTCTTCTTTCACTCCAAAAAGGCGTGCGGGAATTACCTTTGTGTCATTGATGACAAGACAATCTCCAGCTCTTAGATAATTTGTAATATTTTTAAATATTTCATGCTTTATCGCCCCAGTTTTTTTATCTAAAATGAGCAAGCGAGAACTAGAGCGATCCTTTAAGGGATCTTGAGCAATTAATTCTTCTGGCAATATAAAATTAAAATCTGATTTTTTCATAAATAAAATCCTTTCATCCATAGTTTACTGTGAAGCAGATAGGTAAATTTATAATATGATGTCAGGGTCAAAAGGTATTTTTTCCCAGTATCATTTTATATCAATATTATTATAGTAATAATGTAGAATTTCTTCGTAGTTCATGCCGCTTTCTGCCATTTTTTTTGCACCCTCTTTAGAAAAACCGACACCAGAGCCAACACCTTTTCCAGTAAATACAAAAAGATCCTCGTCACCACTTTGGCGTTCTACTTGAAAGAGAGAACTCTTCAATCCTAAGAGAGAGTAAATAAGCTCATTTTGTAAAATGAGAGTGTGATTTTCTCCGACAAGACGAAGATAAGAAACTCGATTGCTCTTTTTTATAGTAGAGAGAATTTCGATGTCTTGAATCTTACCGATATTAGGGTAGGATTGTTCTAGCTTTGTCTGAAGCTGCTCGCCGGTATACTCAATTTTCCAATTAGATTCTGGCGTGTATTTATCTTTTTTTTGTTTTAAATAGTCTGTTTTTATATGCCAGGCGCGAAAGCTGCTTTCAATATATCCTCCATTATTTCGACAAAACGGGAGAGGAATCAGTCTATCTTTATAAAAAATAAGAGTATTTTTCGTTGCATTAATAGCATCTGTTGTATACTCGTTTTCATTTGCGTATCCAGAATAAGTTTGGGTTTGCTCATGATCCGTTAAAGAATAACCATCATTAATATTAGAGTCTGCTAAAAATGAAGCTTTATGAACTGTATTATTACGAGTAATGATGGATTGTGCTTTTAAAACTTCAGTAGGCCAAATCGGGTCTATCTGATTTGGAAGAGTACCGTACAGATACTGTTCCACAGAAACAATATTGACTGCGGTTAATTTATCGCTATCCCTATAACAGCCAATTTCAATTCTACCTCGGTATTCTGTGTGACCAACACGGATTGTTTTTATTTTATTTTTATTTTGCTCTTCAGAGACAATTTGTGGATACATAGAGTGAGGTCCTCCATCCACTAAAAAATTTCCAAAACCTCCAGTTAAAAGATAACGATGACCGTTATTTTTTTTGAGTTCTCCAAAACTAAGACCAAATTTTTTATTAATCTCTTCAAAAAGCTCAGAGACTGCTTTTTTATCATCACTTCCACCTATATAGATTTTCCATTCGTTTTCTCCTATCATAGCTGAATAGGCAGGAATATGCATAGATTTGAAACAAGACACAATCTCAGAGACGGTTTCATAGCGAGAAAAACTTTGCTTAGAAATGAAAAAATATCCAGTCTGTGGAACAAAAGAAAAACCATTTCTACTTGTTAAATGAATTCCGCTAGTTGTATTGAAACTATTATTTTTGCAGTATCCTATATAAATTTTTTTTGTGGAAATAGTTAAATTATTTTGTTCAGAATAGTTTTTTACAAGTCCGACACGAATATAATTTGTAGACGCTGCTTGAGTGGGAATGGCAAGAAAGAGACTAAATAGTATGAAAATAATTACTAATATCTTTTTCATCTTTATTTCCTTTTCTTGATATATACTATTTTTATCATGCATTATCAGATATGAATGAATAAAGACAATGCATTCCTTTCGATAGATTATATCATTCTTTTTTACTAAATGCAATGTTACAAAAAAGTAAAGTCTGAAAAAAAGATGTAAAAGTAAGAAAATCACTATTTACATCTTTTTTATATTTAAAAATTATGAATTTGCTTGTCTTCTTGCCGCTCTCATTCGCTCAGTTGGGTCCAAGATTTTCTTTCGAATACGAATATTTTTTGGAGTAATCTCAAGTAATTCATCGGTATCGATAAATTCAAGAGCCTGCTCTAGGCTTAAAATTTTTGGAGGAGTAAGTTTTAGGGCATCGTCAGATCCAGAAGCACGAGTGTTTGTAAGTTTTTTCGTTTTACATACGTTTACTTCAATGTCATCTGTCTTGCCGTTTTGGCCTATAACCATACCAGCATATACTTTCTCACCAGGTCCTACAAAAAGAGTTCCTCTTTCTTGTGCATTAAAAAGACCATAAGTAATCGTTTCTCCTGACTCATAAGCGATGAGAGAACCTTGCTTGCGATACTGAATATCTCCCTTATAAGGACCGTATCCGTTAAATAGAGTATTCATAATACCAGTTCCCTTTGTATCTGTTAAAAATTCACCGCGGTATCCAATAAGTCCTCTAGATGGAATAGAAAACTCAAGGCGAGAATATCCTGTATTAGACATTGACATACCTTGGAGTTCTCCTTTTCTCTGGCTTAATTTTTCGATAATTGTTCCAGAAAACTCTTCTGGAACGTCGATGATGGCGATTTCCATCGGCTCTAATTTTTTGCCATTTTCGTCCTTTTTATAGAGAACTTCGGCCTTGCTTACCGCAAACTCATATCCTTCACGTCTCATATTTTCGATAAGTACGGAAAGATGAAGTTCTCCGCGTCCAGATACTTTATAGCTATCAGAATTTTCAATTTCCTCTACGCGAAGGCTGACATCCGTGTTCAACTCTCTAAAAAGTCTATCTCTAATATGTCTTGTTGTGACATATTTTCCCTCGCGTCCTGCGAGTGGACTATCGTTGACTAAAAATTGCATCGAAATAGTAGGTTCTGAAATCTTTTGGAAAGGAATTGGCTGAGGATTAGTCAGGGAACAAATCGTATCTCCGATATGAATATTAGGAATACCAGAGATTGCTACGATGGAACCAATTCCTGCTTCTTGTACTTCTACTCTGTTAAGCCCATCAAACTCATAGAGTTTACTAATTTTCACTTTATTTGCTTTTTCAGGGTCATGTGCATTTACGACAACACAATCTTGGTTGACTTTAATCGATCCGTTATCTACTTTACCGATGCCGATTCGTCCTACATATTCATTATAGTCGATAGTACTGATGAGAACTTGTGTGTCTGCATCGGGATCTCCAGTTGGAGCAGGAATATGATCGATAATTGTCTCAAAAAGAGGTTTCATATCCTTACCGTTATCGTCAAGTTCTAGCATAGCAATACCAGCCTTAGCGGAAGCATATACAAAAGGGGAATCAAGCTGCTCATCATCTGCGTCAAGCTCTAAGAAGAGCTCTAAAACTTCATCCATAATTTCGTCAGGTCTCGCCTCAGGGCGGTCAATTTTATTGACACAGACAATAACAGGAAGACTAAGTTCTAACGCTTTTTTTAGCACAAATTTTGTCTGAGGCATTGGTCCTTCAAAGGCATCTACGACAAGCACAACACCATTTACCATTTTTAGAACACGTTCCACCTCTCCGCCAAAATCGGCATGTCCTGGTGTATCAATAATATTAATTTTAATTCCATCGTACATGACAGCGGTATTTTTGGATAAAATGGTGATTCCTCTTTCTCTCTCAATATCGTTGGAATCCATGACACGCTCAGCTACTTCTTGATTTTCGCGAAATACGCCGCTTTGCTTTAGAAGCTCGTCAACTAATGTTGTTTTTCCATGGTCAACGTGAGCGATAATAGCGATATTTCTAATATCTTCTCGTGAAATTTTCATAGTATCCTTCTTTCTTTCTATTTATTGAAATCTATATTTTCTCTAGTTATTTTGCACTATCATAAGGCGAACTCATTTTATCATATAAAGAAATAAGAAACAAGTACCATTTTTTGAGTTTATAATATTTAAATTTGGATATCTTTGAAGGATTTCTTGAATTTAAATATTATATGTGGTACAATGTCGGTTAAGATTACAAAAGATGAAAGAAAAGCGGTTTTAACTAGTAATAAAAATACTAGCCTTTATGCTATGGTTTTGATTAAAAATATAAAGAGCGAATGGATGAAATGGAGATAAATTCGCAAAAAAAAGAGGTATCCTGTGATTTAGTGTCGCTTTAGAGGGGAGAAATGTTCTATTAAAATACGTCTATTTTTCAACTTACATGAATATGTATAGAAATGTGAGTAAAACACTAAATCATAAATAGGTTAAATAAAAAAGAATTTGACCGTGATACAGGAAGGGAGAAACAAAGAGTATGACAGAGAAAATATTTAAGAATAATCAGGCAACAGTAGCAGGGGAAATTATTTCTGAGTTTACTTTCAGCCACGAGGTATTTGGAGAAGGGTTTTACACAGTAAAATTATTGGTGAATAGACTTAGTGACACAAACGATATTATACCTCTCATGATTTCGGAACGCTTGATTGATGTAAAGACAAACTACATAGGACAGAAGATAGAAGTAAAAGGTCAGTTTCGTTCTTACAATAAACATGAGAATAATAAAAATCATTTGGTCTTATCTTTATTTGTAAGAGAAGTAGAATTAGTGGATGATATATCTAATTTAAAACCAAATTATATTTATTTAGATGGATTTATCTGCAAAGAACCTGTTTACCGAATGACACCTCTTGGAAGAGAGATTGCAGATTTATTATTAGCAGTAAATCGTTCTTATGGAAAATCTGATTATATTCCCTGCATTTGCTGGGGACGTAATGCAAGATTTGCAGGTAAATTAAAGGTGGGAGACCATATTCAAGTTTGGGGAAGAATTCAAAGTAGAGAGTATCAGAAAAAGATGCCAGATAATACGATGATTAATCGAGTGGCATATGAAATTTCTGTCAATAAATTGGAGTTTGACGATTAAAAGAAAAGCTTAAAAATTCTGAAGGATAGGCTTTGATATCACCAAAAGCTAATGAGGTGGAAAGAAAATGGATGAGAATATACAAATATACTATGGAAATGGCAAGGGAAAATCATCGGCAGCACTTGGTCTATGCATTAAGGAGGCAAGTATAGGGAAAAGTGTTATGGTTGTGCAATTTTTAAAAGGCAATAATCAAGATAGATTAGAGTTTTTAAGAAAATTGGAACCTGAAATTCGGATATTTTCTTTTGAGCAGACAGCTACTTGTTTTACTGATTTGCCAAAACAGTTGCAAGAAGACCAACTTGTCAATATTCGCAATGGATGGAATTTTGTGAGAAAAGTAGTTCGCACAGGAGAATGTGATATTTTAGTCATAGATGAGATTCTTGGTGTGATTGATATTGGAATCATTACTCTAGAGGAGTTTAAAGAAATGCTAGAAGAAAAGGAAGAGGGAGTACAGCTTATTTTAACTGGCTCTTGTCTTCCAAGTGGAATGGCAGAGTTTGCTGAACATATTTATTGTATTAGTATGGTAAAATAAGCGTTGACTTTTAAGAGTGGCAATGATATTATAACTATAAGAAGGTAGTATACTTTATAATTTCATAAGGGAAAATAGGTAGAGGCGCATTCGACATAAGTATCTTGCACGATGTTGGGTACAGATGACTGCAGGTGAAAGGGGAGAATGCCGAAGGATTATAGAAGCTGCCCAAGTTTCATATCCTGGTGGTATAGTGAATAATTATATCACTGTCATCGAAAGATGGAGTGCTGCTGTATTTTAAATATCAAAGATTTTAAAACCAACATTCCATATGTTGGTTTTCCTTTTATCAAAGACAAAAATTTTATTTATGGTTACAAACCATAAAAAGTAACATAAACTGATAAAAAAACATAGAATCAAAGGAGGAAATATTATGGCAATATTCACAGGTGCTGGTGTTGCGCTTGCTACACCTTTTAAGGCAAATACATTAGAAGTAGATTATGAAAAATTAGAGAAATTAATAGAGTTTCAAATTGAAAATGGAACAGACAGTATTATTATTTGTGGTACTACAGGCGAGGCTTCTACATTAACTCACGAAGAACATTTAGAAGTTATTGCAAATTGTTGTAGTATCGTAAAAGGAAGAATTCCAGTTATCGCAGGAACAGGTTCTAATTGTACCGAGACAGCAATTTATTTATCAAAGGAAGCTCAAAATGTTGGAGCTGACGGTGCGTTAATTGTAACTCCTTATTATAATAAAGCGACACAAAATGGATTAATTAAACATTATACAAAAATTGCAAAAGCAATTGATATTCCTGTTATTATGTATAATGTGCCAAGCAGAACTGGATGCAATATTTTACCTAAGACAGCAGCGACTCTCGTAAAAGAGGTAGATAATATTGTGGGAATTAAAGAAGCATCAGGAAATATTTCTCAGGTTGCACAGGTTATGCAAGAAACACAGGGCGATATTGATTTATATTCAGGAAATGACGATCAGATTGTTCCTATTTTATCTCTCGGTGGAAAAGGTGTAATTTCTGTATTATCCAATGTAGCTCCAAGAGAGACACACGATATCGTAGCTAAATTTTTAGAGGGAGATATTGCCGGAAGTAGAGAACTTCAATTAAAATATTTACCTCTTGTAGATGCTCTATTTTGTGAGGTAAACCCAATTCCTGTAAAGAAAGCAATTGAGCTTATGGGATTTTCTGACAATGCACTTCGTGGTCCTATGACTGAGTTAGAGCCAGCTCACACAGAATTGTTAATAGCAGAGATGAAAAAAGTTGGAATTTTATAGTAATTTATAAGGAAGAAAAAACTGGATTGGTTTGCCAATGGACAGAAATTTTCAGAGTAGTTTAAAGGAGATACAAAAATGACAAAATTAATGATGCATGGATGTAACGGCTTCATGGGTCAAGTGATTACACAGCTTGTAAATGAAATGGAAGAAGTAGAAATTGTTGCAGGTGTAGATATTAATACAGAAGCTAAAAATGGATATCCAGTATTTGGAAGTTTAGAGGAATGTGATATTGCCGTTGATGCGATTATTGACTTTGCGTCTGCAAAGGCAGTTGATGCACTCTTAGATTACGCGGTGGAGACAAAAATTCCTGTTGTTCTATGTACAACAGGGCTTAGTGAAGAACAGCTTGTTCATGTCGAAGAAGCAAGTAAGAAAGTAGCAGTTCTTCGCTCTGCCAATATGTCTCTTGGAATTAATATGCTTTTAAAACTTATTAATGAGGCTGCAAAAATTTTAGTTCCAGCAAATTTTGATATGGAAATCGTAGAGAAACATCATAGAAGAAAATTGGATGCTCCGTCTGGAACAGCGATTGCTCTTGCACAATCACTTAACGAGGCAGTGAATAACGAATATGCCTACACATATGACCGTTCTCCTCTTCGCCAGCCTAGAGAGAAAAAAGAGATTGGTATTAGTGCAGTTCGCGGTGGAACAATTGTAGGAGAGCATGAGATTATTTTCGCTGGAACAGATGAGGTAATTGAATTTAAGCATACAGCTTATTCTAGAGCTATTTTTGGAAAAGGTGCAATCTCAGCAGCTATTTATTTGGCAGGAAAGCCAGCGGGACTTTATAATATGAGTGACGTTATTGGATAAAAATATGAGGACCTACACAAGTTTTGTGTGGGTCTTTTCTTTTTAGAAAGTCTTTGGTGGCGAAGCAATATAAAGGGATTTTTATTTACGGTGACTCTATAAATTGCTATTTTTTTTAAAATAAAATATAGTTTTCGATTGATTGTAATTATACAAAAAAAATGGTATACTATTACGGTGATGACTGTGAATTAAGCGTATTAATTTAAAAGAGAGGAAAATAAAATGAGAGACGGTTTCGTTAAAGTGGGTGCGGCTACTCCAAAAGTGAGAGTGGCAGACCCAATATATAATACGGATTTAATTTTAAAATGCTATGAAGATGCAAAAAGTGAGAGAGCAAAAATTTTAGTATTGCCAGAGCTTTGTATGACGGGATATACATGCAGTGATTTGTTTTTACAAGAGCCGATGCTTCGAGAAGTAAAAAGGCAGTTGATTCGCATTGTTGAGGCGACAAAAGGCTCTGATTTACTATTATGGGTTGGGCTTCCATTTATTGTGGAGCATAAGCTATATAACTGTGCAGCAGCAATTCAAAACGGAAAATTGCTTGGAATAGTACCAAAGTATTATTTGCCAAACTACGGAGAATTTTACGAGGCGAGACATTTCGCACAGGGAAATAAAGAAGTAAAAATGATTCGCATTGGAGGAGAAGAAGTTCCGTTTGGCATGAATATTTTATTTTGTTGTGAGGAGATGGATGAGCTTATTGTGTCATGCGAGATATGTGAAGATTTATGGGCACCACTCCCTCCAAGTACGATTCACGCTGTAAATGGTGCGACCGTTATCTGTAATTTATCTGCTAGTGTGGAGACGACGGCAAAGGATACTTATAGAAGAAATTTGATTCACTCTCAATCTGCCAGATTAGTTTCTGCCTATATTTATGCCGATGCAGGTGAGGGAGAGTCCACGACAGACGTTGTGTACAGTGCTCATAATATCATCTCAGAGAATGGTTCTTGTATAAAAGAATCCAAACGTTTTTGTAATGAGACAATTTATGGAGAGATTGACTTATATCGTCTTGTGGCAGATAGGAGAAAGATGACGACATACTTGCCAGAGGGAGAGGCAAAGTATGAGAAAGTATATTTTTCATTAAAAGAGGACGATACGAAATTGACGAGAAAGTTTTCTAGAACTCCTTTTATTCCAAATGAGAAATTTGACAAAGAAAAGCGCTGTGAGGAAATTTTAACGATTCAGGCTATGGGACTTAAGAAGAGACTAGAGCATACTCATTGTCAGTCTGCCGTGATTGGACTTTCAGGAGGACTTGATTCTACTTTGGCACTTCTTGTCACAGTGGCGGCTTTTGATAAACTAGGGTTAGACCGCAAAAAAATTCTCTCTGTGACAATGCCTTGCTACGGAACTACAGATAGAACGTATCATAATGCACTTACATTGGCGAAAACTCTTGGCACAACTTTAAAAGAGGTAAATATTGTAAAAGCAGTAGAGCAGCATTTTCGTGATATTGACCATGATAAAGAAATTCATGATGTCACATATGAAAACTCTCAGGCTCGTGAGAGAACACAGATTTTGATGGATTTGGCAAATAAGTCAAATGGTATGGTTATTGGTACAGGAGATATGTCCGAGTTAGCACTTGGATGGGCAACTTATAATGGGGACCATATGTCTATGTATGGAGTGAACGCTTCTGTTCCAAAAACTTTAGTTCGACATTTAGTAAAATATTATGCAGATACTTGTGAAAATAAAGAACTAGAGGAGGCTCTCTTAGATGTTCTTGATACACCAGTAAGTCCAGAGCTTCTTCCTCCAGTGGACGGAGTGATTTCTCAAAAAACAGAAGATTTAGTTGGACCTTATGAACTGCATGATTTCTTCTTATACTATATCATTCGTTTTGGATTTTCACCTACAAAGATTTATCGAATCGCAAAGCAGACGTTTGATGGTGTTTATAGTGATGAGGTAATTTTAAAATGGCTTAGAACCTTTTACTGGAGATTTTTTGCACAGCAGTTTAAGCGTTCTTGTATTCCAGATGGTCCAAAAGTTGGTTCTATTGCACTTTCTCCGAGAGGAGATTGGAGAATGCCAAGTGATGCAAGTGTTTCTTTGTGGTTAGAGGAAGTAAAGGCATTACAGGGAGAGTAAAGAGACAGTGTCAGGAAAATAATTTCTTAATTTGGAAGTATTTTCCTGACTTTTTGTCTCATTTGGATAAATTTGCTTTTTGCATAGCATTTTTTATTGCCTGTTTTAAAATTGTATTTGTGTATTGGCTTTCATTTTGAAAAGTTAGCTCGTCGATATTATCTATCGTTTCAAGTTGCTTATTAATATCGTCGATAGTTGGTTTTAGAAGGGGATAGAGTGCGTTGATAGATTCATCCATATCAGGTATGGAGATGGACTTGATTTTTTGTCGGTCTACAACAACTTTTAAATCTAAGGTTGTTCCCCCAAGATTCATTGTGGAAGTGTAAATACCAGCATTGTATTTCATTGTGGGAGTGAGTTCTTCTCCCGATTTATTTTTAGGGAGTAAGAAAAAGATAAGGAGTAAAAGGAGAACTACACCGAATAGAATAAAAAGAGCGGTATAAATTAATTCCTTTGCCTTAAAAATAAATATTTTTGTATTAGAGCTCATAGAGATTCTCCTTTATGCTAAGAGCAGGATTACTGCGAAACTATTATAATGTATGCGAATAGAAAAGGAGATATGACAAAACTCCTATGAGGGAGAGAAGAAGGAGGGGATGATATGGCGATACAGATGATTTTAGGAAGCAGTGGAAGTGGAAAATCTCATCTTATGTATCAAGAAATAATAGACGAATCGATAAAAAGACCGGATGAAAATTTTTTTATTCTCGTTCCAGAGCAGTTTACGTGGCAGACACAAAAGGAAGTGATAGAGATGCATCCTTGCCACGGAACGATGAATATTGATATGATTAGTTTTCACAGGCTTTCTTATCGCATTTTCGAGGAACTTAGAGAACAGCCAAAAGCAATTCTAGAAGATATCGGAAAAAATATGGTTATCCGAAAGCTTTTAGAGGAGAAAAAAAAGGAATTTAAAATCTTTGGTGCGTCGGCAGATAAGCCAGGATTCGTGGACGAGATGAAATCTTTGCTCTCTGAATTTTATCAATATCATGTGGGAGAGAGGGAATTAGATGAAATGCTAAAAAAGCTTCCACAAAACACACTTCTTTCTTATAAACTGCAGGAGGCAAAAATAATGTTGCAAAGTTTTGAGCAGTTTATGGGAGAGCATTATATTGTCGCAGAGCAGATTTTAGACCTTTTAGCCACAAAAGTATCGAAATCAAAATTATTAAAAAATAGTACAATTTTAATTGATGGATTTACAGGTTTTACCCCTGTCCAATATAGTTTGCTTGCAGAACTTATGAAAGTAGCGAAAAATATTTTTATTACAGTGACAATTGACCCAAGGGAGCAATTTTTTAGAGAAATAAAAGAATATGAGCTTTTTGCCATGAGCAAGAGAACTATTTTTAAAGTGAAAGAAATTGCCAAAGAAAATGGAGTAAAGATAAAAAGAGATTTTGTTATCGATGAAAAAATTCCGTATCGTTTTTTGAAAAATGAGGAACTCGCACATTTAGAAAAAAATATCTTTCGCTATCCATTTAGAAGTTATACGAAGAAAACGAAAAATATTCAGATTTTCGTTAGTCAAAATCCAAAAACAGAATCCTTGATGGTGGCAAGAAAAATTGCAGAGCTTGTGAGAGAGGAGAAATTATCATACCGTGATATTGCTGTGGTGACGGGAGACCAGACAAGATACGAGAGTGCTTTGCAAAGAGCGTTTGATAGACTTCATATCCCTTATTTTATGGATAGAACAAAGGGCGTTTTAAATAATCCTTTTATTGAGAGTATTCGAGCAGTATTGGCAATGGTGGAGTATGATTTTTCGTATGATACGGTATTTCGATATTTGAAGGCGGGGATGAGTGATATTTCAAGTTTGGATGTAGATAGACTAGACAGTTATATTATGGCGACGGGAATTCGAGGATTCTCTGCTTGGAAGAAGAAATTTACGAGAAAGCCGAGAAAATATGATGAGGAAGAGATTGCGTATTTAAACACGGTAAGAGAGAAATTTGTAGATGAAATTTTAGAAATTCGGGAAAAACTAAAGGCTGATATTATATTAGAAGAAAAAATGGTTGCACTTTATGAATTTTTTGACAGAATGAATTATGAAAAAAAATTAAAAGAGGCACAGCTTTCTTTTGAGGAAAGTGGAGATAAAGTATTAGCTAAAATTTATGACCAAGTTTTTGGAGCCGTGATACAGTTAATGGAGAAATTAGTAGAGATTCTTGGAAAGGATAAGATTTCAGTTCGGGAACTTGAAAAAATGCTTGATGTCGGTTGGAAGGAAATGAAACTTGGAGTGATTCCTCCAGGTCTTGACCAGATTGTAGTCGGTGATATTGAGCGTACAAGACTAAAAAATATTAAAGTTTTATTTTTTATGGGAATTAATGAGGGCGTTATCCCTAAAAATGCTCCGTCTCACGGGGTACTTAGTGATGCGGAAAGAGAAAGATTAAAAGTGACGGATATGGAGCTTGCTCCGACGACGAGAGAGGAAGCATATATTCAGCAATTTTATCTCTATATTAATATGACAAAACCATCAGAAAAAATATATTTTAGCCTATCTAAGATTGATTTAGATGGAAAGACGATTCGTCCGTCTTTTTTAATTAATCGTATGATTCAACTTTTTCCAGAAATTTTAATAGAGGATGAGAGTCAGAGTACAGATAGGAAAATTTTTACAAGAGAAGATAGTTTTGAGTATATGTTGGAAGGTCTTTTGGCATATTTAAGTGGAAAACAGACAAAACAGTGGGAGGCGATGGCAGAAATCTTTTCTGAATCTCCAAAAGGGCGTCTAGAGCTTGAGCGTATGATTTTAAGTATTTTCTATCGAAATCAGGAATCTCCTCTCTCAAGAGCAGTGGCTCGTGCCCTCTACGGCATCAATATGAAAAATAGTGTTACGAGATTAGAGCGATATGCGGGATGTGCGTTTGCACATTTTCTTCGCTATGGATTAGCACTTGAGGAGAGGTCTGAGTATAAGATTTATTCTATTGACATCGGAAATATCCTTCATAAGACGATGGAATTATTTTCCAAAAACATATCACAGTCTTCGGAATATGACTGGAAGACAATAACAGATGAGCAAAGAGATAGTTTGACGACAAAATGCGTGCTAGAGGCAGTGGAGGAATATCACTTAGATGTATTAAATGATTCGGCGAGAAATCGCTATATGATGCATACGTTTGAGAGAATTGCCAAGAGAACAATCTGGGCGTTGCAGTCGCATATTAAGCTTGGAGATTTTGAACCATATGCGTTCGAATTTGATTTTAAGACAAGAAGAGATTTATCTTCTGTCACTTTGCAGCTTGAAAACGGGGCGAAAATGGAGCTGTCTGGCGTGATAGACCGAATTGATAAATATGAAGATTCAGATGCCATTTATATAAAGGTTGTGGACTATAAATCAGGAAATACTTCTTTTGAAATATTTGATTTATATTATGGACTTCAGATTCAACTTCTCGCTTATATGAATGTAGCACTTGAGTTGCAGCAAAAAGAAACAAAGAAAAAAGTAATTCCGGCGGGGGTTTTTTATTATAATATGAAAGACCCGATTATAGATGGGACGAAATCAAAAGATTTACAAGAAGAACTCTTAAAACAAATGAAGATGAGTGGGCTTGTAAACCAAGAAAAAGAGCTATTGGCACATTTAGAAAATAGTGATAAGCCGATTTCTATTCCTATTTCCTTTACGAAAAATGGAGAACCTTCTAAGACATCAAGTGCGGTTGATACCGAACAATTTTTAGAGATTGGGGAGTATGTTAAAGATTCCATGGTGAGAATGGGAAATGAAATTTTAAGTGGAAATATTGCCATTTCCCCTTGTAAGCATGCTAAGAGGAGTTCTTGCGATTACTGTGAATATTTAGATATCTGTGATTTTGACACGAAACTTATGGAAAATAAGTATCGCAAGTTTGCGGATTTAGATAAAGAGAAAATTTTAGAGCTGATTCATAAGAAGGAGAAGAAAGGAGGGGAAGAAGATGGCGTGGACAAGACAACAAAAAGAAATCATTGATGCGAGAAATTGTAATTTATTAGTGTCGGCGGCAGCAGGTTCAGGTAAGACAGCTGTCTTAGTAGAGCGTATTGTTCAGATGGTATTAGATGAGGAGCATCCAATAGATTTAGACCAGATACTTGTCGTGACATTTACAAAGGCTGCCGCATCTCAGATGAGAGAGAGAATCGAGAAAAAACTTGAGGAAGAGCTTGCTAAACAACCAGCAAACGAGCATTTGTTAAAGCAGATATCACTGATTCACAGAGCTCAGATTACGACCATTCATAGTTTTTGTATGGATACAGTAAAAAATTATTTTTATCAGCTATCTCTAGACCCTAATTTTCGAATTGGTGAAGAGGGGGAGATGGCACTTTTAAAACAAGAAGTATTAGAGGAGATTTTAGAGGAGCAATACAGTGAGCCAACGGAGCAATTTTTAGTGCTAGTAGAAAGTTATGCCCCTGGAAAGACGGATAAGGTAATAGAGGAGCTCATTTTAAAAATATATGAGTTTTGTATCAGCAGTCCAAGACCAAAGCAATGGCTATTAGAGGCGAAGAACGGATTTTTAGTTGAAAACGAGAGAGAGCTAGAGCAAAGTAACTGGATGAAAAATCTCATAAAAAATGCGAAAAAACAGTTGAGAGAATGTGAGCAAAATCTTTTATATGCTTTGTCGGATAGCAGTATTTTGACTTTAAAGGTAGAAGAAATCTTAAAGAAAGAGTTAAATATAATAAAGGAAGCTCTGAAAAAGGAAAGATATCAAGAATGTAAAGAGATATTAGATAAAATAGCTTTTCCAAGATGGCCAGTTCTTACTAAAAAAGAGAAAGAAGCAGGATATACGAAAGAGCAATTAGAGCCAATAAAAGAGATTCGAGATAACGCAAAGAAAATAGTCCAAGATATTCGAGAGAAATTTTTCTTTTATGGAATGAGGGAGCAATTTGAGCAGATAAAAAAAGTAGCTCCAACAGTCGAGGCGATGATTGATTTAGTGATTGATTTTTATGACCGATTTCAGGAGAAAAAACGGGAAAAAAATGTATTTGAATTTCACGATTTAGAACATTTTGCTCTTGAATTATTTGTCGATGAGTATGAGGAAAATGGGGATGAAATAATTGCAAAGCCAAGTGAGATAGCATTAGAGCTTAGAAAACATTATAGAGAAATTTTTATCGATGAGTATCAAGATAGCAATATGGTTCAAGAGCTTCTTCTTACGACTATCTCTGAGGAGAGAACAAAGGGAAATCTTTTTATGGTGGGTGATATGAAGCAAAGTATTTATAAGTTTCGTATGGCTAGACCAGAAATTTTTCAAAATAAATATGAGAGATATGAGGAGGGACAAGTTCGAGATAAAAAAATCGAGCTTCGAAATAATTTTAGAAGCCGGTGGGAAGTGCTTGAGGCTGTAAATTATATTTTTTATCAGACGATGCAAGAAGATTTTGCGAAAATGACGTATGGAGAGAAAAATCGTCTTGTGCCTTCTAGACAATTTCCAGATTGGAATGAAGATAGAAATATAACCGAGGTTTTCCTTTTAAATATGGAAAAAAAAGAAGCTGACTTAGAAAATGACGAGGTGGATGAGACAGAAGAAGATTATACAAAACTTGAGCTTGAGGCAAAGATTGTTGCGAAGAGAATAAAAGAATTAGTAGAGGGAGAAAAAGAATTTTTTGTAGAGGATGATAGAAATTCAGGACAAAAAAGAAAAGTAAAATACGAAGATATCGCAATACTGCTTCGAACGATGCAAGGAACGGCAGAAGTGTTTGAGGAAGTGTTGAGTGAGGAGGGAATTCCTGTTCATATGGATAGTTCTAAAAGCTCTTTTCATGCGACAGAAATTAAGACGGCAATTAGTCTCTTAGAAATTATTGATAATGTATATCTAGATATCCCGCTGGTGGCAGTACTTCGCTCGCCGATTGTGGCAGTAACCGCTGAGGAGCTTGCCATGATTCGAAATCTTGTTGTACATGAGAAGAGAAGTTCTTATTCCTTTTATGAGTATCTTGAATTTTATCTTGAAACAGGAAGCGATGAAAAATTAAAGCAAAAACTTTCGGGATTTTTAGATATTTTAGGAGAGCTTCGGGAGGAAAAGACGTATTTATCTATTGAAGATTTAATTTGGTCTTCTTTTGAAAAAACTGGATATTATCAATATGTAAAGGGAATGTCAAACGGGGAGAGAAGACAGGCAAATCTTGATATGCTGATGCAAAAAGCGGCAAAATATGAGGAGACGAGCTATCGGGGATTATTCCAATTTATTCGCTATATTAGACAACTTGACAATTATGAGGAAGAGTTTGGCCTAAGCACAGGGCTTGTTGAGGATGATGCTGTTCGTATTATGAGTATTCATAAGAGTAAGGGACTTGAATTTCCGGTTGTTTTTGTCAGCAATTTATCAAAGAAATTTAATTATATGGATATCAATCAAAAAATTGTGCTTCATCAAGATTATTATATTGGAGTAGATAATATCGATTATATAAATCGAGAAAAAACACCGACGCTCCAGAAAAAATTTTTACAAGAGCAGTTAAAGATTGAAATGCTTCAAGAAGAACTTCGTGTTCTTTATGTTGCACTTACAAGAGCAAAAGAAAAATTGATTTTGACTGCCACAGTAAAGGGACTTATGAGCTTTATAAAGAAACCGTTTGGAAGTCCATCTCACAGGAAAAAAGGATTATCCTATCTTACAATGATGAGAGGGAAAAGTTTTATTGAGTGGATTTTGCCGGCTCTTTGCAACGAAAAATGTACAGATAAAATATTTTCCGATTACGCAATAGAAAAAGAGGGAAATATATCTTATATCGATGAAGAAAAAAACTTATTTTCTATCCATGTTATATCTCCACAAAAGATTGTGATGCAAAAGGTGGAGAAAGTTTTAGGAGAAGAAATAACAAAAGAAGAACTGTTAAAAACAAAGTGGAAAGGCGAAAAAGCAGAGAAGGAAAAAATTTACAATCAATTTAAGTATCAGTATCCAAATCAAGATGCGATTGAGGCGAGAGGAAAATGGTCTGTATCTGAGCTTAAGAGAGCGATGCCAGAAGATGACGAAGATAGACAGGCTAATCAGTTAGTTTCATGGGAAGATAGTCAGCTAGATGAGGGGATAAATTTTGATATCGATATAGAAGAGGATTCCTTCGTAAAAACGGTTCCATCGTTTATTCAAGAGAAAGAGGAACTTTTATCCGTCGCAAGAGGTACAGCGGTGCATAAAATTTTGGAGCTATTGGATTTTTCTAAAATAGATAGTAGAAGAAGTTTAGAAGAACAGATGGAAAAATTACTGCAAAGTGGCCAAATCGACGAAAGAGAATACCAAGCTGGTAAAAAAACTTATCTATATTCGCTTTGGAATAGTGAAATTGGAAGACGGATGACAAAAGCTGCGAAAAAAGGTTATCTCCATAAGGAGCGACAATTTATGATAGGGATGCCAATGAGAGAAATAGAACTAGACAAAGACAGTGAGGAATTTGTCTTAATTCAAGGTATTATTGATTTGTATTTTGAGGAAGAAGATGGTATTGTTATCATTGATTACAAGACAGATTTTATCCCAGAGGGAGAGGAAGCTGCTTGGATTTCTCGATATAAAACACAGCTTCTCTATTATAAGAGGGCATTAGAGCAGATGACAGGAAAAAAAGTGAAAGAGACATATTTATATGCTTTTTCAAGAAGGAAGTTTTATGAGATTAAAAAATAAAAAACGAAAAGGAGAGAGAATATGAGAGAAAAAAATGAGATGGAAGGAATTACATTACTTGGAAATCAAAAGACAAAGTACCCAACAGATTATGATAAAACAGTATTAGAGGTATTTGCAAATAAACATCCAGGTAATGATTATTTTGTGAAATTTAATTGTCCAGAGTTTACAAGTCTTTGTCCAATTACAGGACAGCCAGATTTTGCGACAATTCATATTTCCTATGTGCCGGGAGAAAAAATGGTAGAGAGTAAATCTTTAAAACTTTATCTTTATAGTTTTAGAAATCATGGAGATTTTCACGAAGACTGCATGAATATTATTATGAAAGATTTAATTGAGCTTATGGACCCAAAATATATTGAGGTTTGGGGAAAATTCACCCCAAGAGGTGGAATTTCTATTGATCCTTATGTGAATTATGGAAAACCTGGGACAAAATGGGAGGATGTGGCTTGGCTTCGTCTTTCTTGGCATGATATGTATCCAGAAAAAATTGATAATAGATAGGATGGTAAGATGACAAATACACCAAAGCCGAATTTTCAAAAAGAATTAGAAAAGGTATTAAAGACATTAGAAAATCAGACTCCAAAACTTCTTCTTCACGCCTGTTGTGCCCCTTGCAGCAGTTACGTGCTAGAATATTTATCAAATTACTTTAAAATTACAGTATTTTTTTATAATCCTAATATTACGGATGAGGGAGAGTATAAAAAGAGAGTAGAAGAGGTAAAGAGATTAATATCGGAGATGGATTTGCCAAATGAGGTTGATATTTTAGAGGGAAGATATGAGCCAGAAGAATTTTTAGATATGGCAAGAGGGCTTGAATTAGAGCCAGAGGGTGGAAGCAGATGTTATGAATGTTATAAAATGCGTCTTAAAGAGGCTGCTTTTATAGCTGATAAATATGAATATCCTTATTTTACGACGACATTATCTATTAGTCCTCATAAAAATGCAGTCTGGATTAATGAAATTGGAAGAGAGATGGAAAAAGAATATCGTTCTTCTTTTCTTCCTTCTGATTTTAAGAAGAAAAATGGGTTTAAGCGTTCGATAGAATTGTCTGAGCAGCATCATTTGTATAGACAGAATTTTTGTGGATGCATTTATTCGAGAAATATGGAATAATTTTCCAAATTTTAACCGCATGCTTATTTATACTCCTCCCTCTAACTTGAAAAGTTCGTATATAAATATGCAAGTAACGTTGAATAAAATTGCTTTTAATTCATCAATTGATGAAGAATTTCACCATAACTTAATAAAATTAAGTGTAGAATTAAAGAAAATTAAAAAAGAAAACTTTGACGGAATAATGGGATAAAAAATTCAAATTTCTCTTGTCATAATTATTGTTATATGTTAGAATTTTTACAATTTGAGTAATCTTACAGAAAAAATGATAAAAAAGGTATAATTGTATTTATCAATTTTTTTGATGGAAAAAGAGAAAGACTAATAAAATAAAAGCAAAGACAGTGTGATTTTAGGAGAATTACCTGTGGGAAAGGGAGTTAACGAGTCAAGTTATAGGGTTTTTGTCGTACTCACCGCTACGGGATGGCTGTAAATAGACTGGATATGTGAGAAAAATTAGCTTTCGTGCGAGAAAAGAATGGCTCAAATATCACAATAATAGTGAAGGAATATTGTGTTTTTTCTTGCAAAAACTGCAATATTTTAAGGCGACAAAAGAAAATTATGCTTCGAGAGAGAAAGTATAATAATGAAATTATTTTCTTTTAATATTGCAAATCTTCATATAATATAGAATATAACTAGGAAAGGAAATAAGAAAAATGAAAGCTTTTCTAATATTAGAAGATGGAAATATTTTTGAGGGACAAAGCATTGGTTCTACAAGCGAGAGAGTGAGTGAGATTGTTTTTAATACATCTATGACAGGATATTTGGAAGTTCTCACAGACCCATCTTATGCTGGACAGGCAGTAGTTATGACATACCCATTAATTGGAAATTATGGAATTGCAAAGGAAGATATGGAGGCGATAAGACCTTGGAGTCAGGGCTTTATTGTACATGAAATGTCTAGAATTCCAAGCAATTTCCGAAGTGAGATGTCGCTCGACGAATTTTTAAAGGAATGGGATATTCCAGGAATCGAAGGAATTGATACGAGAGCGTTGACAAAGATTTTAAGAGACAAGGGAACGATGAACGGCATGATTACAACAAATGAAAACTTTGTTTTGGAAGAAGTAATCGAACAAATCAAGGCTTATAAAATTGAGGGTGTCGTTAAAATGGTCACTTGTAAAGAGAAAAAAGTTTTAGAAAATAACGGTTATCATGTCGCACTTTTAGATTTAGGGGCAAAGAAAAATATTGCGAAATCTCTTCATAAGAGAGGATGTAAAGTGACAATTTACCCAGCTTACACAAAGGCAGAAGAAATCTTGGCGGATAATCCAGACGGCATTATGCTTTCTAATGGTCCTGGGGATCCAAAGGAATGTGTAGAGATTATTGAACAACTAAAAATATTATTTAAGACGAATATACCAATTTTTGCAATCTGTCTTGGACATCAGCTTATGGCACTTGCAAACGGAGCAGATACAAGAAAAATGAAATGGGGACACCGAGGAGCCAATCATCCGGTAAAAGATATGAGAACAGGTCGTGTTTATATTTCTTCTCAAAACCATGGATATGTTGTACAAGAAGATAGTATAGATAGGAAAATTGCGGAAGTTAGCTTCTTTAATGTAAATGACGGTACGGTGGAAGGCGTCCATTATCTTGGAAAAAATGTACAGACGGTACAGTTTCACCCAGAGGCAAGTCCTGGTCCTGTCGATACAGCATTTTTATTTGATGAATTTATAAATATGATGGAGGTGTCCAAATAATGCCTAAGGATAGAAATATAAGAAAAGTATTAGTAATTGGATCGGGTCCTATTGTAATTGGACAAGCTGCTGAGTTTGATTATGCTGGAACGCAGGCTTGCCGTTCTCTAAAAGAAGAGGGAGTTCAAGTTGTACTTATAAACTCAAATCCAGCGACAATCATGACAGATAAAGATATTGCAGATAAAGTTTATGTGGAGCCTTTAACAGCAAAAGTAGTAAAAAAATTAATCAAAAAGGAAAAACCAGATAGTTTGCTTCCAACGCTTGGAGGACAGGCCGCTCTTAATATTGCAATGGAGTTAGATGAGGAAGGATTTTTAAAGGAGCAAAATGTTCGTCTTATTGGAACATCTGCAAAGACAATAAAAAAAGCGGAGGACCGCCTCGCATTTAAAGAGACGATGGAAAAAATTAACGAGCCAATTGCTCCGAGTGAAGTTGTAGATAATGTGGAAGATGGATTAAAGTTTGTTGAGAAGATAGGATATCCTGTTGTGCTTCGTCCAGCGTATACACTCGGTGGAAGTGGCGGTGGAATCGCTAAAAATGAAGAACAATTTATAGAAATTTTGGAGAATGGTCTTCGTTTAAGTCGTGTGGGACAAGTTCTCGTCGAGAGATGTATTGCAGGCTGGAAAGAGATAGAGTACGAGGTGATGCGAGATTCTAATGGAACTTGTATTACAGTCTGTAATATGGAAAATTTAGACCCTGTCGGTGTCCACACAGGTGACAGTATCGTAGTTGCTCCGTCTCAGACACTTGGTGATAAAGAATATCAGATGCTTCGTACTTCTGCTTTAAATATTATTTCTGAATTAAATGTGGAAGGCGGATGTAATGTGCAGTTCGCTCTTCACCCAGAATCATTTGAGTACTGTGTTATCGAGGTGAATCCTCGTGTAAGTCGTTCTTCCGCACTTGCCTCTAAAGCGACTGGCTATCCAATAGCAAAAGTTACCGCCAAAATTGCACTTGGATATACATTAGATGAAATTAAAAATGCAGTGACAGGAAAAACGTATGCAAGTTTTGAGCCAGCTCTTGATTATTGTGTTGTAAAAATTCCTAGACTTCCATTTGATAAATTTATTCAGGCAAAGAGAACACTGACGACACAAATGAAGGCAACTGGCGAGGTTATGAGCATCTGTACGAATTTTGAGAGTGCTCTTATGAAGGCAATTCGCTCTTTAGAGCAGCATGTAGATTGCCTAGACCACGGCGGATTTGATATGTTGACCTATGAAGAATTAAAACATAGATTATATAAAGTAGATGATCTAAGAATTTATGCCATTGCAGAGGCACTTAGAAGAGGAATTTCTCAGGAAGAAATTCATGAAATTACAAAAATTGACCGTTGGTTTATAGATAAGCTTGCAATTTTAGTAGAGATGGAGTTAAAATTAAAAAATACCGAGAAATTAACGGATGAGCTTTTGCTTGAGGCGAAAAAATTAGAATTCCCAGATGAAGTAATTGCACGCTTTATGAAAAAAGATGTGGCAGAAATTAAGGAACAAAGAATGAAGGCTGGAATAAAACCTGCATATAAAATTGTAGATACTTGTGCAGCCGAGTTTGAGGCCGAGACACCATATTATTATTCTTGCTATGGTGGATTTAATGAGATTGAGGAAAATCACAGTAAAAAGAAAATAATGGTGCTAGGTTCTGGTCCTATCCGAATTGGACAGGGAATTGAGTTTGATTATTGCTCTGTGCATAGTGTCTGGGCATTTAAAGAGAGCGGATATGAGACGATTATTATAAATAATAATCCAGAGACAGTGAGCACTGACTTTGATATCGCAGATAGATTATATTTTGAACCGTTGACTGCAGAGGATGTGGAAAATATTGTAAATCTTGAGAAGCCAGATGGAGCAGTTGTGCAGTTTGGCGGACAGACAGCGATTAAGCTTACACAAGCTCTTATGAAAATGGGAGTGAAAATTCTTGGTACAAGTGCTGAAAATGTAGATGCGGCAGAAGATAGAGAACTTTTTGATGAAATTTTGGAAAAATGTGGAATACCAAGACCGAAGGGAACAACGGTATTTTCCTGTGAGGAGGCATTAAAAGCCGCAAATGAACTTGGATATCCTGTTTTGGTTCGCCCTTCTTATGTTCTAGGAGGACAGGGAATGCAAATAGCCATTTCAGATAAAGATATTATTGAGTTTATGGAAATTATTAATCGTCAGGTTCAGGAGCATCCAATTCTTGTTGATAAATATTTAATGGGAAAAGAAGTAGAGGTGGATGCTGTCTGTGACGGGGAAGATATTATTATTCCTGGTATTATGGAGCATGTGGAGAGAGCGGGAATTCATTCAGGAGATAGTATTTCCGTATATCCAGCTCAGAGCTTAACAAAGAAAATTAAGGGTGTCATTGAAGACTATACAAAGAAGTTGGCATATTCGCTTCATGTCATAGGATTAATTAATATTCAATTTATTGTGTATGAAGACGAAGTATTTGTTATTGAGGTAAATCCTCGTTCTAGTCGTACCGTTCCATATATTAGCAAGGTGACAGGAATTCCAATTGTAGACCTTGCGTCTAAAGTGATGGTAGGAGAAAAACTAAGAAATCTTGGATATAAGCCGGGATTACAGCCAGAATCACAGTATATTGCAATTAAGATGCCAGTATTTTCTTTTGAAAAATTAAAAGGAGCCGAGATTAGCCTTGGGCCAGAAATGAAATCTACAGGAGAATGTCTTGGAATTTCAAAAGATTTTCATGAAGCACTCTACAAAGCATTTTTAGGTGCTGGTATTGATTTACCAAAACATAGAAAGATGATTTTAACAGTAAAAGATTCTGATAAATTAGAGGCAGTTGATGTTGGAAGAAAATTCTATAATTTAGGATATGAGATTTATTCTACAAAGAATACATGTAAGGTATTGAATAAAAATGGAATTTTGGCAAAGCATATTAATAAGATTGAGGAGGAAAGTCCTAATTTAATGGATTTAATTTTGAGTCACGAGATTGATTTGATTATCGATATTCCATCTCAGGGTGTGGATAAAAGTAGAGACGGATTTTTAATTCGTCGCCACGCAATTGAGACGGGAGTGACTTGTCTTACTTCCCTTGATACAGCGAACGCTTTGCTTATTAGTTTAGAGAGTCCGCATAAAGAGCTGTCCTTAATTGATATTGCAGAAATATAAAATGAAAATCTGTCAAGTGTTAAGTTAAAAACAAACAAAACGGTATAAACTTACCACTTGACAGTAACTTTCAAATTAAAGGAGAGTAGAAAATGAAAAAGTATACGAAGCAAGATATTATTGATCGGGTAGAAAATGAAGATATTCAGTTTATTCGACTTCAGTTTACAGATATATTTGGTGCATTAAAAAATGTGGCAATTTCTGCAAGACAGTTAGAAAGAGCGTTAGATAATAAATGTATGTTTGATGGGTCTTCTATCGATGGATATGCACGTATTGAGGAATCGGATATGTGCTTATATCCAGATTTGGATACTTTTGAGATTGCAACATGGAGACCACAGGTTGGAAAAGTGGCACGAATGATTTGTGATGTGTATCGTCCAAACGGTGTTCCGTTTGTGGGGGATTCAAGATATATTTTGAAGAAGGTACTCAAAAAAGCAGCGAAGATGGAATATACATTTAACGTAGGTCCAGAATGTGAGTTTTTCTTATTTCACACAGATGATAATGGAATGCCGACAACAGTAACTCATGAGAAGGCGAGCTATTTTGATGTAGCTCCGCTCGACCTTGGAGAAAATGCGAGAAGAGATATTGTACTTACTCTTGAGAGTATGGGATTTGAGATTGAGGCGTCTCACCATGAAGTAGCTCCTGCACAGCACGAGATTGATTTTAAATATGACAATGCCTTAAAGACAGCGGATAATATTCAGACATTTAAATTTGCTGTAAAGTCAATTGCAAAAAGACATGGGCTTTATGCAAGCTTTATGCCAAAGCCAATTACAGGTCTAGATGGCTCAGGTATGCATATTAATATGTCTTTATTTAAAAATAAGAAAAATATTTTTGCTGATCCAAAAGACGAATTAGGTCTTAGCAAAGAATGTTATCATTTCATGGCGGGACTTTTAAAGCATGCAAAGGGAATTACATTGATTGGAAATCCAATCGTTAATTCTTATAAGAGACTTGTGGCTGGTTATGAAGCTCCTATTGATATTGGATGGTCTTGTATGAATAGAAGTCCACTTATTCGTATTCCAGCTCCAAGGGGTGCAGAGACGAGAATTGAGTTTCGAAGTCCAGACCCGGCTGCTAATCCATATTTACTTTTGGCATGTTGTCTTGCAGCAGGTCTTGATGGAATTGAAAATGAGCTTGAAATTCCAGAGCGAATTGACAGCAATTTCTATGAGATGACAGATAAGCAAAGAAAAAAAGCTGGTATTGAAAAACTTCCATTAAGTTTAATGGAGGCAGCAGATGCCTTAGAGCAAGATGAATTATTAATGAATGTTCTTGGAGAGGAAGTAGCCCATAAATTTATCGAGGCAAAGAGAAAAGAGTGGGAGACATATAGAATACAAGTAACAGAATGGGAACTTAAAGAGTACCTTTATCATATTTAGCGATGAGAAAACTTAGAATTCTGAATAAAGGATTAGGAAAAAGTTTATCAGGGAACAGGTTAGTAAAATGAGCAAGGTGGTGAGAAATTGATTAATATAATCATTGTGTTCCCAAAATTAGAAAATGCAAAACATATTAAAAGCTTGCTCATGCGAAGTGGGATAGAAGTTACAGCTCTTTGTATGACAGGTGCACAGGCTTTACAGGCGATAGAGGATTGTGAAGATGGCATCGTTATATGTGGATATCGGTTTCCTGATATGCTCTGTGAGGAGTTAAGAGGATATCTCCCAGCGACTTTTGAGATGGTTGTGATTGCATCAAGTGCCCACTATTTGGAAGTGGAAAATAATAATATAGTATGCCTTTCTATGCCGATGAAGGTTTATGAGTTGATTGAGACAATAAATATGTTAATAGATTCTCTCAGAAGAAAGCGAAAGAAGAGAAGATTAAAACCAAGACAAAGAAGCAAGGAAGAAATTGCAATTATAGAAAGTGCGAAAGAATTATTAGGAAGGCAGAAAGGAATGACGGAAGAAGAGGCACATCGATATTTGCAAAAGACAAGCATGGATAATGGAACAAATTTAGTTGAGACAGCGCAGATGATATTGAAAATATTTTAAAAGATAGATCTGTTTATATAGAAGAGAGGGAGAAGTATGAAGTTTACAAAAATGCATGGATGTGGAAATGATTATGTGTATATTAACTGTTTTGAGGAAGAAGTAAAAAATCCGAAAGAATTAGCAATTAAGGTGAGTAATAGAAATTTTGGAGTGGGTTCTGACGGATTAATTCTTATTTGTCCATCGGATAAGGCGGATTTTCGTATGGATATGTATAACGCAGATGGAAGTCAGTCTGAGATGTGTGGAAATGGTATTCGATGTGTCGGAAAATACGTTTATGACTATGGATTGACAGATAAAGAGGAGGTTTCCGTTGAGACATTAGCTGGAATTAAATATTTAAAATTCCAGATTGAAGATGGAAAGGTAAAGATGATTACAGTTGATATGGGAGAGCCAGAACTTATCGCCAAAAATGTACCAGTTATTTCCGAAAATGAAAAAGCAATTGATGAGGAAATTATAGTAGATGGTAAAGTGTACCGTATGACTTGTGTTTCTATGGGAAATCCCCACGCAGTTGTATTTGTAGATTCTACAAGTGAATTTCCACTAGAAGAAATTGGACCAAAGTTTGAGTCTCATGAGCGTTTTCCAAGACGGGTTAACGCAGAATTCGTACAGATTTTAAATGAAAACGAGGTAAATATGCGCGTGTGGGAGAGAGGAACGGGTGAGACCTTAGCCTGCGGAACGGGAACTTGTGCTACAGCAGTTGCCTGCGTTTTAAATGGAAAGACAAACGATGAAGTAAAAGTGCATTTACTTGGCGGAGATTTGATTATTAAGTGGGATAGACAAACAAATCATATTTATATGACGGGACCTGCAAAAGTTGTATTTGATGGGGTTTTTAGTGACACAGTGCTATAAAATAAAACCCTATTACATAGATAAGTATCATACTATGCCTGATTTCTCACACGGGCATGGAAGGAAAAACAGGAGGAAAATTCAATGGTAAAAATTAACGATAATTATTTAAAACTCCCAGGAAGCTATTTGTTTTCCACGATTGGAAAAAAAGTGGCAGCTTATACAGCGGCAAATCCTGATAAAAAAATTATTCGTCTTGGAATTGGTGATGTGACACAGCCACTTGCTCCAGCAATTATCGATGCGCTTCACGGTGCAGTAGATGAGATGGCGGATGCAGCTACTTTTAGAGGATATGCCCCAGATTTGGGATATGAGTTTTTAAGATCCGCTATCGCTAAAAATGATTATGCTGATAGAGGTTGTGATATTTCAGCAGATGAGATTTTTGTATCCGACGGTGCGAAATGTGATTCTGGAAATATTCAAGAAATTTTTTCAATAGATAATAAAATTGCTGTCTGTGACCCTGTATATCCAGTATACGTAGATACGAATGTTATGGCTGGAAGAACAGGAACTTATGATCCAAAAGCAGAGACATGGAGTGATGTAATTTATATGCCTTGTACAGCAGAGAATAATTTTGCTCCAGATTTTCCAAAGGAAACACCAGATATTATTTATCTTTGTTTCCCAAATAATCCAACTGGTGCTACCATCACAAAGGCACAGCTTCAAGATTGGGTAGATTATGCAAATAAAGTTGGGGCTGTTATTATTTATGATGCAGCCTATGAGGCATATATTTCTGAGGATAATGTAGCTCACTCTATCTATGAGTGCGAGGGTGCTAGAACTTGTGCAATTGAGCTTCGCTCCTTCTCTAAAAATGCGGGATTTACAGGTGTTCGTCTTGGATTTACAGTAATTCCTAAAGATTTAGTAGTAGATGGAACACCATTACATAGTCTTTGGGCTAGACGTCATGGTACAAAATATAACGGAGCTCCATATATTGTCCAAAGAGCTGGTGAGGCTGTTTATTCTGATGCTGGAAAAGAGCAGTTAAAGGCTCAGGTTGCTTACTATATGGAAAATGCAAAGATTATTTATGAGGGATTAAAAGGTGCCGGATACACGGTATCTGGCGGTGTAAATGCCCCATATATTTGGCTAAAGACTCCAAATAAGATGACATCTTGGGAATTTTTTGATTATTTACTTGAGACTGCAAATGTAGTTGGTACTCCAGGTTCAGGATTTGGACCAAGTGGAGAGGGATATTTTAGACTGACAGCTTTTGGTACTCATGAGAATACGATTGCCGCTATGGAGAGAATTAAGGCGCTATAGGTTCTAATAGATTAAAATAGGTTCTAATAGATTGAAAATAGAATAAACGCGAGATGGAAATGGCATCTCTTCTTTTTAAAACACGCTGC
>JBJEOA010000038.1:0-47453 GCA_051880475.1 Lachnospiraceae bacterium | reverse complement strand
CGCTTCGTTTCCAAATTTTAACCGCACGCTTATTTATGCTGCTCCCGCGAACTCGCTTTGCTCAGGTAAAGTCCGATTGTTCCACACTTCGTGTTCTCACAATCGCAACAACATTCGTACTCCGAGCTATTGCTCTACGTACTTATGTTGTTTAGTCTGTCAAATGACGAAGCAAATTTGAGCAAGCTCAATTATGCTTCGTCGCTTGACAGGGACTTTATTGAACAAGCTAGTGCAGTTAAAATACTTGGAAGCCTTGCTATCGTTGAAAAACCAAAGAGATTATATACTCCCTGCTGTATTTTGGCACCTATTAATGTAATGATTGAATTTTGATAGCTCTTTCCGCAAACGTTCTTCTTTTAAAGTTGCCAAAAAAAGAACTACAAAAAACCAAACGATTCAGCTCAGTAAATTGGTGTGCTACCCGTCAAGTAGACAAATTAAATAACGAAAATTTTTCTTTCCCGGTACAGTTCATGTACCGGGTTTGTTTATGCAACGTTTTTTAGTTTTTGTTCATGGAATTCCATTGGTGTAAGCACCCCAAGATTTCGTTGAACTCTTTTGTTTGTGTAATAATCTATGTATTTCTCTATGGCAAAGATTAATTCTTCTTTTGTTTTATATTTTTTTCCATAATCCATTTCGTGTTTCATTAGTCCCCAGAATCCTTCTATAGTATCATATTTGAATTTTGATACATCGGTTCCCCATTTCTTATTTATCGTATCCGATATGGGAAGCATATCAAATACAAGGAATACAGCGATTTTTTCTTTTACTAATTGTTAAAGACGGGATTATATAGATTATAACAATGTGTGAAAATCTCGTTCTTTCAGGTGTGGGATGGATAGCACAGCAATAAGAGGCAAGTAGGTATCCTTTTAAAACGATAGCAAGGCTTCCAAGTATTTTAACTGCACTAGCTTTGCTGCGGGAGCGCTGTTTGAGTCCGTAGGACGAGTTCGCGGGAGCAGCATAAATAAGCGTGCGGTTAAAATTTGGAAACGAAGCGTGTTTAAAAGGATACCTACTTGCCACTATTGCGTCTGTTATTTCATATATTATAGTAATTTATCTATTTCAAAACCTATTGCCTGTGAAACAAATCATTACGCCTTCTATAGCGACAGCGTCTATAATACATCTCCTGAAGCAATAAAACTTGCAAAAGCTCCTCTCTTGAACAGGAATCAAAATCCATCTTTTCTTTGCAGTGAGAATCACAAATCTTTTGAATGCTAATTTTATCTGGATATTCATCATACATCATACTTCCATTATATTCCATTTTATCGCAAATATCCTCAATAAGAGATAAAAGAGACTGTGCTGTTTTAGGATATAAACGCTTTATATTATCAAAATCTTTTTCTTCTGTCTGTTCTTTTGAGGCAAATAAATCAAGAGCAGAAAGCTCAGGGGTAATTGAGTTTGAATTTACTTCTTGCAACTCTCCTTCGATTTGTAAAAAATTTGGCAGTGAGAAAGAGAATTCCTTTTCATTTTTTTTAAAATCCATAAAAATTCACCTATTTTTATTCAATGTACTAAAAGTATATGAAAAAAAATGCAAGACCGTGACAGGAAGAAGAGACACTTGACATGAGAGAGGATAACTGTGTATAGTAAGAGGTAGGGAAGAAAGGGGGAAATGAATTGATAGAACATTTTAATCAAATAATTGATGACCAATTCGTTTCTATGACGATTAGTGCGCCAAGAAAAAAAGGCGACATAGAAAATATTAAGATTCGTCCAGTTATTATTAGGGGAGTAATTTATTATCAAGAGACAGTCTTAAAAAATAATCAAGTGTTCCATACAAATTATGATAAAGAACAAATAATACATAGAATTATGGAAAATATTTTAAATTTTCGAGAAATTAACTGGATTAAGAGAGAAGAAACTGGCTCAGGTCTCATTAGTAAAAAAGGAAAGATAACTTGGAAGATAAAGAAGAAACAATATAGGAAAGAAACTATTTTTGAGCATAATCGCAGGAAGAAATATCTTTTAGAGGAGGGAGAGAGAGTCCCTTTTTTAATAGATTTAGGGATTATGACAAAAGAGGGGAAAATCGTCCGCTCAAAATATGATAAATTTAAGCAGATTAATCGTTTTTTGGAATTCATAGAAGATATTATTCCACAGCTTCCAAAAGATAAAAGATTACATATTATTGATTTTGGCTGTGGAAAATCTTATTTGACTTTTGCTATGTACTATTATCTATGCGAAAAAAAAGGATATGAAGTGAAGATGACGGGATTGGATTTGAAAAAAGACGTCATTCGTCATTGTAATGAGTTGGCTAAGATATATGGATATAAAGATTTGGAATTTTTAGTTGGGGATATCGCATCTTATGAGGAAGAGACGAAGGTGGATTTAGTTGTCACTCTTCATGCATGTGATACTGCGACAGATTTTGCGTTAGCAAAGGCGGTTGCCTGGGATGCATCCGTTATCTTATCTGTTCCATGTTGTCAGCATGAGTTAAATGGACAAATTAAGCAAGATATATTGGCTCCTATTATGGATTATGGACTTTTAAAAGAGCGCTTTGCGGCATTGATGACCGATGGAATGAGAGCAAAGCTTTTAGAATCTAAGGGATATCAAGTTCAGATTTTGGAATTTATTGATATGGAGCATACTCCAAAAAATATTTTAATTCGTGCCATAAAAAAAGATAAGAGCAGTGAAAATAAAAGATTGCAAAGTAGAGAAGAATTTGAGGAGTGCAGACAATTTTTGCAGGCAAACCCTATATTGAATGCATTATTATGAAAACTATCTGCGAAAACAGATATATCAGTTTGATGTTTGACAGAGTGATGATTGCTGTAGAGGAGATTGAATGAGAAAAACAAAAAATTATACAGGTTTATTTCTTATATTTTTTATCATTGCATTACTAGGGATAAATGCTTGGAAAGCACTCGGTGAGGAAAATAGACAGTTTGGATTAGATTCCCCTAAAATTCCTCTGATGAGAATTTCAAATTCAGATACGGAATTGATAGATTTGCGTGGATATCGCAGCGAGGAGGCGCAGTCCTATGCTAAAACTGCGTTTATACCTTTGGAAAAATCTAAAAAAATGACTGTCTCTTTAGGACCAGATTTAGAAAAAATAAGTTCCCTTACCTATGAGATTATGAGAAAGAAAGATAAGAAATTAGTAGCTGACGGGACAATAAAAAATTTTACGAATAAAAATGGTTATTTAAGTGCAGAAATTAAAGTTGAGGATAATTTGAGGAAAGAGACGGACTATTTAGTCTGTTTTTGTGTGTTAATTCCAAGACAGGGAAAAATATACTATTATGCACAGCTTAAATATGGAGAAGAATTATTTGCAAAGAAAAAGATGGAATTTGTAAAAAAATTCCATAATCATATATTTGAAAAATCCGATTGGATTGCCAACTATATTGATTTTAAAGACGGCAATGCGGATAATGATTTTTCAAAAACGACAATCCAATCAAGTTATGAAGCAATGGTATTTGGCGACACCAATCCACAGGTGGAGGGAGAAGTATCTTACTCTATAAAAGAAGTGAATGAGGAGATAATGAAAATAGAGCTTAGCTATATTATATCGATTCAAAGAGAGAAGCGCTCTAAGCAATATTATACAGTGAAGGAAAATTATGAGGTTGGATATAGTGCAAAAAAGATGCAGCTTATCGATTATGAAAGACGAGTGGAGTCGTTATTTAACCCTGAGTTTGTCTATCCTATCAAGCAAGAAATTTTACTTGGGATAACAAAACAAGATACACCAGATTATTTGGAGTCTGACTCAGGAAAGAAGATTTGCTTTGTGCAGGGAAAACAGCTATGGCTTTATAATTATCGCAAGAACACGATGACAGAAGTATTTGCATTTGGAGGCAATAATTTAGATATTCGCAGCAATTTTGACCAAAATAATATTCGATTGCTAAAGATGGACGAGGAAGGAAATCTAGATTTTCTTGTCTATGGATATATGAGCCGTGGACAACATGAGGGAGAAAACGGAATTTCTCTATATCATTATGATGCAGATTCTTGTCTAATAGAAGAGAAAATATTTATTAATAGCAATTATAAATTTTCTCTACTGAACTCAGGTATTCGTAAAGTGGCATGTTTGAGTGAAAATAATAGTTTATATATTTCCTTAGACGAAGATTTATTCAAGATAGATATTACAAGCAGTGAAGTAAAGAAAATAGAAAAGGAAATCGGAGAAGAAAATATAACAGTTTCTGAACAGTCTAAGATAGTAGCAATTCAAAGGGAAGAAGATAAAAAGATTACTATTTGGAATCTAGATAAGGATGAGAAGCGAGAACTTACCTGCGAGGATAATCAAAGCATAAAAATGATAGGTTTTATCTCGGAAGATTTTGTGTACGGAATTGCGAATAAAGGTGATTTGCCTAAAAATGGCTCTATATTTCCTATGAAACAGATTTCCATCATTAATAAAGAGGGCGAGAATATAAAAACTTATAAAAAGGAAAATCGTTATCTTTTGAAGGTGAAAATTTCTGGAACTGTAATTCGTGTGACATTAGGAAAGAAGGAAGGAACAAAATACCAAAAGATACCAATGCAAGAATATATAAGGTATCAAAATTCAGATGCAGATAAGATTATCTTTATAAGACATTCCGATATTGTACAGTGGAGTCAGCTTTATATGAAGTTTCCAAATTATGTGTATGTACAAACTGGTGGAAAAATGAGAAAGGCGGGATTGCTCCGCTAAAAGGGAAAAAGGATAATAGAGAATGTTACAAAATAAACTAAGATACCTGTGAAATTGGTATACCAGTTTATTTTCTAACGTTCTTTATTATTTTATAGAGTGAATCCTGTATCTCATATAGTGGGTATCGAATCTTAGAGTTCTATAAAACGCAAGATAGCTAGGATTGTTAAATGCAGTGGATAGTAGATATAGAAAAAATATTTATTTCCCTTGCAATAAACAGGCTGATAGCAATAAATGAGGAATAGTGAGAGGATACAAAAAGGTTCTCTTCCTCCGGTTGCTATAAGTGGTATAAAGCATATAAATAGAGAAAAAAGTGGGTTTGTACGGCTAAAAAGTGTTTTTCTATAATAAAGACTGATAATAAAAAATACACCAATCATTCCGTAATCTGTGCCAAGTACTTCTGCTAAAATTAGAGCTATCATGCAGATGACGAGGGCTGGCATGGAGTAGGAGGGAATTTTATCTTTATATTTTTCTAAAATAGTCAGCACAGTCATACCGATAGCTAAGGTAAATAAGGTATTTTGATGTGCGAATGCAAGTTTGTAAGTAAAGGTATTGGAAGTTAAATAAAGACCAAAATCAAAAGGAATTTCTGCGATGAGAGCAAAAATTAGAAGTCTTTTTATATAGTTTTCTCTATTTCTTGTGTAGAAAAATCCCTCCACGAGTAAAAAGCAAAAAATAGGGAAAGCGATTCTTCCTATTATTCTTAAGATGGAGTAGAGAAAAAGCTGCCTTGGAACGAGGGCTGCTCCGATATGGTCTAGAGTCATTGTTATAAGAGCGATTGTTTTTAGTTGAGTTCGGTTTAAAGAAAATGATGTATTCATAAAAAATCCTTTCTTAATTCATTTTTCTGAAATTTTTATTATGCCTGTTTGGGAAAAAAATACCTTAGTTTACTATATATCGGTTCATAGAAGCTTGTCAAACCTTCTTTTTCATTTTTTTATAGAAAAAGAGTGGAAAACTATAAGTGAATTAGGTATAATATATCAATAGACCAGACAAAGGAAGTGAATATGCGTTTTATCCATATATCAGATATGTATCTTGGAGCGAAGCCTGATTATAGATACTTTTGGAGAAAAGGAAGATAGACTGATTACATAAGTTAATAAGGGTAGTATAAGAGGTGAGAAAATGGCAGAGCCAATAAAGGGACAAGAAAATAGAGTAAAAAAAGAAAAGATGGATAGAGATGAAATCTTAAACAACGATAAAAAGCAGACAGGTTGGGATAAATTAAAGGAGAAAACTCCAGTTATGATTGATGATATAAAAGGAAAAATGAAGTCTGCGGAGGATATTAGAAGAGAAAAGGCGAAAAAAAAAGCTGAGGAAAAAGCGAAAAGAGCAGCTGAGCAAAAAGAAAGAAGAGCGGCTGAGCTAAAAGAAAAAAGGGCGGCTGAGGAAAAAGAAAGAAGAGCAGCTGAGGAAAAAGAAAAAAGAGCGGCTGAGGAAAAAGAAAGAAGAGTAGCCGAGAAAAAAGAAAAAAGAGCAGCTGGGCAAAAAGCGAAAAGAGTGGCTGAGCAAAAAGAAAAAGAGCGAAAAGAGGCTCAAAAAGCATTGCAGATAGAACATAAGAAGGAAGAGAAGAGACAAAAGAAAAATAAACCAAAAAAGTTTAAAATTCGATATATTATGCTGCCAATTATATTATTCTGTTTTTTAGTAGGAGGCAGTATTTTATGGGAAAAATTGATTATACCAATTAGAGAGCTGCGCGAGACAGCGATTGCGAAGGTGGAAGTAAGTAATGCAGATACTTTCCGTGCTGCACAGACAAGTTTAGTTTATGATAAGAATGGAAAATTAATAGTAACTTTAAAAGGAGATAAAGATTCTTATTATTTAGAGTATAAGGATATTCCTGACCCAGCAAAGATGGCGATGATATCGATAGAGGATAAAAGATTTCCGTATCATCCAGGAATCGATGTAAGAGGAATCGCAAGAGCAATGTGGGTTTTAGTTAAGAATGGAGGAAAAGCGACAGAGGGAGGAAGTACAATTACTCAGCAGCTTAGCCGAAATGTCTTCTTAAATTTTGAAAAAACTTGGAGAAGGAAGATAGAGGAGCAGTTTATTTCTATAGAGTTAGAGAAAAAATATAGTAAGGAAGAAATTTTAGAGTTTTATCTCAATAATATCAATTTTTCGAATGGATATTACGGAATTCAAGCCGCATCGAAAGGATATTTTAGAAAAGACGCAAACGACTTAAGTTTATCGCAGATTGTATTTTTATGTGCAATTCCAAATAATCCGACTTTATATAATCCATTGAAACAGAAGGAAAATACGCTAGGAAGAAGAGATAGAATCTTAAAAAATATGTTGGAAGATGACTATATTAGTCAAGAACAATATGATGAGGCAATTAGCGAGACAATCAAAGTATATGAAAAGAAAAAAACGAAAACGACGAATGATTATGTAGAAACTTATGTATATCACTGTGCCACAGAGATGTTAATGCAGCAAGAATGTAATTTTGAATTTCAGTATGACTTTGAAACGACAGAGGAGAGAGAGGGATATATGGAGGAATATACACAGGTATATAATGAATGTCATGAGCGATTATATACGGGTGGATATCAAATTTATACAACAATAGACTTTGATCTTCAAAAAAAGCTTCAAGATTCTATCAATGATAAGTTATCAGGATTTCAGAAAAAAACAAAAGATAATGTATATAAAGTTCAGGGAGCAGCGACCTGCATTGACAATAAGACGGGATATGTTGTGGCTATTGTCGGCGGAAGAAAGAAGGAAGAAAAAGAATATCATACGTTAAATAGAGCATATCAAAGCTTTAGACAGCCAGGAAGTGCGATTAAACCGTTACTCGTATACACTCCATTTTTAGAAAAAACTGGAAAAACCCCTGATACGATGGTGGACGACTCTCCGCTTGGAGAAAATGGACCAAAAAATAGTGGCGGATATCTCTATGATATTAGCCTTAGAACAGCGGTGGAGGTATCTAGTAATGTCGCTACTTATCGTCTCTATAAACAATTGACACCAGAAAAGGCATTAAAATATTTAGCGAATCTTGGGTTTAGTAAACTTTCTAGAAATGATTATAAATATTTGACTACCTGCCTTGGCGGATTTTATTATGGGACAAATACAGTAGAGATGGCTGCTGGATATGCTACTTTGGCAAATGATGGAGAGTATCGAAGACCGACTTGTATTTCTAAAATTATTACAAAAGACGGAAAAGAACTTGAGAGAATAGATGCAGATGTAAGACGGGTTTATAAAAAAGAGGCAGCCAGAATGATGACTAGTGTCCTAAAAAGTGTTATTACTAGTCCGGATGGAACAGCGAAAGACTGTGCTTTGACGAATATGAACGCTGCGGCTAAGACAGGGACAACGAATAATCAGGCGGATGGATGGCTCTGTGGTTATACTCCTTATTATACGACAGCCGTGTGGGTTGGAGCAAATGAGGTGGAAAAAGTAAATGGATTAAGAGGAAATACTTATCCAGCCTATATTTGGAAGGATTTTATGGAAGAGATTCATAAAACGTTACCGAATAAAGATTTTAAAGATTATAAGAAAAATACGAGCAGTAGCAGCACAAATGGCAGTACAAGTAGTAGTATGAATAGTGGCACAAATAGCAGTACAAATAGTAGTATGAATAATAGTACAAATGGTAGTATGAGTAATAGTACGAATACTAGTATGAATTAAGGAAAAAAAGAGGTTATCGCTAAGCGATAGCCTCTTTTTTCTATGACTGTCTGTGAAAACAGGAAAGTTCGTCTAATCTTCAATTGTATGTTTAACTTTGTATTCTTCGATTCTATTTTTAATGCGGTCTACTGGGTCGAGTAGTGGGCTGATGGAAGAATCATGATTTAAAGTATCGATAATGAGAGCAATATATTTGCTCATATCTGTATTTACATACCATTCTTTTTCAAGAAGCTCTGGCATCTGATAAGTTAAGTTTGTTGTAAATACTTTGTGAATGATGCCGTCCTTATAATACTGGTCAAATTTTTCAAGACCTTTTGTGAAAAGACCAAATGTGGAGAAGCAGAAAACACGTTTTGCTTTTCTTCTTTTTAATTCTTTAGCAACATCAAACATACTCTCACCAGAGGAAATCATATCATCGATAATTAATACATCTTTTCCTTCTACGGAATCACCGAGGAATTCGTGAGATACGATAGGATTGCGACCATCAATAATGGTTGTGTAGTCACGACGTTTGTAGAACATACCAACATCGACACCGAACATATTTGCAAAGTAGATAGCTCTTTGCATAGCACCCTCATCTGGGCTGATTACCATCATATGGTCAGAGTCAATCTGTAAATCATCTGTGGACTTTAAGAGAGCTTTGATGAACTGATAAGTTGGCATAATATTGTCAAATCCTTTTAGAGGAATTGCGTTTTGTACACGTGGGTCATGAGCGTCAAATGTGATGATATTTTCAACACCCATAGAAGTGAGTTCTTGGAGTGCTAATGCACAGTCTAGAGACTCTCTTCCGGATCTTTTATGCTGACGGCTCTCATAGAGGAAAGGCATAATAACTGTGAGATTGCGAGGTTTTCCTCCAGTAGCTGCGATAATTCTCTTTAAATCTTGATAGTGGTCATCTGGGGACATAGGGCATTTTCTTCCAGATAAGGAATACTCAATGCTATAATTTAATACATCAACAATGATATATAAATCTGATCCTCTGACGGAATCTTTAATAATAGCTTTTGCCTCTCCAGAACCAAAACGAGGGCAAGAAGCCTCGAGTAAATAAGAGTCTCTCTCATATCCATCAAAAGCAAGATTGGATTTATGCTCATTATCTCTTTGATTTCTCCAATTTACAATATATTCATTTACTTTGTTTCCGAGTTCACTACATCCTTGAAGTGCGATAATTCCTAGTTTACCAACTGGTATAGTTGAATACTTATTATCATCTGGTTTCATGTACAATTCTCCTTATTCAATACAATTATTTTTCTTTGTTAAAAATAGTGATACATCTTCTTTATATCATTATATACCGAATTCGTCAAGATACTCTTAAATAGTTTTTATTGTGACAATGCTTTTTTTAGTCGAATATCCTCGCCAAGAATTTTTAGGATAGTATAGTTACTTACAATTCGAGAGAAAATGCGCTCAGAATAAGCCTTTGAGAGTTGTGCGAGAGATAAATTTGTCGAAATAATAGTTGATTTATTGCGGAGCAATCTCTCGTTAATACATACAAAAAGTTGCGAAGTGAGAAACGCATTATTTAATTCTGTTCCTAAATCATCTAAAATAAGTAATTCACTGTCGAATAAATGAGAAAATAGGTCATTTTGTCCGTTAGAAAAATTTTTATCGAAAGTATGTTTAGAAATTGTCTCAGAAAATTGAAATGCAGTTAAATATAAAACTGTATGTCCCGCATCTAAAATTTCTTTTGCAATACAATTTGTCAAAAAAGTTTTTCCAACGCCAGTATTGCCCTGAAACAAGAGATTCTTTCCAGGAATTTTATCAAAATGATAGATAAAATCTTGGCAGATAGAGACGATAGAAGCAATTTGCTCCCTCGCAGATGGGGTGTCTCCGTTTTTTTTAGGAGAGTAATATTCATAAGAAAAATTCTGAAAATTCTCTCTTTTTAAAACTTCTTTAATATTGGACTGTTGGTAGGCTAAATCGACAATCGACTGTTTTAGACAGTTACATTGTTTAGTGCCAATATATCCTGTATCCTTGCAGCGTGAACATTGATAAATTGGGTCTAGGTAATTGGCTGGATAATTATGGGCGGCCAATAATTCAATTTTGGACATAGAAAGTTCAAAGTTTTCTGATTTTAATTTTTCTAGTATTTTTTTATCTTCTGAGAAAAGCATTTTTTTGCCGATAGCGACAGAATTACTGGCTATTTTTTCATCAATTGTTTTAATCTCAGGAATATCTTTATAGACTTGCAGAAGTCGTCTATGCTCTTTTTCTCTATTTTGTAATCTTCTTTGGTCAAACTGTTGCATGACCTGGGAATATTGTTTACTTGTCAATGCCATAATAATACCTTTCTTCTATGAAACTAACGAATTAACCGTTTTTATGATTTATCTGAAAAAAGAATTGCTGGTCAAATTGTTTTTCTAGTGCATCAAAATCATAATTGCGTTGATCAAAATTGTGAAAACGATTTTCAGGTTTGGATGAATTAGTTCCTTTCTTTATATAAGTAGGATTAGTAAGCTGATATTCTTCATCTAAAGCTTTTATATCGTCTAAAGTCTGCACTTTAGAAGTATACCAGCTAGATAAAATTTTATCTGTGTAGGCAAAACTTGGTTGATGCGTTTTTTGAATCGTGCGCTTACATGCCTCTAAAATAATTGGCAGTTCAAAATTGTAGGTCTGAAACCATTTTTTTATAAGCTCCGACTCAGAAGGAATCGGACTACGGTTATGAATACCAAGTGCTTTCATGACAGAATAATAATTTTTATTGTGAGACTGAATCTGAGCTTTTGCTTCCTCCACTGTCTTGATATGTTTTTCGTGCCAAGAAAGAGCAACACTTTCGATATAGCGCATATTGCGTTTATCGTTAGAGACACAGTATTCGATTAAAAATTCGATTAGCTCGACAGAAAAATGTAATTGATCGTGAAAATAAAATAAAGTATTTAAATCTGTACAAGTCAGAGGTCTGCCAAAATAAGTATCTGCCATATAGACAAGCTGTGATAATCCCGCTGTCTCAATTTCAGTTTGAAGTTCTGTCGGAGAGAGGTTTGCCTTAAAAGGAACTTTATAAGAAGACTCAAGATTCCTATGGGGAGAAGGCATAGCTTTTGTGTCGGGAATCACAGATGTTTTTGCCATTTGAGATTCCAAAGGTTGAAATGATTTTACTGGTTGCTCCTTTAGAGATGGAGATGTTTTTATTGTCTCAAGTTCTAAAGGTTTTGGTATAGTTGAGGTTTGAGGTTCTAAAGGTTGAGCTGTCTCTTCCATCTCTAGAGAGAGAAGTCCTTCTTTTTCCCAGTAAGCAAAGGCTCTTTGTACGTCTTTTTCCGTACACTCAAATTTATCGGCAATCACAGAGAGACTGAGATTTTGCTCTCGGTTTGCTTGAATTTGACTTTGTACATATAGATAGATTTTTACAAATTCTCCATTGGCCTTCACCATGTACTCATCTATGAAATTATTTGGTATAATTGTAAAAGAAACGTTCATATTATTTTTGACAGAAAAGCCCATTTAAAAAGCCAACCTCCTTTGTTATGATAAAAAACGAATTTTCACTTCTGTGTATTTGAAAGAAACAGAATATAGCTTCATGTTAATTTGGATTATCATTATAGCATAGGATTTTAAAAAAGAAAACGGAACAAATATTCGAATGACTGCTCTGGAAGAATTTGTGGATAATGTGGATAATGTGGATAATTAAAAGAAAAATGGAAATTAAAAGGAAGAAAATAGGAAAAATCTATTGTTTTATGCGATTTTTGGAAAGAGAATATGAGAAAGAAAAAGAAGAAAAAATCCACAAAGTAATATTCCGAAAACGGGAATATTACTTGTGGATAATGTGGATAACTTATTTTTTTAAGAGCATTTCTCCGATATTTACAACGTTTCCAGCTCCCATAGTTATCAACAAATCATTTTTTTTGCAATTTTTTAAAACAAAATCCATGATATCTTCAAAAGCTGGGATATAGTACGCATCTACCTCATAAGGAGCGAGACGGTCAAAGATATCTTTAGAGGAAACCTCTCCAGTATCTGGCTCTCTAGCTGCGTAGATATCTGTTAAGATAACGTGGTCACTAAGACTTAACGCCTCGGCAAAACCATCTAAAAACGCTATTGTACGGCTATAAGTATGAGGTTGGAAAATACACCAAACTTCATTATGTGGATAAGTTTTAGCAGACTTTAAAGTAGCTTTAATTTCTGTTGGATGATGTGCATAATCGTCAATAATAGTAAATCCATTTAGCTCGCCCTTTTTCTCGAAACGACGTTTTGTGCCGCCAAAGGAAAGTAAGCCGTCGTGAATATCATCAAGAGAGATACCGATAGACTGGGCGATAGCGATAGCAGAGAGTGCGTTATAAATATTATGTTCTCCTTTTACACTCAAATCGATATGACCAGATGGCACACCTTTGATTGAAAAGTCAAAATGTGCATTTCCAAAATCATCGAACACAATGTTTTCAGCCATGTATGTAGAATTTTCATTAAGACCAAATGTCACATATTCAACATCTAAATCTTTTATAATATAAGGAATGCATTCGATATCAGAATTCAATACTAAAAGACCATCCTTTGCAGTTTGAGATGCGAACTGTTTAAAGGAATGCTGGATGTCAGCTAAATCCTTAAAGAAATCCATATGATCTTCTTCAATATTTAAAATAATGCTGTATTTTGGATGGAATTCAAGGAAGCTATTTGTGTATTCACAAGCCTCTGTTAAAAATATATCAGAATGTCCAACATAGATATTGCCGTCAATGCGGTCTAAAATGCCTCCGACACTGATTGTTGGATCTGTATTAGCTTCAAGTAAAATATGAGATAACATAGAAGTTGTTGTTGTTTTTCCGTGAGTACCAGAGACAGCGATAGAATTTTTGTAGTTGTCCATAATCTCTCCGAGAAGTTGAGCACGAGTGAGCATTGGGATATTTCTTTTCACCACTTCTTGAAATTCTTCATTGTCTTCTCGAATAGCCGCTGTATAAACAACAAGGTCTATATCAGAAGAGATATTTTCAGCCTTCTGTCCAATTGCAATTGTAGCGCCAAGTGATGCAAGTTTGTCAGTGATAGGAGATGCCTGTGCATCAGAACCACTAATTGTAAAGTTTTGTTTTAATAAAATTTCGGCAAGGCCGCTCATACTAATACCGCCGATACCAATAAAATGTACGTGAATCGGTTTGTTAAAATTAACTTTGTACATAAAAATACTCCTCTTTCATTTATAAGTGGTGTCTGCGAGAGCAGACATATCAGTTAACTATGATGTTTTTAGAATTAGGGGAATTTTCTCCTTCAAACAATTTACATAAATTAAAAGTCTATATAGACAGATTTATTATAAAACAATCGTTGCTAAATGTAAAGATTATGTCTGTACTTTTGCTTACTAAACGTTACTTTTATGCTTGCTAATATTTTCTAAATTTAGTATAATCAGAATAACAACTGAATGTAGAAAGTTCCATAGAGTAGGCTTTCTATGGGTAAAATATTCAAAGCACTATATTTGCATCTAGAGTGAGGTGTTTGACGAATGCCTTGATGGGAAACTATCAAAATACAGCCACTAAGTAGGACAAGGAGAATAAGTCAAATGGCTGTAAAGTCAGAATTTGGCGTGTATACAGAGAATGCTTTGGAAGGAGAAGCCAAAGTATCTTGAAAAAAACGGAGGAGGTTTCAACATGCAAATTACAGACGTGCGTATCCGCAAAGTTACGAAAGAAAGCAAAATGAAGGCAGTGGTATCTATTACCCTTGATAATGAATTTGTAGTTCATGATATTAAGGTAATAGAGGGGGAAAAAGGGTTATTTATTGCAATGCCTAGTCGCAAAGCGACAGACGGGGAATACAGAGACATTGCTCACCCAATCAATTCAGAGACAAGAGATCGTATCCAAAAGATGATTCTAGAAAAATATGAAGCGGCACTTTTGGAAGTGACATCCGAAGAAGAGTAAGTAAAGTTGCTCATAGGATTGTCTTTATTCATGGCTGCCTGTAAAGAGAGCCATTTTATGTTTGGCAGTTTGATGTGAGAAAAAGAAGGGAACGAAGATGTTCTCTTCTTTTTTTCCTTGCACAGTAGAAATTGTTGAGGTATAGTAATCTTATTGAACGAATATGCCTAATTTTACAGGCATTATTATTTATTATAGAAAAGTGAGGATGAAACACAATGTATAAATTAGCACCTTCTATTTTATCAGCAGATTTTGCAAATTTAGGAGCAGATATTAAAGCAATCGATGAGGCTGGGGCACAGTATGTTCATATCGATGTGATGGACGGAAAGTTTGTCCCAAATATTTCTTTTGCCTTTCCAGTGATTAAGGCAATTCGACCTCTCACAGAGCGTATCTTTGATGTACATTTGATGATTGAGGAGCCAGATAGATATATTGAAGAATTTGCCAAGGCGGGAGCAGATATCATCTGTGTTCACGCGGAAGCTTGCACTCATCTTAATCGAACGATTGCACTTATTAAGGAATGTGGAAAAAAGGCGGCGGTATCTTTAAACCCAGCGACACCACTTTCTGTTCTTGATTATGTTTTAGAGGATTTAGATATGGTTCTCATTATGTCTGTCAATCCAGGGTTTGGAGGACAATCTTTTATTCCAAGCTCCATCAGAAAAATAAAAGAGTTAAGAGAGATGGCGGATAAAAGAGGATTAAAAGACTTAGATATTGAGGTGGACGGCGGTGTCACACTTGATAATATAGATGCAGTCAAAGAGGCAGGAGCAAATATTTTTGTGGCAGGTTCAGCGGTGTTTCATGGCGATGCGACTGCAAATGTGAAAGCATTTTTACAGAAATTTTAGTAAACTTAGCATAAATAGTTATAAACTCACATAAAATAATCCAGATATAAAATAATCGAAATAATAGAAAGGTCAAAGAAAAATGGAACTTTCTTGTAGCGAAAAGATTTTAAGCGAGGATTACGCAGATTTTATTGTGAGTGAACAACAAGAAGAAGAATTAAGAAGAATATTAAATATAGAATGTAGCCAGAAGGCGGACGTAGATAATATGGTTTTATACTCTAAACTTAGTAATCTAGGTCCGCTTTTTAATTTAAGTTTGCCATATAGCGTATGGCCAAAATGCTATGGCTTGATGGATTTAGAGCCAGTGCAAGAGAGTGGAGTTTTGCAAATTCAAAATCAGCCCTCTCTAAGTTTGAGAGGACAGGGGGTGTTAGTTGCGATTATTGATACGGGAATTGATATTTATAATCCGCTTTTTCAGTATGCAGATGGGACATCAAGAATTGTGCGAATTTGGGACCAGAGTATTCAAGAGGGAGAGCAAAAGCATCCGAAAGATTTTTTGTATGGAGTAGAATATCGTCAAGAGGAACTCGACGAGGCAATTCGAAGGAGAAAGACAGGCCAAGGCAATAGCAATTTTAACGGGGAGAGCGATACGTATATAAAGACTGTAGATGAAAACGGTCACGGCACATTCCTAGCCGGAATTGCAGCGGGAAACTATGATAAGGATAATAATTTCACTGGAGTTGCACCTGACAGTGAGCTTGTCATTGTAAAACTAAAGGAGGCAAAACAATATCTGCGAGATATTTATTTTATTAAAGAGGGAGCTTTAGCTTATCAGGAAAATGATATTATACTCGGTGTAAAGTATGTGACAGATGTGGCGAGGGAATTACAAAGACCAATTGTTGTCTTATTAGGAGTGGGGACCAATCAGGGCGGTCACTCTAATCGTGGAAGATTGAATACATTTTTAGATACGATTGGAAGCTTTGGAGGAGTGGGCGTTTGTGTGCCAGCTGGGAATGAGGGAGCAGCGAGACACCATTTTTTTGGAGTTGTGACGGAAAATAATATTCCAGAGAATGTGGAGATTGAAGTTGGGGAAAATGAGAGAGGATTTATCGTAGAGCTTTGGGGGAATGCTCCGAATTTATTTTCCATAGATTTACAGTCTCCAACGGGAGATTTTGTACCTAGAATTCCAGCAAGATTGGGAGAAAATAGGACGATTCAATTTCTTTTGGAAAATACAACGGTTGATGTACGGTATCAGATTGCGGAGCAAAATTCGGGGGCACAGCTTATCTTTTTGCGGTTTAATCGACCATCCGCTGGAATTTGGAAAATCGGTGTATATGCGAGTGGAATCTCACCGATGGAATTTCATATGTGGCTTCCAATTAAAAATTTTACGTCTGAGGATTTATTTTTTCTTCGCTCTAATCCAGATACAACTATTACTTCCCCAGGGTCTGATACAGTCCCGATGAGCATGACGGCGTATAATCATAGAAATGAGAGCATTTATGTGGAGGCGAGCAGAGGTTTTACAAGAACTGGCGTGATAAAACCAGATTTGGCGGCGCCAGGGGTAGATATCGAGGGACCTGGTTTAAATGGAAGGATGGTAAGACGCTCAGGAACGAGTATTGCGGCAGCATATGGGGCTGGCATTATGGCATTGCTCCTTGAATGGGCGATTATACGGGGAAATGATAGAGGGCTTAATTCTGTTGCAATAAAAAATTATTTGATTCGAGGGGCAAAAAGGGATATGAATATTCGTTATCCGAGTGTGCAGTGGGGATATGGAATGATTGATATTTATCGGACATTTTTGGTATTAAGAGGAGAATAGGAAAAATATCTTTTAAAAACAGGGAGATTGTGATAAGATGCTTTATAGAAATGTTTAAAGGAAGGAGAAAAACGAATGAGCCAGAAAAAGGTAGATGAGTATAAAAAATACAAAGCGAATAGAAAACAGATTATTGCGAGAGAAAAGAAAATGAAGAAAATCAAAAAGGCAGTCGCAGCAGTCTGTGCAGTGGCGATTGTCGGTTTATTTGGATACTGGGGTGTCTATAGTTATCAAGATATGCATAAGCCAGAGATAGAATTTATGAATTTACTTAATCAAGATGAGAGTGGCTTTTATGCCCCAGTATTAGAGAATGAGTAAAGATAGGGTAAAAGATATTGTAAAGATAGAGTATGCCATATTTTCTTTTGAAATGGGAAAATATGGCAAATTTTTTAAGTGATTATGGACAGAAAGGAGAAAAAATTGAGTTTTACACATTTACATGTTCATACGGAGTATAGTTTATTAGATGGCTCTAGTAAGATAAAAGAACTTGTGGCAAGGGCGAAGGAACTTGGCATGGATAGTATGGCAATCACAGACCACGGTGTCATGTATGGAGTGATTGATTTTTATAAAGCTGCTAAAGAGGTTGGAATTAAGCCAATTTTAGGTTGTGAAATTTATGTCGCCCCAAGTTCTCGCTTCGATAAAGATCCGAATAAGGGGGCAAATCGATATTATCACTTAGTTCTCTTAGCAGAAAATGATTTAGGGTATCATAATTTAATGAAAATTGTATCTAGAGGGTTTACAGAAGGCTTTTATTATAAACCGAGAGTAGATTATGAGATATTAGAGCAGTTTCATGAGGGAATTATCGCCCTGTCTGCGTGTCTTGCGGGAGAAGTTCCTTCTTATATTAGAAAGGGAGAATATGAGGAGGCGAAAAAAGCTGCTTTAAAGCTTGAGGGGATTTTTGGAAAAGGAAATTTCTTTTTAGAGCTGCAAGACCACGGAATTCGAGAGCAGACATTAGTAAATACAGAATTATTAAGGCTCTCAAAAGAGCTTCATATAGATTTAGTAGTGACAAATGATATTCACTATACGTATGAGAGCGATGCACAGCCACATGATATTTTGCTCTGTATTCAGACAGGAAAGAAGGTTTCTGATGAAAATCGAATGCGATATGAAGGTGGACAATATTTTTGTAAATCTGAGCAGCAGATGGCAGAACTTTTTCCGTATGCGAGAGAGGCATTAGAAAATACCCATAAAATTGCAGAACGCTGTAATGTAGAGATTGTATTTGGCGAGCAAAAAGTGCCAAAATTTGATGTTCCAAATGGACAAGATGCCTTTGAGTATTTAAAGATGCTATGTGAGGAAGGGTTAAGGAAAAGATACGGAGAAAATCCAAAAAAGGAATTAGAAGATAGGCTTTATTATGAGCTTGATACAATTAAAAATATGGGATATGTGGATTATTTTTTAATTGTAGGAGATTTCATTAAATATGCAAGAGACCATGGAATTGCAGTTGGTCCTGGACGAGGCTCTGCGGCTGGAAGTATCGTGGCTTATTGCCTTACTATCACAAATATCGATCCAATTAAGTATCAGCTTCTTTTTGAGAGATTTTTAAATCCAGAGCGTGTATCCATGCCAGATATCGATATCGATTTTTGCTTTGAGAGACGACAAGAAGTAATTGACTATGTTATACAAAAATATGGCAAGGAAAAGGTTGTGCAAATTATCACTTTTGGTACGATGGCGGCAAGAATGGTAATTCGAGACGTAGGAAGAGTGCTTGACATTCCTTATGCGCAGGTAGATGCGGTAACGAAGATGATTCCATCAGAGTTAAAAATGACGATTGACAAAGCACTTAAAATAAATCCAGAACTTAAAAATCTCTATGAAAAAGATGAGGTTATAAAAAAACTTATTGATTTGTCAAAGCGTCTTGAAGGACTTCCAAGACATTCTTCTATGCATGCGGCAGGTGTCGTAATCGGTCAAGAGGCAATTGATGAATTTGTCCCACTCTCAAGAGGTTCTGAAAATGCAATTACAACTCAGTTTACGATGACGACAATCGAGGAGTTAGGACTTCTTAAAATGGATGTGCGAATTGTTCGCTAACGAAACACTTCCGAAAGGAAAACAAGTTAGCGGAATAAGGAAATGAAATATTTGAGTACAGTTGGTACAAAAGTGACTAGAGCACGCCTGCTGGAAAAGATAAAGTAAAGAACTTGTTTAACTGTTTGTTTGATTAGATAGGTGAAATTCCTATTGTTGGGTAAATGTCGATACCCAATCCCTTAAGACTCCGTTATGCTGTTTAGTCTTAATACTAAATGGTATAAAGCACGGTGAAGGCGGCTGAAAAGTGCCTAAATGGATGAAATATATTAGTAATATTGGTACAAAAGTGGCTAGAGTCCACCTGTATGAAAGTATAAAGTAAGAAATATGGCGACGAAGTAAGTCGGAGGTCCTTAATAGAAATATTTAAAATGTAATATGCCTACACACCAGGAACTACCGTATGAAAGGCTCGTAATTTAGAGACCGAAACGAAAGTTTCGTTGTCCCTGTAGGGATTTTAGTCGTAGTAATTTTATTGTCCATTGAAATTACTATACTTAACCAGTAAGGGTTAAGTATTCTTATTCCATTCGACTAACGGGAGAAAGAATGGCTAACGGGTTAAAGGTAGAGGCTAAGTTACAATAATAAAGGATAAAACAAACGGAACAATTGAACCCTAAAAGAAAATGCTAATGCTATTAAGAGTAGATGTTTCTAACAAGTAGGAAATGACTTGTGAATTTAGGGGGCAGCAGCCCGTAGTAGTGATGAAGTAGAGTAATGTCTATGGAGCGAAGGGGCATAGTCGTAAATAGGATATTGTAAGATAAGTTTAATTGTTAAGGTAGCCGATGAGCGAAACGAACTAACCATGTTATAAAGTGTCACGGAGGTGATGCATGCATGGTTGTTAAAATATACAGTATACAAATCATTTTTAGCCTACAGATTTGTCAGAAAAAACATTAAAAAACCTTGCTAAATATCGCAAGAAATTTAACCAACAAACTAAATGATTTATCCATTCATATAGCGTGTCACCCACGCAAATGGGTGAATAAATACGCCTAAAGAAAGGAGAAAATAATCATGAAAAAAGTATTATTAGTATTATCAATAATATTTATTATACTTACATTTGTTGGTGCAGGATATGTATTATCCAATCATGGGAAAGTTAATGCAGGTTATGCTTGTATTCCAATGGGTTTTGCACTTGCAAGTTTTAGTGGATATAAATGGTATAAGAACAAATAAAGTTGGTTACAAAGTAAACAATTCTGACAATATCCGAAAGTAGATTACCGTAGTCTACTATTTACGATGGAACGCCGTGTGCGGTGAAAGTCGCATGCACGGTGTGAAGTGGGGGAAAACGACCCGTAACATTAAGTTGACGGTGTTCGTTACCTATCACTATTTTTTGGGACTTCGAACATTAACTGTAATTCAAGATGCTGTGAAATTAATTAATACAAATAGGGAGATTTCAGTAGACTTAGATAATATTGACTATGGCGATCCAAAGGTTTATGAGATGATGGCACAGGCAAAGACAGAGGGAATTTTCCAGTTTGAGAGCAGTGGCATGAAGTCTTTCCTAAAAGAGTTAAAGCCAGAATGTCTAGAGGATCTTATCGCAGGAACTTCCCTTTATAGACCTGGACCGATGGAATTTATTCCAAAATATATCAAAGGAAAGAGCGATAAATCTTCGATACAGTATGCTTGCCCTCAACTTCAGAATATTTTATCGCCAACTTACGGATGTATCGTATATCAGGAGCAAGTAATGCAGATCGTTATGGAACTTGCGGGATATACGATGGGGCGAAGCGACCTTGTCCGTCGTGCAATGTCGAAGAAAAAAGAGGCGGTCATGGAGGAGGAAAGACAAAATTTTGTCTATGGAAATGAGGCAGAGGGAGTAGACGGTTGCATTAAGAGGGGAATCCCAGAAGATGTGGCACAGCACATCTATGACGATATGATAGATTTTGCGAAATACGCTTTTAATAAGAGTCATGCTGCTGCATATGCAGTTGTCTCTTATCAGACAGCATATTTAAAATACTATTATCCAGTCGAATTTATGGCTGCGCTTCTTACCTCTGTTGTAAATAATATTAATAAAATTACGGAATACGTCTATGACTGTAGGCAGATGGGAATTGAACTTCTTCCTCCAGATATTAATGAGGGAGAATATCATTTCTCTGCATCTAATGGCAAAATTCGATATGGCATGGGGGCTATAAAAAGTCTGGGAAAAAATGTAATTGACATCATCGTGGAGGAGAGAAGAAAAAATGGACCTTATAAGAATTTAAAAGATTTTCTAAAGCGTCTCTCTAGTAAGGAGGCAAATAAGAGAACGATTGAGGCTCTAATTAAATCTGGAGCGATGGATTGTCTTGAGGGAAGCAGGAAACAAAAATTAGCGATATATATAGATGTCTTGAATGTCGTGCAAAAAGAAAAGAAAGATTCCATGGTGGGGCAGATATCGTTAATGGATTTTTTTGGAGAACAGGTACAAAAGGAATTTGAAATTTCTTTTCCAAATATAGGAGAATTTGAAAAAGAGGAGCTTTTATTCTATGAAAAAGAAGTTTTGGGAATTTATATCAGCGGACATCCTCTTAATAAGTATGAGAAAATTTTAGAAAAAAATATAACGGCGACAACAGCCCAATTTCAAATAGGGCAAGAAGAGGAAGAGTATCAGCCACAAAATATAATATCAGAAGAACAGTTAGAAGAAATAAAAATATATAGTCAAAACAAGACGAAGACTATAGATGCACTAAAAGTCATGGATACAAGGGCAGTTGATGGCAAACAATATATTTTAGGTGGAATGATAATATCCAAAAAAACGATGCTTACGAAAAAAAATCAAAATATGGCATTTATAACATTGGAAGACTTGATGGGAACTGTGGAGGTTGTCGTATTCCCGCAGACTTATCAAAAATATCGACAGTGGATTGAGGAGGATAATAAAGTTTTCATAAAGGGAAGAGCAGATATCTCCGACGAGGGAGGCAAACTCATATGTGAGCAGATTATACCATTCGACCAGCTGCCAAAAGAACTTTGGATTCAGTTTTTAGATAAGCAAAGTTTTCAAAGCAGAGAGATGGAAGTATTAAATTCCATCAATGAAAATAAAGGCAGCAGCCCAGTTGTAATTTTTTGCAAAAAAGAAAGAGTAATAAAAAGATTACCTAAATCTTATCTTGTAATGATTTCAGAACATTATATACAAGAGTTATCCGAAAAATTTGGCGAAGAGAATATAAAAATAGTGGAAAAGAATATTGCAAATATATAAAAAATGGATTAAAATGAGAGTGGATATTATTTGGTAATAACTTAAGTTTAGGAGATTATGTGGAGGTAAAAAATGGCAAACAAAATCAAAACAATCGGAGTTTTAACAAGTGGTGGAGATTCACCTGGAATGAATGCTGCGACAAGAGCAGTAGTAAGAACAGCTTTGGCAAGAGGCTTAAAAGTAAAAGGTATCAGAAAAGGTTATAACGGTTTAATCAACGAAGACATTAAAGATATGCATTTATATGATGTATCTGACACAATTTCTAGAGGTGGTACCGTTCTTCTTACAGCTCGCTGTGAGGAATTTAAGACATTAGAAGGACAGCAAAGAGGTGCTGAAGTTTGTAGAAAACACGGCATCGACGGTGTTGTTGTTATCGGTGGAGACGGTTCTTTTAACGGTGCTAAGAAATTATCTGAGCAGGGTATTAATACAATTGCACTTCCAGGAACAATTGACCTTGATATCGCATGTACCGATTATACAATTGGATTTGATACAGCCGTTAATACAGCAATGGAAGCAATTGACAAGATTAGAGATACATCTACTTCTCATGAGCGTGTAAGTATTATCGAGGTTATGGGACGTAATGCTGGATATATTGCTTTATGGTGTGGTATTGCTACAGGTGCTGAGGATATTTTAATTCCGGAGAGATATGATGGTAACCAGCCAAAACTTGAGCAGGGATTAATTGACAGCATCTTAAAGAATAAAGCAAAAGGAAAGATTCACCACTTAATTATCAACGCTGAGGGAATCGGACATTCCTACGGTATGGCTAAGAGACTTGAGGCAGCGACAGGAATTGAGACAAGAGCAAGTATCCTTGGATATTTACAAAGAGGTGGAAGTCCAACTGCAAAAGATAGAGTTTACGCTTCTCATATGGGTGCAATAGCAGTAGACTTATTAATCGCAGGTAAGACAAACCGTGTTGTCGCTTATAAGGGCGGAAAATATGTAGACTTTGATATTCAGGAAGCATTAAGTATGAAGAAGGATATCAGTGAGTATGAGCTTGAGATTTCTAAGATTTTAGGTAGATAAGATAGATAAAAAATAAAGGGGCTGTAAAAAACAGTCCCTATTTTTCTTAGGGGAGTTTTCTTGCAAATCCTTTATTCATTATTATAAAAAACTAGTAAATTTTAAGTTAAGAGTTCGAAAAAATATAAAATATAGAAAAAATGTAGAAAAATCAGATAATGAGCTAAAAATTATAGTAAAATAAAAACAAAAAGGTATTGAAAAATTAGTAAAAAAGATGTATACTATTCTCGTTAGGAAAATTTAAATTCAACTATCACATTATTTTATTTAAGGAGGAAAGAGGATGAAAAGATTTTCAAAAGTGCTAGTACTAATGATAGCTTTTGTGATGGCATTTTCTATTATGAGTATTCCATCATCTGCAGCGCCAGCTAGTTTACCTTGGAAGGGAATTTCCAACAAAATTGCTGTTAATCAGCTTGTAGACCCATCAATATATTTTAACGTTACAGCAACAGAAGCAAAAAGACTTAGATTCACTTCTAATACACCTAGTATTATTAGAGTTGAAAACAACAAGATTAGAGGTCTTAAAGTAGGTACAGGTACATTCACAACAAGAAACACTAGAACAGGTGAGACAGTAAAACATACAATTAAAGTTGTTAAAGAGCTTACTTGGAAGAAGATTTCTAATAAGATTAATTATGGTGATACAGTAGACCCAGTAAAATACTATACTGTAGATCCAGCATCAAGAGCAAGCAAGCTTGTATTTACAATGGTAAACCCAAATAATGGAATTGCTAAGGTTGTAAATAATAAGATTGTAGGTATTAACGTAGGTTCTACTAAGTTTAATACAAAAGACCCTGAGACAGGTGCATCTTCCACAAATACGATTATTGTCAGACCAAAAGTTACTTGGAAAAAACTTTCCAATAAAATTAAAGTAGGCGAGACAGTAGATCCATCGAAATATTATGATATTGAGCCAGCATCAAGAGCAAGCAAACTTGTATTTACAATGGTAGATTCAAATAACGGAATCGCTAAAGTTGTAAACAATAAGATTGTAGGTGTTTCAGCAGGTTCCACTAAATTCTTAGTATCTGACCCTGAAACAGGTGCACTTTCAAAGAATACAATTATAGTAGAAGCAGTAAAACCAACAGGAATCACTGCTAGTGATATTTCTATCAATAATGATGGACAGACAACAGCGAAGATTTCCGCAGCTGTAGAGCCTGCTAATGCAAAAGCTACATTAAAATACGAAGTTGTAAGCGGTCCTATAACAGTAGATTCAAAGACTGGAACTGTAAAACCAACAGGAACAGGAAGAGGAAAAGCTACAGTTAAGATTTCTTGCGTAGAATATCCTAGCGTTTCTACTGAAGTTAACGTTACAGTAAAAACTCTCGTAACTAAAGTAACAAAGTGGAATACGAATGTAAATGATGAAGTAGCAGTAGAGTTTGGCGGATTAACTTGGGATCCAGAAGTTAATGGCGATTTTGAAGCTAAGATGCAAGAATTCTTTAGCCCAATCTTCTCTAAACTTGATAGTGCATTAGGTTATATAGTAGTAGGTAGCACAGAGTATCAAATTAAAGTTGCTAATGGAAGTGTAGTAGTATTAAAAGATGGTACACAGATTGATATTCAGGATGTGATTAATGGCGGAGGTCGTATAGACCGTATTATCGTTAAAGTTCCTTTCCGCTATATTGAATATTTCTTACAATATGCAAACCAAAATACTACAAATGGAATACTCCAGTTTAACGGTAATGTATTCTCAGCAGCTAGATTCATGGGATATGGATTCGAGTTTAGTGATACAGTAAATAAAGTAACTATCTTAGACAAAGAGGGCGGCAGAGTAGACTCTTATACATACTTTGTGGCAGACGGCAAATTATGTTTCGACGGTGATGTTCGCAATACTCCTATTATAAAAGATAGATTTGCAAATCCTAACCATGGTGCATATGTTTTCTCTGAATTAGCTCTAGATTGGTACTAAAATATAGAGTATTAAGGTAGAATCGTATATGAAAGTAAAATCCTCAAAAGAGTTTTCTCTTTTGAGGATTTTTTTTATTTTTTTATAATCTTATTCTTTTCAATAGTAAATTCGTATGCTATACTTAATAAGATATAGGGGTTTATTTTGAAGATGAAAAAGGGCTTCTGTTATACAAAATACTTAGAAAGGATTGACAAAGTGAAATAAAGAATTTCTAATAAACTGGTGGAATTAATTGGTGTAAATATAATATATTGAAAAGATTTTGGAGGAGTAAGAGATGAGAGTAAAAAAAAGCATGTCTATGTTAATCATTTTATGTTTTTCTATGCTTTGGCCTGTGTATGCCTATGCACAGGAGGATGTTTCTGATATTAACGAACATGAGCAGCGAGTAATAGATTATGCGATGAGCCAAGGATATAAAACTAGGAAAAATGGAGTCGTTACATATTATGCAGTAACAGAATCAGGAAGAGCAGCTTTAGAAAGGAAAATGAGAAGGGTAGCTTGGACAAGAGAAGATGCCGATATGGTAATCAATAGTGAGCCAACAGAGGCTGATTTACAAGAGCAGCTTGAGAAGGGATATATATATGTATACAGTGTGGATGACCCATCTAAGGATGATGATAATTCAGAAGAAAACATAGATAATCCTGGAGGAAATATAGATAATCCTGAAGACAATGCAGTTGACTTTGATGGAAATATAACGAAACCAGATAATAATAAAAAGCCGAGTGAAGAAATTGAAGATAATAAGATAGAGGAATCACAAAAGATTGAGAATAGTGATAATCAACAGAGTATCGTAGATTCTAATGGAAATTCCAATATGGTGGCGGAAGATAATAACGAAAAAATATCTAATATAAGTGGACAAGCTCAAAGTATTTTTCAGAGTTCGCAAAATAAAGCGTTAGCTATTTGGAATGCCGTTATATCCGACTCAAATTCGAATGGAAAACAAAACTCTTCTGGCAATGGAGCAGATAAAAAAGAGTCTAGCCAAAATAAAACTAGTAATTCTGCGAAAGAGTCAAACTCAGATTCTACTACTTCGCTTATAAAGGAAACATTAAGTCAGATAGAAAAAGAAAATAGAGAAAAGAGTAAATTTTCTTCTTACAAGATGATTTCACAAGAAGATGCCGATATAAAAATTGAATGTACTCCTAACTCAGACGAAGTAAAAATTTTGGATAAAAATGGAAATTTAATTCTATCCTATACAGATTCTAATGTGACAAGTAAAGGGATTGAGGGAAATATCATTCATATAGAATGGTTAATTCCAGTCGCTCTCATTCTCCTATTTATTAGTCTTGCCTGTGTATATATTGGAATTAGACGAGGATATTATGCTAGAGCAACAAAAGATGGTATGCCTTCAAGTAAGAAGGGAAGAAATATTTTATCGATTATTATGAGATTGGTTTTAATCATTTGCATTTTAGTTGTTTTTATCATAGCTAGTTTATTCTCAGGAATGTTTAGAAGTTCTAATATTATACAAGCTTTAAATAATAGCAGCTACTATGAATATGCCTATGCCGAAATGGCGAAAAATACAGTTCGTATTTTGGAGGAAAATAATATTGACAGTCTTGTACTAGCAGATATATTAGATTATGACAATTTCATTTTAGTTATCAAACAACAGATAGAAAAACAGGTATCTACTCTAGATGGAGAGATGAATATTGAAAAAACTCAAGAAGATATCAAGACGAAGCTCAATGAATATTATAAAAATCAAGAAGAAAAGAAAATAGCGGAAAGTGAAACTGAGGAGACAAAGGAAGAGAAGAAAGATAAAAAAGTACAAAGAAAAGAAAAAGTAAATATCATTACGAACAGTATTATGTCAAATTATAAAGAGTACGCTGATTTTTATCCGTCTCATTTTATCCGCCAGTTAAAGAGGGATTTAAGAGCAGTATTGCAGATAGTCTTTCCTGTAGTATGTTTCACTATTCTTATTAATATGGTAGCATTATATTATTTATTCCAAAGAAGATATAAGGGAATTGGATATATAGGAGGTTCTATGGCAGTTTCTGGTCTGATAGCTTGTATTGTGTCAGCGATTATATATACAAAACAACCGTATACGAAACTTTATTTGTCGCCAGAATACTTATATCACTTCCTTTTAACTTATTTAGATAATGGGATAAAACCATTTTTCATTATTTCAGTTTTACTAGTAATCTTATCAATTACTATTCTAGCTTTGAACAAAATTTTATTTCCTAAAAAGCATAGAAGATAGAGTGGCAATTTATAGGCAATAGAATTTAGAAAGGAAATATAATAAAAAATGGAACAGTCAAAAGAATTATTTGATTTACATAGTCATTTTTTACCTGGAATAGATGATGGTGCAAAAAATTTAGAAGAAACAAAAAAGCTCATAGATATGGCGTATGAACAGGGAATTCGACATATCATGGCAACTCCTCATTATATAAAAGAAGCGAATAATTATACAAAAGAGCAGCTGATAGAGTGCTTTGAGCAAGTGAAAAAAATGGAGGAGATAAGGCATCCAGATTTAAAACTTTATCTAGGAAATGAAATTTTTTATACGATTAGTGTCGTGGAAGATTTAAAAAAGGGAGAAATCCAGACTTTAAACAAGAGTAGATATGTATTAGTAGAATTTTCTAATTATATTTCTTATCGCGAGTTGCATCAGGCCATGAGAAATATTATATTAGCTCGCTATAATCCAATTATTGCACATATGGAGCGCTATGAATGTTTGTTTAAACAAAGGGAGAGAATTAGCGAACTCAAAAAAATGGGTGTTTATTTCCAGATGAATGTGGAAAGTGTAATAGGAGGTTTCTTCGATAATAGAGTTAGAGAATGTAAAAGATTAATTTTAGAAGGAGATATTCAGTTCTTAGGCACAGATATGCATGATTTGAAATATCGTCCTCCTAAAATGAAAGAAGCTATGAAGTGGATAGACAAAAAAGTACCAGATGAATTAAAGAGGAAATTACTATATGAAAATCCTATTAGGATATTAAATAACGAAATTTTAGTATAGCAACGGAGGAAAATAGAATGGAACAAAGACAGAATCAAAGACAATATGATGAAGTTGAGATAGACCTTAAAGGGATATTTGACGCCCTTTTAAGCAAAATATGGGTTATTATTATAGCGGGAGTATTAGGAACAATTGTTGCAGGCCTTTACACAACTATTTTTATATCACCACAGTATACGTCTTCATCTATGATTTTTATTTTGACAAAAACGACGAGTCTCACATCTATAGCAGATATTCAGCTTGGAAACCAGTTGACTCAGGACTATCAAGTATTGATGCTAAGTAGACCAGTTCTCGATAAGGTAATTAGTAACCTTAAGTTGGATATGAGTTATGGACAGCTTCGAAGCAAGATTTCAGTAGCAAATCAGGCAGATACTCGTATTTTGACTATGACAGTGACAGATTCTGACCCGTATGCAGCAAAGATGATTGTTGATGAGTTAACAAACGTTGTAGTAGAGCGTGTAGCTGAGATTATGAATACAGAGGAGCCAAGTATTGTAGAAAATGGTGATATCGCAACTGCCCCTTCCACTCCAAATACAAGGAAAAACTGTCTTATGGGAGGAATGTTTGGCATCATACTCTCAGGAGGTATTATCGTATTATTATTCTTATTAGACGACTCTATTAAAAATGCAGATGATGTTGAAAAATATTTGGAACTCAATGTACTGGGCAGTATTCCTGTCTTTAAAGATGGACAAGATAATAATTTAGATCAAAAGAAAAAAGTTATTAGGAGCTAGGGGTGATTAGAAAATGAAAAAAATACAACTTCAATTTAATGCAAAGAATAAAAAAGATGTTGCAGCAAGAGAGGCTTTTAAGGCTTTAAGAACGAATATAGGATTTTGTGGGTATGATATAAAAGTAATTTCATTTACGAGCTGTACTTCCGGAGAGGGAAAGAGCAGTGTTTCTTTTAAAAATGCGATATCTTTTGCTGAGGCGGGAAAAAAAGTATTATATATTGATGCCGATATAAGAAAATCTGTGTTTTTGTCTCGATATCAAGTAAGTGAGACGCCGAAAGGATTGACACATTATTTATCTGGACAAAAAACAATAGACGATATTATATATGATACCAATATAGAGAATCTTCATATGATTTTTACAGGTGCCGTTGCTCCAAATCCTACTGAGCTTTTAGATAACAAGATGTTTGAAAATCTAATAACATGGGCGAGAGAAAATTATGATTATGTTTTTATTGACTGTCCGCCTCTTGGAAGTGTAATTGATGCGGCCATTATAGCTAAGTATTGTGATGGTGTAATTTTGGTCATTAAGAGTAATGCAATTAGCTATCATTTTGTTCAAAAAGTAAAGGAACAGTTGGAAAAAAGTGGATGTCGTATCCTAGGAGCCATTTTGAATAAGGTCGATATATCTAAGAAAGGTTATTATAGCAGTAAGTATTATAGTAGATACAGAAAATATAGCCAGTACGGTCAATATGGTCAGTATGGTCAGTACGGATATGGCGACTCAGAAGAAGAATAATAGAGAAAAATAGAAAGATATTATGAGAAGACAAAAATATTTTTATACAGTAATATTATTTTGCTTTTTACTTAGTATAGTATTTAGTGGATGCTCAAAAAAAGAGACAGAATTGGAAGAAAATCAGAGTGAGAATATAACTTCTAGTCAGGAAGAAACTTCTAGTCAAGAGATAGCTTCTAATCAAGATAATATAGAAGATAGTACAAAAGAAAAAGAGATTACAAATTTAAATCAGGGAATAAACGGAGAAATATTTATAAATTTGGAAAAACTAGAGAAGCTTGCGAGTCAGTATAAACAAGAAAATATAGAGAATACGGATACCGCTTCCCTTTTAGCAGCAAAATATTTAAGATGTGGGAATAAAAATTATCAGTCGATGGACTGGAATATACTGGCTGGATATCCTGACGAAGGATTTGAGACATATGTCTTAAACAATGCACCAGAAAGTCTTATATCTTTCCGAGACAATGCAGTAGTAATTGACCCAGCGACTGGAAGGGAGATTGAGTTTTCTCACTTGATGGCGAGCGTCAATCTGGCACTTCGACAAGAGCAGATAGAGAGTGATGTAGAGGAACCTTATGTTGACTATGGAAGTTGGGGAGGAGATTTATTACAACTTTGCAAAGAGATAAAGCAAGAAGGAATAGACTCTTCAAGCTGGAAAGAAGAGATGATAAATCGTATTGGAAATGAAAACTCGGCTTTTAATAGAAATGATTTATATGCAGACTTAGATGCTTGTAATATGAAACTATTTTTTGATAAAGGCATGAGCTTATCAGAGGCTTTCTATCGATATTATTATGATGTTTTAGAAAAGTCGGAGACGACGAGATATCAATATTTTTATGAAAATTATTTTGAGGGGATAGAGGGAGAAGATGCCCTAGCGCAGAAAATGAAATCTATTCTCCAAAAGGAAGATTCTATGATTTCTCAGGTTTTAATTACGACAGAAAATTTAGATATTACAGAGGACGCTTATCTAATATCTGTAGCGTGTGAGGCATTTGCACAAAAAATAATACAAAATAATTAATTAGGAGAAAGAAAATGAAGCTAGAATATGCGGTTTTAGGACTTGGAAAGTTTGGAATGAGCGTAGCAAAGGAATTAGCAAGTGCAGGAGTAGAAGTATTGGCCGTAGACAGGAGAGAAGAAGCAGTACATGAAATTGCTGATTGTGTCACTTACGCGGCAATCGCAGATGTGACAGAGCCGGGAACTTTAGAGAGCTTAGGGGTAGGAAATATGGACGGTGCGATTATTTCTATTGCAGAAAATATGGAAGCCAGTATCATTGCTACGATTGTCTCTAAGGAACTTGGGGTTCCATATGTGATTGCAAAGGCAGAAAATTCTCTTCATCAGATTGTACTAAATAAAGTAGGGGCGGATAAGGTTATTTTTCCAGAGCAGGATATGGGAATGAGAGTTGCAAGAAATATTGTAATTGGAAATTTTTTAAATCTTGTAGAACTCTCCCCTAAAATTAGTATGATTGAGATGGAGATGAAAAAAAGTTGGGTTGGCAAAACATTAAGAGAGCTTGACCTTAGAAAAAATTATGGATTTAATGTGGTGGCATTAAAGGATGGGGAAGATACGAACACTTCTCCAGACCCAGACGAGAAGCTAAGGGCAGAGGAGACGATTATGATTACAGGAAAAAATTCTGATTTACTGCGTCTCAAGGAAGTAAAATAAAATGATAACAAGTGTACAAAATCAACAAATAAAAAATATTCTAAAATTAAAAAAGAGTGGAAAAGAAAGAAGAAAACAAAAACAGTTTGTCCTAGAAGGAATGCGATTGGTTGCAGAGATTCCAAAAGAATCTTTTGTGAGAGCGTATGCGACGACGCAATATCTCAAAAATCATATTTTATCGCAAAAAGCACAGAATGAAAGTGAAAGCTTTAGCAAATATTTTTTTGACGGTGAGATTGAGGAAGTAAGCGAAACAGTTATGAAGCAAATTTCAGATACGAAGACACCTCAGGGAATTGTCGCCATTGCGAGAATACCAGAGTATTCTCTAGAGGATATATTAGAGAAAAAAGAGGGAATTTTGCTTATCCTTGAAAATGTTCAAGACCCTGGAAATATCGGTACAATGATTAGAACAGCCGAGGGAGCGGGAGTGGCTGGTGTGATTATGAGTAAAGATACGGTTGATATTTTCAATCCAAAGGTTACAAGAGCAACGATGGGTTCTATATTTCGAGTTCCATTTTTATATGTAGATGATTTGCTAGACATTATTCCAAAACTTCACGAAAATGGCTATATGAGTTTTGCGGCACATTTGCAGGGACAAGACATATATGATGAAGATTTTCGAGGAAAAGTTGCTTTTTTTATCGGAAATGAGGGAAATGGTCTCACAGATGAATTGACGAGTCAGTCAAAGAAAAAAATTAAGATTCCAATGGAGGGAGAAGTAGAATCGCTTAATGCGGCGATAGCAGCGGCACTTTTAATGTACGAGGCTAAAAGGCAAAACAGAAGGGAGTGATATTATGCCAGCTCTATATTGGTTAGTTATCTCGGCAGTTTTAATTGCAATTGAAATTTTAACACTCGGTCTTACTACGATATGGTTCGCAGCGGGAGCTTTAGTCGCAGCATTATTTGCCTATATAGGAGTAGGAAATATAGGGCAGTGGATTGTCTTTTTTGCTGTATCAGTAGTTCTCCTTATATTAACTCGTCCTCTGGCGATGAAATATTTAAATGATAAGACAGTTCGAACAAATGCGGATAGTCTAATTGGAGAGGTTGCCATTGTCACAGAAGAGATTAATAATATTGAGGGAAAGGGAGCGGTCAAGATTCAGGGAGAAGAGTGGACGGCAAGGAGTGCAAAAAAGGAGGAGATGATTGAAAAAGGAGCAAAAGTTCAGATACTGGAAATTTCGGGTGTAAAGCTGATTGTCAGTAAAATTTAGGGAGGTATAATTTATGTTTTTTGTGAGTATGTTACCAGTTATTATTATATTAATTGGTTTAGTAGTATCATGTATTAAAATTGTGCCACAGGCACATGCGTATGTCATTGAGCGTCTGGGAGCTTATCAACAGACATGGGGTGTAGGAATTCACTTTAAAGTGCCTTTTATTGACCGTGTTGCAAGAAAAGTAATTTTGAAAGAGCAAGTTATTGATTTTGCGCCACAGCCAGTCATCACAAAGGATAATGTAACGATGAGAATTGATACGGTTGTATTCTTTCAGATTACAGATCCAAAGTTATTTGTGTACGGCGTAGAAAATCCAATTATGGCAATTGAAAATTTGACAGCCACTACACTTCGTAATATTATCGGTGACTTAGAGCTTGACCAAACTTTGACATCTAGAGAGACAATTAATGATAAGATGAGAGCGACACTTGATGTGGCGACAGATCCTTGGGGTAGTGCGACTTGTTTCGCTACAAGTTGTTAATATATCAAAATATTAACAGTGAAATGCGATAGTTTAATTACAAATTAAGCTGAACTGATAATCTGAGAAGTGGAATGAGAGTGTAACGACTTGAAACGCTTCCCTTGAGACTTCGGCATGCTTGCAAAGAAAACTTTGCTAGGATGAACGCAAAAGGTTCGTTTCGATAAGGTATGGAGCCCGATAAAGTCAGTTGAAATCTACCGTAATCACGAAAGTGACACGAAATCTAATCAGAGGTGATTGGTGTAGATGATAGACTGGAGGTCTATAAAATCTCTATGGTGAGAATGTACCAAAAGGTACTGACGAAATTGCGAATGTACGGTTCTATAAAGGGACTATGCAGAAATGTATAGGTTGCACCTAGTGTGTAGTTAGTGTGGATGAGTAAGAATTTCCCCTATGAAAATCCATATAAGGCGAAAGTGAAAACTGGCGGGTCTTATCAAGCTAACAGGACTAAAGCAAAAACCTAAGGAGATATGTAAAGATAAGATTATTGGAACAAGGAAAGGTACTGGATTCTTATAAAAAAGAATAAACTGACGAAGAACAATAAGCAGTTGAACTGGTGCTGAAAAGTAGTGTTCGAACCTATGAAGTTTCTGTAATGGAAATGGAGGAATGGACACAAGTCGAGCGTATATAAAATAAAACATTATTCAATCAGTTAATTAGGATTTCGAGTAAGACAAAAAGAATTTCACTTACTTTACTAAAAGAAGGTGATATACCTAATGCCTAAAGGAAAAACTAATAAACTGTGTGTAAGCGACCTAAGGCATGCAGAGTATTATGACATGCAAGAAATATTTGACAAACTATACGAACAAAGCAAGAAAGGAGAAGTATTCAATAATCTTATGGATATAATCCTAAGTGAAGAAAATATCCTACTTGCGTATAGAAATATTAAAGATAATAAAGGAAGTAAAACACCAGGAACTGATAAAGTAACTATCGAAGATTTAGGAGAACTCACAAGAGAACAACTAATAAAGAATATAAGATACTTTGTTACTGGAAGTAAACATGGTTACAGACCAAAACCAGTAAGAAGAAAAGATATACCAAAGCCAGACGGCAAAACAAGACCATTAGGAATCCCATGTATGTATGACAGACTTATACAACAATGTATAAAGCAAGTTATGGAGCCAATATGCGAAGCAAAATTTAGTGAAAATAGTTATGGATTCAGACCTGACAGGTCAACTGATAATGCAATAGCAAGGTGTTACCAATACCTACAGAGGTCAACATTGCATTATGTAGTAGAATTTGACATTAAAGGATTCTTTGATAACGTAAACCATTCTAAATTGATAAAACAAATATGGAGTTTAGGAATTCACGATAAACATTTAATATATATTATAAAACAAATTCTAAAAGCTACAATCAAAATGCCAAATGGAGAAATAGTCAACGCTAATAAGGGAATACTACAAGGTGGAATACTCTCTCCTTTACTGGCAAACATAGTTCTAAATGAGTTAGACCGTTGGATAGAAAGTCAATGGCAAAATCATCCTATAACTGATAAATATTTTGTACAAATCCATGAAAATGGCAGTAAGAATGTAGGAACAGCATATAGGGCAATGAGAAACACAAAACTCAAAGAAATGTATATTGTAAGATATGCAGATGATTTTAGAATATTTTGCAAAAGCAAAGAAGATGCGGAAAAGGTCAAAATAGCTGTCACAAAATGGCTTAAAAATAGACTAAAGTTAGATACATCTGAAGAAAAAACTAAGGTTGTTAATACTAAAAAAGAATGGATGAACTTTCTCGGATTTAAAATAAAAGTAACGCAAAAAGAAAACAAATGGAGAGTAACCTCTCACATGGCGGATAAACCACACGAGAAAGTAAAGGTGAAACTAAAAAATCAAATAAGGAACATAAAGTGTCCAAGATATGGAAAAACTGAACGTGATGAAATAGGATTATACAATGCAATGGTTATGGGAGTCCAAAACTATTATCAATATGCAACTAATGTAACAAACGATATGTGTGATGTTCAGTGGGAAATATCCATAGGTCTAAAAAATAAATTGCAAATAAGGGATGGCTGCCGACTCAAGAAAAATGGTAGGAAACTAACAGATTATGAGAAAAAGAGATATGGTAAATCAAAACAATTAAGATATGTTGCAGGTTCAAATGAACCAATATATCCAATCGGGTATGTAGCACATAAAAATCCCATGAATAAAAAATTGCAAGCATGTAGGTATACTAAAGAAGGACGAAAACATCTTCATGATGACTTGAACTTAAACACCAAATTATTAACTGAATTGATGCGTAAACAACAATTCAATAATAGTACAGAATTTATGGATAATAAACTATCTCTTTTTTGTGCACAAAATGGAAAATGTACAGTAACGGGAATCGAATTCAAGAAGACCGAAGAAATACACTGTCATCATAAGATTCCAAAAAATAAAGGTGGAACAGATAATTATGATAACCTTATATTAATTCTTACAGACATTCATAAATTAGTACATGCAACCAACGAAGAAGTAATCAGTAAATATAAACAAAGTCTAAAATTAACAAACGAACAGATAGTGAAAATTAACAAATTGAGGACCTATATGGAACTCAAAGAAATTTAGAAAAATCAATTAGGTAGATTGTCTAAATGGATTATTATATACGTCGAGGGAACGCCGTGTGCGGTGAAAATCGCATGCACGGTGTGGAGCGGGGGAAAAGTTGGAGATAATATCAAAAATTTACCTATCGCTATTCAAGGTAAAACGTGTAGAGCTTAAAAATATCATTCCACCTGCCGCAATTCAAGATGCTATGGAGAAGCAGATGAAGGCAGAGCGTGAGAGAAGAGAGGCTATTCTTAAGGCAGAAGGTGAGAAGAAATCTGCAATTCTTCGCGCAGAAGGACAAAAAGAATCTCTTATCCTTGAGGCAGAGGGACAAAAAGAGTCTGCAATTCTTCATGCTGAGGCGAAGAAAGAAGCGACAATTCGTGAGGCAGAAGGTCAGGCGCAGGCTATTATGGCGATTCAAAAAGCGAATGCCGATGGTCTTAAGTTTATTAAAGAAGTTCAAGTGGATGAGGGTGTTATCCAGTTAAAGAGCTTGGAGGCATTCCAAAAAGCCGCAGATGGAAAAGCTACGAAGATTATTATTCCATCCGAGATTCAGTCTCTAGCTGGCATGGTTTCTGCCATCTCAGAGGTTGCAAAGGGGGATACTGGAAAGATTGATACAGACAAGTAATGACTTAAACAGACGCAAAGAGAAAAGTAGGTATTCTTTTTAAACACGCTTCGTTTCCAAATTTTAACCGCACGCTTATTTATGCTGCTCCCGCGAACTCGCTTCGCTCAAACAGCGCTCCCGCAGCAAAGCTAGTGCAGTTAAAATCTTTGGAAGTCTTGCTATCGTTTAAAAAGAATACCTACTTTCTTTCTTTGCTGTATTATGGCATGTATTTATTAATTAAGTAACTCGTTGTGCTATTTCAAATTAAAATCAAAAGAAAATCATAAAAGAGTAAAGAATCCTTATATGAAAAAATATAACTTTTTTGTCATTCAGAAGATAAGTTGTTTAATGTTGTCAAGCATTTTTGAAAATGTCTTAAAAAAAGTGAAATACGAAATTGGGGATAGAAAATAATTCATGCGTTTGTCATGTAGAGACATAAGCGACTCTTGTTAAATACCTTGGACTATACTACATTAAATATGATCTGGAGGAAACAGAATATTAATGATTTCCAAAATACAGTGAGAAAAAATGGCATCTTTCCTTTTTAAACGATAGCAAGGCTTCCAAAGATTTTAACCGCACTAGCTTTGCTGCGGGAGCGTTGTTTGAGCGAAGCGAGTTCGCGGGAGCAGCATAAATAAGCGGGCGGTTAAAATTTGGAAACGAAGCGTGTTTAAAAAGGAAAGATGCCATTTAATTTCTCACGTCTCTTATTCCTTCCCATTTCCTTTCGCAATAAATTTTCTCATTACTTCTTCTGTCTTACCTCTTGAATTCTATCTTGTTTTACAGACATATAAATCGTCGCTATAAATAATGGTGCACATAAGAAAAGAGCATATACATAGCGAAGCAATCCATTTACTGGAGAAGCAATACAGGTTAATAATAACACAATTCCGATAATAAATGGTGGCATATATTTGAATTTCTTCTTTACAAGAAGATATACAAAACAAATAATCATCGTCCAAATATAAGTTGTGACATTTGTTAAGATAAATAAAATTGGTGTCTGATTCATTTTATTTGGCAAACTACATAGGAAATTTCTAGCGTCATCAAACGGTTTATAATTTTGAATTCCATATGTATTCTTTGTGAATCGCCAATAATAATTTAATCTGCTTCCACCAGGGAAGAAATATCCATAGCAGTTATTTAGTGTGGCTTCTACATAGGTTCCAAAATGTGTAAATAAATGTTTTCCCCACACTTTAAATAGTTCGATATAATCAGCTGTCGTCGCATATTTATCGACAAAGTTTTTTGCATTATCGGATTTCTCAGGGTCATATCGTTTTCCAAGAGCCTCAACAGAACCACCTGAACATAATACCTTGCTGATTACCTCTTTGTCATGCTCGGACAAGTCATCACTGTGATATTTAACAAGGCGAGCAATCTGTTGAATCGGAATAGAGAGTGCCTCTCTCTTAGGTCCAGATGCGATATTAAGTGCTGGAAGTAAGAGTCCTGAATATAATTTTGTGAATATAAAAAGTGGAATAAGCATTAATAATGCCATTCTCTTCCATTCTTTTCTAAAAATAAAAATCATAATTGGTGCTGCTACGATAAAAACGTAAGAGCCGTTATTACGCACAAGCATGGAGAGAAACATAAAAAAAGCAAGTGAGAGACATTTTCTCTTATCATGCAAGAAACCGTATGTATCTCTTCCGAGCTCTAAAAATCCAATTGCCACAAGCAAAGTAAGAGGAGCGTAGATAGAATCCTTTAAAATTGTCATGGCGTAGATTGGGATGAGCGGAAAAAATGCAAAGAAACAAAAAGTTGCGATGCGAAATTTTCTGCTAATTTTAATTCTAGCCATATACCAGATAGTAAAGGAAAATACGGCTGCTACGCAGATACACTGTGTAAAAGACATAAGTGCGATGCCAAGTGTCATAGATGAGCCGATTGCCAATCCAAGTTTTAAGAAAAACTTGATAACCCAAGTAAGAAAGATTGGATGATAGTTATGAGTGATAACATTATCATCTAATAAAATGACACTGTCTAAAGTCCACATCTTCTCTCTCATTCCTAAAATTTGGTAAATCTGATCGTTTGTATCTAAATTGCAGTTACCTGGAAATAGGGCAATCATATAAGGAAGCCAACAAAGTAAAATAAGTCCAGTGATAACGAAAAAAGATTTGCGATTATTTGTAAACCAAGAAATTTTTTTCTCTGCGTAAAGCTTCGGTTGTAAACGATTAATAGAGCGATAAATAAGTCCGACAAAAACATCCGTCACTGCCACGCAGAGTAAAAATATAATTGTCGATTTTAAGAAGTTGCTAAGTGAGCCAAAAACCATAGACCAGTCTGCATATAAGTAGAAACTAAAGCCGAGTACAAAAAATGCAGAAAAAGCAAATGAAATCATGTGACAAGGTTTTCGAAACTCTTTGTATTCAGTTGGAAATACGTATAAGTACGCATCATATACAAGCTGTGCCCAATTATGTCCAAAGCTTTGGGCTGTTGATTTATTTTTTGATATACTTGCCATTTTTACTCCCTATCCCTTTATATAATAATAAATAATAAAACTAACTTTCTTTTAAAAATTTTTTAAAATAATATGTATGTATTCCTTAAAATTTAAATTTAAAAAGGAATGTATACAGTATGATTTCTTACACTGACATAATATCATTGTATACAATATTATGTCAATGTTAAGAAATGGTGAATTTTACAAAAAATAAACATATTTTTTATGAAAAACAAACAAAAAATTTTAAAAAAATTTTCAATAAAAATAATTCTTACAAAAATCTTACAAAAAACAACAAAAATAAGAGAAAAATTTTGGAGAACTAAAAAGAAAAGGTATTTGTTTTATAGTAAAACAAATAGGAAAATAGGCATTTTTACTTGACTTTAAAAGGAATATTTGTTACAAAATATAAATAGGGAAATTCCGTGTAAATTTAGAATAATGAAGGAGTTTTTATAAAATAGAGAAGAGAACGCTTTGTGTCCAAGTAAGCGGTGTGTGAGGGAAGACAGAGTGACTTTAGAAAAAAGATAAATAGGAGGAAGTATTATGACGTTAAAAAATCGCAGTTTTTTGACATTAAAGGATTTTACAAAAGAAGAAATTCAGTATTTGTTAGACTTGGCGAAGAAATTAAAAGAGGATAAGAAAAAGGGTATTACAGGAAATAGCCTAAAAGGCAAAAATATTGCGCTTATTTTTGAAAAGCCATCTACAAGAACTCGCTGTTCTTTTACAATCGGATGTATCGACGAGGGTGGACATCCAGAGTATTTAGGAGCGGATGATATTCAGCTTGGACATAAAGAGTCAGTGGAAGACACTGCGAGAGTTCTCGGAAGAATGTTTGACGGAATTGAGTTTCGTGGTTTTAAACAGGAGAATGTAGAGAAATTAGCTAAATATAGTGGAGTTCCAGTTTGGAATGGTCTTACAGACGAGTATCATCCAACACAGATTTTAGCGGATATGCTTACACTCACAGAGCAGTTTGGAAAATTAGAGGGATTGAATTTTGTGTATATCGGAGATGGAAGAAATAATATGGCGAACTCTTTGATGATTGGTTCTTCTAAAATGGGAATGAATTTTACAATTATTGCTCCAAAGGAACTTTGGCCAGAGAGCAAGCTTGTAGACCTCTGCGAGGGATATGCGAAGGAATCTGGAAGTAAGATTGTAATTTCTGACCGTGTAGAGGATGTAAAAGATGCGGATTGTCTTTATACAGATGTGTGGTGCTCTATGGGTGAGGAAGATAAGGCAGCAGAGCGTGTTGCTATGTTAAAACCTTATCAAATTAATGAGCAGTTATTAGAAAAAACTGGAAAAGATACGACAGTCGTTATGCATTGCCTTCCAGCTGTAAAGGGAAATGAAATTACAGAGGATGTATTTGAAAAATATGCAGATGTTATTTTTGACGAGGCTGAGAACAGAATGCATACAATAAAAGCTGTTATGGTGGCAACATTAGGAGAGTAATAAATCGATGAAAAAAAAGATTTTGGCTTTGCTTAGAGAGGGTGACACCTACGTGTCAGGGCAGGAAATTTGTGATAAATTAAATATCTCAAGAACTGCCGTGTGGAAGTATGTTCATATTTTGCAGCAAGAAGGGTATCAGATAGAGTCCGTTAAGAAGAGAGGATATCGTTTTGTGAAAGCGCCAGATTGTTTGACAGCGGAAGAAATTGTTAGCCAGCTTAATACAAAAGTATTTGCCCAAAAAACTATTTATCACGAGGAAATTGACTCTACAAATGAGGAAGCGAAAAGATTAGCAGAGCAAGGAGCAATCCACGGCGAGTTGATTGTATCCGATTATCAGTCTAGAGGAAAGGGACGAAGAGGAAAGACATGGATTTCTTCGAAGGGAAATTGTATTTATATGAGTGTTATTCTTCGTCCTGATATGGAGAGTCAGTATGCGGCAGGACTTACTCTTGTGGCGGCATTGGCAGTCTCAAAGGGGATTGATAAATTAGGATGTGAGACAAAAATTAAATGGCCAAATGATGTTATCATTAATGGCAAAAAAGTATGTGGAATTTTGACAGAAATGAGCAGTGAGATAGATTATATCAATTATGTAGTCGTTGGGATTGGAATTAATGTAAATGATGACCAATTTTCACCTGAGATTGATTCAATGGCCACTTCTATTAAACTTGAAACTGGAAAGCTGCAAAATAGAGCAAAATTAGTGTCTTATATTATGGAGGCGATGGAAGAATATTATCTTTTATATCGCAAGACAAATGATTTATCTCTGCTTTTAGATGAATATAACAAGAAGCTAGTAAATATAGGTGAAAAAGTAAAGTTAATAAAAAAAGGTGAGGAACAGACGAGAATAGCTCTTGGAATTGATGAGACAGGCGCTCTTATTGTGAGGGATGAGGATGGCGTGACTGAAAAGATTATTTCAGGGGAAGTATCTGTTCGCGGTATTTACGGATATGTATAGTGGGAGAATTTTATGTTAGATGAAAGCTTGGTACTTTGTGCAGCTAGCGCATATGAAAAAAAATTTTATTTAAATGATCGTTTTTCTTCTCTGCCAAAGGCAGTAAAGGATGAGTTGAAGATTGTCTGTGTTTTACATACCGCAGAGGTTGGAGGCATTTTGACGATTGCATTTGATGAGGAGGGAAATTTGGAATTCATCACAGATGCAAAGGAAAATGATTTTTTTTATGATGAAATTGGGAGTGCCCTTAAGATAAAACAAATAAGAGAGACAAAAAGGGAATTATGGGAATCTCTGGAACAGTATTTTAGGGTGTTTTGCATATAGAAGTCCCTGTCAAGCGATGAAGCAAACCTGTCTTGTTCAAATTTGTTTGGTTTTGACAGGTAATATAATAATATAGGAAAAATCCCACAAAACGAGGAGATTTAAAAATGTTAATAGTACTAGATGTCGGAAATACAAATATTACAATTGGTGTTTTCGAGGGAGAAAAAATGAGTGCGAATTTTCGCATTACGACAAAGAGAGCGAGAACATCAGACGAATATGGAATAGAACTTCGAGAACTTATGAAGCTTAGAGGACTCTCTCTAAAGCAGGTGGATGCTGTTATTATTGCATCCGTTGTTCCAAATATTATGCATTCATTGACAAATGCAATTAGAAAATATTGTAATTTAGAGCCAATTTTAGTAGGACCTGGAATTAAGACAGGAATCAAGGTAGCTACAGTAAATCCAAAATCTTTAGGAGCAGATAGAATTGTAGATGCGGTGGCGAGCTATGAAATCTACGGAGGACCTGTCATAGTAGTGGATTTTGGCACGGCGACAACGTATGATTTGATTACAGAAAATGGAACTTTTATCGCAGAAGTGACTGCACCGGGAATTCGCACAGCGGCGAATGCTCTGTGGAAAGATGCGGCGAAGCTTCCAGAAATTGAAATCAAAAAGCCAGATACAATTTTAGCGAGAGATACGATTACGAGTATGCAGGCAGGTCTTGTATACGGATATATTGGACAGACAGAATATATTATTGACTGTATTAAGAAGGAAAGTGGGCTTAAAAATATTAAGGTTGTTGCGACAGGTGGTCTTGGAAAGATGATTGCTGACGCGACAGACCGAATTGATTATTATGATCCGATGCTTACCTTAGAGGGACTTCGCATTTTATACGAGAAGAACCGATAAAAAGAAAAATAAACGACTCCCACTCTAGGATATATGGGTGGGAGTTGTCTTGTCTAAAAGTTTTTGACGCAATAAATGAGATTAGGTTTGCCTAGATTTGATTTAGTTTGGAGGAATTTATGAAACAAAAATTAAAGGTTTTTGACTTGGAAAATCCTGTTTTTTTGGGACCGATGGCGGGAGTGACGGATTTGCCGTTTCGTCTGCTATGCAAAGAGATGGGATGTTCTTTTTTATACACAGAAATGATAAGTGCAAAAGCATTATATTATAAAAATAAAAATACGATTCCTCTTTTGATGACTAGAGAAGAGGAGATGCCTATTGCAGTTCAGATTTTTGGTTCTGAGCCTGAACTTATGGGAGAGATGGCAAAGACTTTAGAAGATAAGGGATTTGCCGCTATAGATATTAATATGGGCTGTCCTGTTCCAAAGATTGTCAATAACGGCGAGGGCTCTGCGCTTATGAAAAATCCAGTTCTCGCGGGAAAGATAATTGAGCAGGTGAATAAGTCTGTCTCTCTTCCAGTTACTGTAAAAATTCGCCGAGGTTTTGACGAGGGGCATATCAATGCGGTTGAGATGGCAAAGATTGCACAGGAGAGTGGTGCTTATGCCATCGCAGTACACGGAAGAACGAGGGAGCAGTATTATTCAGGAAAAGCAGACTGGGAAATCATTAGACAGGTGAAAGAGGCAGTATCGATACCGGTAATTGGAAATGGAGATGTCGCGTCTGCCAAAGATTATCTTGCAATGAGGGAGCAGACTGGTTGTGACGGTGTGATGATTGCGAGGGCGGCGAAAGGAAATCCATGGATTTTTAGAGAGATTACAAAGGCATTAAGCAATAGAGAAGAAATGACGCAAGATTTGGAAAAATCTAAAAATTTGAAAAGTTTGAAAAATTCGAGAGAATTTGAGCAGCCCCTAGTAAAGGAAAAGCATTTAGAAAAACCAAGTTTAGAAGAAGTGATTGCGATGATAAAGCGTCACACGGAACTTATGATAGAGTATAAGGGAGAGTTCACGGCGATTCGTGAGATGAGAAAGCATGTGGCGTGGTATACCGTTGGATATCCTGCCTCTGCGAAGCTTCGAGATGCCGTAAATCAAGTATCCACAAAAGCGGATATGATGGAGATGTTGGACAGGTATTTGGAGAAAGTAATTTGTGGATAACTTTGATAGATTTTTGTCTATATGTGGAAAGTTCACAGAGATAGATGGGATAATATCTGGAAACTTTCAAGTGATAGACGTTGACAAACAAAGAAATACTATATTATAATAGTGGGTGCTGTAAAGTCACAAGATAGGTGATTCATAGGTAAATTATTTGATAGACATAAGAAATGCTATGGAATAAATATAAGAGATAAAAATGTAAAAAATAATATAAGAAGTAAGAAATTATAACAAAAATTATGAGGTTTTAAGCGAATAATTTTTGAATTTGCAGTGCGCTTCTTTTATCTGCACTGTTCAACAAATTAATCTTATAAGGGAAGGAGCAAAAATAAAAATGGAAAAGAAAATTTTGACTTACACTGGTTTAAAAGAGTTAGAGGATGAGTTACAGGAGCTAAAAGTCGTAAGAAGACGAGAGATTGCACAAAAAATTAAAGAGGCGAGAGAGCAGGGTGACCTTTCTGAGAACGCTGAGTATGATGCAGCAAAAGATGAGCAGAGAGATATTGAGGCAAGAATTGAAGAAATTGAGAAAATTTTAAGAAATGTAGAAGTTATCGATGAAGATGATGTAGATTTAGATACAATTAGCATTGGAGTTACAGTTTCTCTTTTTGACATGGAGTATGACGAGGAGATTACTTATAGATTAGTAGGTTCTACAGAGGCCAATATTTTGGAAAATAAGATTTCAAATGAGTCTCCAATCGGAAGAGCTTTAATCGGAAGAAAGATTGGTGAGATGGTAGATGTAGAGGGAATTGACGGAGTGAGTCAGTTTAAAATTTTGGATATTAGAAGATAAATATAGAATAGAGGTGTTTTAGTTGGCAGGAAATCAAAAGAATAACCAGCAGCAAGATATTAACCAGCTTTTAAAGGTAAGAAGAGATAAATTAGCAGCTCTTCAGGCAGAGGGAAATGACCCTTTTGTTGAGACAAAATATGATGTAAGCCATAAGAGTGCAGAGGTTAAGGAAAATTTTGAGACATTAGAGGGACAGACTGTGACAATCGCTGGACGTATGATGTCTAAGCGTGTGATGGGTAAGGCTTCTTTTTGCAATATTCAGGATTTATCTGGAAATATTCAGTCTTATGTAGCTAGAGATAGCGTTGGAGAAGAACCTTATAAGGCATTTAAAAAGTTAGATATCGGTGATATTGTAGGATTAAAGGGAGAAGTATTTAAGACAAAGACAGGAGAGATTTCTATTCATGCGACAGAAGTAAAGCTTTTGGCTAAGAGTCTCCAGATTCTTCCAGAGAAATTCCACGGTCTTACAAATACAGACCTTCGTTACCGTCAAAGATACGTAGATTTAATTGTAAATCCAGAGGTAAAGGATACATTTATTAAGAGATCTAAAATTTTGGCGGCAATCCGTAAATACCTTGCAATGGAGGGATTTATGGAGGTGGAGACACCTATGCTTGTATCTAACGCAGGTGGAGCTGCGGCAAAACCATTTACAACACATTTTAATGCGTTAGATGAGAACTTAAAGCTTCGTATTTCTCTTGAGCTTTACTTAAAGAGATTAATTGTCGGCGGATTAGAGAGAGTTTATGAGATTGGTCGAGTATTCCGTAACGAGGGCGTTGATACAAGACATAACCCAGAGTTCACATTGATGGAGCTATATCAGGCTTATACAGATTATAACGGAATGATGGATTTGACAGAGAATTTATACCGTTTTGTGGCACAGGAAGTGCTTGGAACAACAAAGATTGTGTATAATGGCATCGAGATGGACCTTGGAAAGCCATTTGAGCGTATCACAATGGTAGATGCCGTTAAGAAATATGCAAACGTTGACTTTAATGAGATTCACACATTAGAGGAAGCAAGAGAAGTCGCAAAAGAGCATCATATTGAGTTTGAGGAGCGTCATAAGAAGGGTGATATTCTTAATTTATTCTTCGAGGAGTTCGTTGAGGATCATTTAATTCAGCCAACTTTCTTGATGGATCACCCAATTGAGATTTCTCCTTTGACAAAGAAGAAACCAGAAAATCCAGAGTATGTAGAGCGTTTTGAATTCTTCATGAATGGATGGGAGATGGCAAATGCTTACTCTGAGTTAAATGACCCAATCGACCAGAGAGAGCGTTTCAAAGCCCAGGAAGAATTATTATCTCAGGGTGACGAGGAAGCAAACACAACAGACGAGGACTTCTTAAATGCGCTTGAGATTGGTATGCCTCCTACAGGCGGTATCGGATTTGGTATTGACCGTATGGTTATGTTACTCACAGATTCCGCGGCAATCCGTGATGTATTATTGTTCCCAACGATGAAAAGTCTTGACAAATAAACCTTATAACTAAAAGATTTGTGGCGTTGTACTTAACCAAACTTAACCAACACTTAACCAACGCCACGATATAACAACGAAAATTGAGCGATATAAAAGACAAAAAAGAAAGCTGAGAGTCGAGAATAGGGATAGAATGAAGTGGTAGCCAATAGGTTGCCACTCTTTTTATGCTTTGGGTTGACTGCTGCCCCCAGTACATCGGTGTACATGGGGGATGTTTACATTTTTGTGGCGGTCGGCTACTTTTTATAGCTACTTCAAGGTCAATCTCACTCTCCCCCATAATTTGACCATCCGAACAATTTATAAAAAATAATAGCATAGTCTTAATTGATATCATTATTCGGTGTGTATTCCATCATTTCGGCAACATATTAACAAAGTAGTAAAAAGCCTCACATTAACTATAATATTAACTATATTTCTTTCTCTATTCATTTCATTTTATCAGCAATTTATCAATATTTATTCTTTTACAAAGCTAAATGGGAGTCACAAGACAAGACTCCCATTAAAAGTTAAATTAAATAATTTAAATATTTTTGTTCTATTTCAAAAATTACTACCTTTATTTTTTTAATAACCATTTTTTTACAATAGTTATATCTGTATTTACCGCTCTCGCAATATCATCAATGGACATTCCCATTTCTGCTAATGTTATAGCAGTTTCTTTTTTTGCATTTATTCTGCCCTCGGCTCTACCCTCGGCTCTACCCTCAGCTCTACCAGCTTCTCTTGCTTCTTCCTGCTTTACTTGCATATCCTTTT
>JBJEOA010000037.1:0-10995 GCA_051880475.1 Lachnospiraceae bacterium | reverse complement strand
CAAAAAATGGAAAAATCAAAAAAATAGTAAAAATTAAAATTCCTATTTTAAGCTGCGTGTATTTTTTTCGCTGAAAAAATATAAGCAGGAGTGAGACAAATGCCACAGCGGATAAACTGATAAATGTGAAATATCCCGCTGATGTATCAGAAATAATTCCTGGCAATAAGTTCTCATAGTAAGTGAGTGAATATAAAAGGTTAATATTATACTTTGTAGTGATACGACTTGAGGAGAGGAGGGCGATGACAACTGGTAAAAAGAGAAAAGCTGACATAGCAACTCCGACTAAGTAGTACACAATAAAATGACTTAAATGGTAAACTAACATTTTTAGGCGTTTCTTTTTATATTTGTGGAAGAAACGAATCACTGTGTAAAGAAAAATCAGAATACTCAGCATATAGAAAAAATAAAAATTACTAGCAGCCGAGATAAAGGTCATAAAAATAAATAGGTAAGGCTTTTCTTTACGCAAAATTTTTTCCACTCCAAGAACTAGGAGAGGAAAATAAATCATTGGATTGATAAAATAAGGGTGCTTTACGCAGGTGTATAAGGCGTACATACAAAACGTGTAGGTTAAAGTCCCGAGAAAAACACCAAATTTATTTTCTTTCATCTTAATTCCAAAAATGGAGAAGGAAATTCCAACTAAGTATAGCCGAAATATAATTAAAAAATTATAGAGAGTTTCTGTATGTTGTCTCTTTACAAAAAAAGAGAGAAGACAGAGTGGGTCTCCAATGACATAGTAGTGGAGTGTTGTGATAATATCAGAGCCATAGCCAATATTAAAATTCCACATAGGAAGCTCGAAATTTCCAGTCACCCTAAAATTTCCAACAATTGTCCGTAAATATTCTCCAAAGTAGGCAAGAGCATTATAATGTTGCGTCAATCCATCGGGATTCCAAAGAAAAGATAATCCATTCTTATAGAAAGACTGGAATGCCACTAGACAGATAAGACAAAACATTATAGTATAGGCTGTGAAATAACAAAGACAGGCTATGAATTCATTTTTGTGATAAAAAGCTAAGAGAATGTCTAGCACAGTTTTTCTTTTTACTACTTTATCATTCATAAATGTTCACCTAAAGAGACAAGTAAGCTTGTTTTTTCATCGCTTAAGGGGAAATTTTATAGTAAGTATTTGTCTCTATTCCTTTCTAAAATAAAATTTATATAGATATTTTTTACATATAAAATTATCATATCATATAATAATATAGAAGGCAAAGAAGATTTTTGCAAAAACAATATTGTGTTTTGAGAAAAAATAGAGTAAAATAAACAGATGAATGGTTTTACCGTAAACTTATAAAAATTTGCGGGATTTTTTTCGCAGATATGGAATTTAATAAGAAGGATTCGAGGTAAATAATAATGGGAAAATATTTTGGAACAGATGGTTTTAGAGGAAAAGCAAATGAAGTATTAACAGTAGAACATGCGTTTAAAGTAGGACGTTTTCTTGGCTGGTATTATGGAAAAGATGACCATAAGGCAAGGATTGTCATTGGAAAAGATACAAGAAGAAGTAGCTATATGTTTGAGTATGCTTTAGTAGCAGGACTTACAGCATCAGGTGCAGATGCCTACTTATTGCATGTAACGACAACTCCTAGTGTATCTTATGTAGTGAGAACAGAGGATTTTGACTGTGGTATTATGATTTCAGCGAGCCATAACCCTTATTATGATAATGGTATTAAAGTATTAAATAGATTTGGACAGAAAATGGAGGCTGAGGTAGAGAACAAAATTGAGGCGTATATTGACGGAGTGTTTGAGGAAGAAGTTCCTCTTATGACAGAGGATAAAATTGGCTGTGCTATTGATTACTCCGCTGGAAGAAATCGCTATATCGGATACTTAATTTCAATCGCAACTCGCTCCTTTAAAAACTTCAGAATTGGTTTAGATTGTTCTAACGGAAGTGCCTTTGCAATTGCAAAATCTGTCTTTAACGCACTTGGAGCAAAAACTTATGTTATTAATAATGAGCCAGACGGTATGAATATTAACACAGATTGCGGTTCCACTCATATTGAAAAATTACAGGCATTTGTAAAAGAGAAAGGATTAGATATAGGTTTTGCTTATGACGGAGATGCAGACCGCTGTATCGCTGTAGACGGCAATGGCAATGTCGTAGATGGAGATTTGATTTTATATGTCTGCGGTCGTTTCATGAAGGAGCAAGGAAAACTCGAAGGTAATACTGTTGTCACTACCGTTATGTCTAATATCGGACTTTATAAAGCATTTGATAAAATCGGAATTCGCTACGAAAAGACAGCGGTTGGCGATAAATATGTTCATGAGAATATGAATCAGAATGGATATAGTCTCGGCGGAGAGCAGTCAGGTCATATCATTTTTAGTCAGTATGCAGAGACAGGAGATGGAATTTTGACTTCTCTTATGGTGATGGAGGCAGTGATTGAGACAAAAACACCGCTTGCTGAGCTTGCTAGTAAAGTACAGATTTTTCCACAGCTTTTAGTAAATGTTAGAGTAAAAGACAAAAAAACAGCATTGGAAAATGGGGCAGTAAAAGCTTCTATCGCACAGGTAGAAGAAGAACTTGGAGAAGACGGAAGAATTTTAGTAAGACCAAGTGGTACAGAGCCAGTTGTCCGTGTTATGGTGGAAGCTAAGACGGATGAACTTTGCAAACAATATGTGGATGCTGTTATTAATGTAATGAAAGCAGAGCAGCTAGTATAGAAGAAAATAGAAAGTAAAAGTGAGGTGTCACTATAAATATGCAATCCCAAAAGAGCAAAAGAGTGGGAAGGAATCAATCAGATAATATGAAAGAAATACAGTTCTATGTACATATACCAGGTATGATACTTTCCATTTTGCTCTGGATTTTATTAATATCTTGTATTATGTCTGTGGTGAGACTTGGGATTTTTCCAACTCATTTTGTTGTACTTTTTGGGATTATATGTTGTCTCATCGCTTTTACTGTATTATTGACCCAATTCACAGAGCAGATGTGTAAAAAGGGAATGATAGCAGCAGTTGTTTTATGTCCAATTTTCCTTTTTTTGACAACTGAGGTAAAAAATACGGACAATATTATAAAGTCGATTACAAATGTAAATAAGCAGCAAGTAAAGATGTCGATTATTGTTCGGGCAGATGACAAGGCAGAAGATATTTCAGATGCAAAGAAGTATAAATTTGGGATTCAAGAAAAGATAGATTCTAAGCTGTTTAAAGAGGCAGCAGATATTTTAAAAAAGGAATATGGACAGTCAATTAAAGTAAAGAAGTATTTGGGATTTGAAGACCAGATTGGAGCTTTATATAATAAAAAAGTAGATGCCATTCTCTTCAATGAAGGAATTCGCCCACTGATTAGTAAAGTTTACAAATCTTTTGGGGAAAATACAAAAGTACTTGGAACAGTGACATTAGAGTATGAGATTGAATCAAAAAAAGAAGCGGATATTGAGGAAAGCTTTTTTAATATACTTTTAGTTGGAATAGAGGAACAAAAAAAGATTACGACAAATACGATGAGTACCACTCATATTTTAATAACGGCGCATCCGCAGACAAGGCAGATGTTAGCGGTGACAATACCCGATAAGTATTATGTATCTCTTGGAAGGCAGACAGGAAATAAATCAGATTTATTAAGCGTGGCAAATGCTGTAAATTTGGATTATTTGACAGAGGCAGTGGAAGAACTTTATCATACGAATATTAATTATTTTGTGAAGTTTAATTTAAATGGAATTGCGAATATTATCGATAATTTTGGCATGATTGCGGTAAAATCTGACTACGCTTTTGGAACATCTGATAAGAGATATTATTTTAGAAAAGGAATTAATCATATGAGTGGAGAGGAAGCTTTGGCGTACTGGAAAGAAATCGATAATATCGAAGACGGAACAGTACAAAGGAGTAAAAATCAGCAGTATGTATTAGAGGGAATTTTTAAAAAAATATTTTCTCCTTGGATAGTATTTCATTATTCCTCTGTTTTAGAATCTATCGAAAAAAATATTGAGACGAATTTAAGCGAAGAGCAGCTAAAAATATTAATCCGAGACCAACTTTCTTTTAGCAAGAAAAAGAAATGGAATACAGGTTATGTCATTGCCAACGGTTTAAATACAAGAAAATATACGTATTATTCGTCTGAACGTTCTGTCCCTGTAGTGAAGCCCTCGGATAAAACGACAGATATTATTCAGTCGTTGATTAAAAAAATTCAAAGAGGGTATGAAATTAGCACGGATGATTTGACGATTCCGATGGTGGACCAAAAAAGATGATTAAAACAGATAAAATATAGCAGATAAAACGTGACATTTATCATGTTTTATCTGTTTTTTTTAATGACAAAAGATAATTGGTAAAAAGTTTTTTATTTTTTATAATAAATAAAAGTCAAATTTGATTCTACACTTGACAGGAACTTTTAGGATATAATAGGATATTTTTATAGGGAAGAAAATGAGGAAATAAAAATGGCAATAATAAATAAATATATTCATATTGGAAAAATTATTTTGTGCTTGGGCGGAGTTATACTGATATCCATTGTCTTTTTCTTTTTATTTGGCGTCGAGGATTTTAGTATCGCACAAAGAGAAAATGCTCATAAATTTGGAGCCTCGTATATGACAATGAATAACCCGTTTTATAGTGTCGTAAATGACGAGATTAGGGCAGTTGTGGAGGCAAACGGCGATTATCTTATTACAAGAGATCCAGAATTAAATGCCAAGAGGCAATCGGAGCAAATTTATGATTTGATTTCGGAAGGGGTGGAGGCAATTTTTGTCGCTCCAGTGGACTACGAAGCGATTCTTCCAGCAATTCAAAAGGCGAGAGAGAAGGGAATCAAAATCATCAATGTAGATACGGGTTTTTATGACCAAGATTTAGTAGATTGCAGTGTTATATCGGATAATTATGAGGCCGGTGTTCAATGTGCGAATTATTTAATGGAACAAAAAAAGGAAGCTAATATTGTTTTATTAGAACATTCCACAACGAAATCAGGTGTAGATAGAATGAATGGATTTATTGATACATTAGAGAAGTATCCAAAATATAAGATTGTGGCGAGGGAGCAATGCAAAGGACAGCTAGAGTACGCAATGCCAGCGATGCAAAAAGTAATTGAAAAAGGAATAGAGTTTGACACAGTATTTACTCTAAATGACCCGAGTGCACTTGGAGCGATGGCTGCGCTAGAGGAAAATGAAATGTTAAAACAGGTGGATGTCATTGGAGTGGACGGAGCTCCAGAGGCGAAGTCCATGATAAAAGAAAAAATTATGCTTGCAACCTCAGCACAATTTCCAACTAAAATTGGACAAATTGCGGTGGAGCAGTTATACTATATGTTGGAGGGAAAAGAATACGAAAAAAATGTCATTGTTCCCGTAGTTCTTATTACGAAAGATAATGTTATGGAGTACGGTGTGGACGGATGGCAATAATAAAAGACAGGCAGCTATGATAGAGGAAGATAAAATGAATTGGGTAAAAACGAGAGAAACTGTATTTTTTATGATGAAATATTTAAATTTAATTATAATATTTTCCATCTCTATGATACTTTATATAACGACAATAAAAATAGCAGATTCCTATAATGCGAGAAGTTTTTTAGAGCAATTTAGTGCATTGCCTTCTATCCCAGAGAGGATTCCAATTGTCACATTTCTTTGTTGTGGTATTTTGTTTTTAGTTATGAAGCTAAGGACTAGGAAATATATGCAAGAGCAAGTTGCCGGTATTGTTTTATTGGAATTGGCACTCACTGCAATGATTATTTATTATATTAATTTTAGCTATAATGGAATTATCCTTCTTGTTGTAGTATCGCTGATTACGGAATTAAAGGAAAATGAATCAAAGATAGCGACGATATTATTGGCAGTTATTTTATTTTTGATATTAGATTATAATGTATGCGGACATTTTTTACATATGGTTTCTTTTGAGGAATATTTGACCTATTACCAAAGTAGTGTGCAAAATGGAATTCTTGTCATAAAAAATATTTTAACTTCTGCTAATTATATTTTGTTTATTATATATATTACCTTACTTCTTCGAGAAGAAATCTTTGAGAGAGAGCATATTCAATTATTAAATGAGACGTTATGTGATATGAATGAAAAGCTCCAAAATGCAAATGATGAATTGGAAAAATACGCAAAAGAAACGGTTATTATGACACAGACAAAAGAAAGAAATCGTCTGGCGAGGGAGATTCACGATACCCTTGGACATACGCTGACGGGAATTATCGCGGGAATTGATGCCTGTATTGCCACTATTTCGATTGCCCCTGATATAACAAAGCAGCAGCTTGAAGTGATTAGCGATGTTGCAAGACAGGGGATGAAGGAAGTGAGGCGTTCTGTCAATGCTCTAAGACCAGATGTATTAGAGCAGGGAGGATTGCTCGGGGCGATTTTAAAGATGATTGATGAGACGAAATTGACTACAAACGCCAATATTGTTTTAAGCAATCATATAAAAACATTAAAATTTAATGAGGATGAGGAGGATGTAATTTACCGAATTATCCAAGAGAGCGTCACGAATGCAATTCGCCACGGAAAAGCTCAAAATATTACGATTACAATGGAGCGAGAATACAGTATTGTTCACATTATAATTAAGGATGATGGAATAGGGGCTACAAAGATAAAAGAAGGCTTTGGACTTCATCATATGCAAGAGAGAATTGCACTTTTAAAAGGCGAGATAGAGTACGATGGAAGCTGTGGATTTACCGTAAAAGCGAAAATACCGATTCGATGGGGGGAAAATTATGATTAAAATTTTAATAGCAGATGACCAAAATTTAATTCGTCAAAGTTTAGAAATTGTATTGAATGCACATAGCGATTTTCAAGTCACAGACGCTGTAGAAAATGGAAAAGAAGTAATAAGGGCAGTGAGGCGAGAAAGACCAGATATCATTTTAATGGATATTCGGATGCCAGAGATGGATGGAGTGCAGTGCACTAAAATTCTAAAAGAAAATTATCCAGATATTAAAATTATTATTTTGACGACGTTCGATGATGATGAGTATGTTTTTAGTGCCCTAAAGTATGGGGCAAGCGGATATTTATTAAAGGGAATTTCCATGGATGAATTAAAGGATGCTATTTATAAAGTTTATAAAGGAAATGCCATGATTAATCCTGATATTGCCTCTAAAGTATTAAAGTTTTTTTCTCAAATGGCACAGAGTAATTTTGCAATCTCAGTAGAGCCAGATTTGTCAAAAGATATTTCAAATTCTGAGTGGAAGGTAATTAAGCAAATCGGAAGAGGACTCTCAAATAAAGAAATTGCAGCAAAACTATGTCTCTCTGACGGGTCTGTTCGGAATTATTTAAGCTCTATCTTGAGAAAACTTGGACTTAGAGACCGAACTCAATTAGCAATTTGGGCTGTGCAGACAGGAGCGATTAACAAAAAAATCGAGGAATGAGAGGAGTAAAATCAACGTTTTAAAATGATAGAAAAAATAAAAAAGAAAATAAATTTATTCTTATTTTTGGGAATTGCAATAGCTATTATACTAATAAGCATAATTTATTACCATGAATATAGGAAAGATACCATTACTCTTGGAGTTTTTGTGGGAAATGCTTGGAATGTGCCAAATAGCTCTTCCTACCAATTGATAGAAGATGTGATTGATAAGTTTGAGCGAGAAAATAAAGGGGTAAAGGTAGAATATAAGAGTGGAATTTTGAGCAGTGAATATTCAGAATGGTTATCTTCCGCTCTTGTAAGGGGAAATGCTCCAGATGTATTTTTAGTTTTGTCAGATGATTTTACTACCTTTGCTTCCGTGGGAGCATTGATGGATTTGAGTCATTTAATGAAAGAGGATAAAGATTTTGATGAAAAAAATTTTTATAGTGCCGCCTATGATTTTGGAAAATTACAAGGAATACAGTACGCGCTTCCATTTGAATGTGTTCCAAATATGATGTTTGTAAACAAAACGTTATTGGAAAAAAATGGAATATCTGTACCAGAAGAAGATTGGACTTGGGATGATTTTTATCGCATTTGTAAAAAGGTTACAAGGGATGTAGATGAAAATGGATTATTAGACCAGTTTGGTGTTTATAATTATACTTGGCAGGAGGCATTCTTGACGAATGATGTACAATTATTTAATGAGTCTATGACAAAATGTCAGTTGAATAGTAAAAATGTTTTTCAAGCAGTTTCATTCCTACAAGAATTATCAAATTTAAATAAGGGATATCAGGTGACAGCGAGTGATTTTGATATGGGAAAAGTGGCATTTAAGACTGTGCTTTTATCAGATTATCGAGCTTATAAGCCGTATCCATGGAGCATCAAGAAGTATTCGGATTTTGATTGGGACTGCATCACACTTCCAAAAGGACCGAATGGGCAAAATGTATCAGAGCTTCAGACTGTCTTAATGGGAATTAATGCGAGAACAAAGAAAGAAGATTTAGCGTGGGAACTTTTAAAATTATTTACATATGATAAAGAAATTCAGATGAAAATTTTTAAGTATCACGCTGGTGCTTCTGTCAGGAGAGATGTCACTAACTCAGAAGAAGCGATGGAATTATTGAACGCAGACATGAGAGATGACAGCCAGATAAATGTAAAAATGATTCATAATATTATGGAAAATGCGAGAACGCAGATAAATTATAAAAAAAGAGATATTATAGATGTGAAGCTTAATGATGGAATCAGAGAAATTATACAGGAAAATAAAAATAAAGATACTTCATTACTTATATTACAAAGAGATATTAACAATGAATTAAATAACTAAAAGATAGGCTCAAGTGAATTAAACTTGAGTCTATTTTTTATAAAGATTTAATAGATATGTAATATATTCTTATGACAATTGTCATAAGAAATCTAGTTTTAGTGACAAAAGATTGTTCAAAACGATGACAGAAGACAATTATTGAAAATGAGTTTTTTTTTTATAATAAGTACATAAAAAACAACAAAGAAAGGAGAGGAAATTATGAGATATTTGATTTTGGTTAGCCACGGAACCTTTGCTCCTGGGCTACATAGTGCATTAACTATGTTAGCTGGAAGCGAGAGAGAAGATATCTTAAGTACAAGCCTAGAAGATGGCATGAGTGGAGATGCATTTTCTGAGAATTTCAAGAAATTAACTGAAAATATTACATCAGAAGACGAAGTAATATTGATGGGTGATATTATTGGTGGTTCTCCTCTTACGATGGCGATGAATGTACTAGGAGAGAAAAATCTCTTGGCTAAGACAAAGGTGCTTGGAGGAATGAATTTACCGATGGCATTAAATGGTGTGTTGCTAAAGGATGATGAGGATATGGAAATGGATATGATTATTTCCACAATCATAACAGAGGCAAGACAGACAGTAAAAGAACTTGTGTTAGAGACACAGGCCGATGAGGATGATATTTAAAAATTAGGAGGGTAAAATTATGTCAGTTTCTTTTATTAGAGTAGATGACCGTATGATTCACGGACAAACATGTACAAGATGGGCACTTGAGTATCCATGTGACGGTTTAATTGCAGTAAATGATGCAGCAGCAAGCAACCCAGTATTAAAAGCAGCATATAAGAGTGCAAGTGGAAAGAAAACATTTGTTTGGACTATGGAACAATTCCAGGCAAAATGTGAGAAAGTATTAGCTAGCAAAGATAAATATTTCTTAATTACAAAAAATCCAATCGACATGAAAAAAATTCTTGTAGATCAGGGATTTAAACCAGGAATTGATAAAGTGATTATTGGACCTTGCAATGACAGACCAGGAGCAAAAAAATTAGGAAATAATCAGTCTATCACACAGGAAGAAGCACAGGCAATTGAGGATATGACAAAAGCTGGATATGAAGTAGAATTTGCATTATTAAAAGAAGAATCTATTGGAACATGGCCTAAATTTAGAGGACAGTTTGGATTCTAAACGGTTTAGTCTGTCAAATGTGCAGTCAAGGTCAAATAAACTTGTCCTTGCTCGCCCATTTGCCAGAACTTTCATAGTAAAATAATACAAAAGCAAGAAAACAGAATAGGAGAAAGACAGATGGAAATTAGCGTAATTCAAGCAATATTATTTGGTCTATTTGCATGTCTTGCCAGTATGCCAGGTATGGGTGGAACAGTAATTGGAAACTATACATTAGGTCGTCCGCTTGTTGCGGGACTTATTGTCGGAGCAATTATGGGAGATATCCAGACAGGTATCATCGTGGGAGCAGCAATTCAGGTTGTATATATTGCACTTGTTACACCAGGTGGAACAGTATCCGCAGATGTACGTGCAATTAGTTATATCGGTATTCCATTATCCATTGTAGCAATTAAAGGTTTAGGATTAGATCCAGGATCTGCGCAGGCAGCACAGATGGCAACAGCACTTGGTTCAGCAGTAGGTACATTAGGAACTGTTTTATTTTATGGAACAGCCACAGTTAACCTTGTTTGGCAGCATATGGGATGGAAGGCTGTAGAAAAAGGTGATTTCAAGAAGCTTTATTTAGTAGATATGGGATTACCATGGATTTCTCATTTACTTTGCAGTTTTATTCCTACTTTTATCATTACAAAAATGGGAGCTAATATGGTAGATGTTATTAAAAATTATCTTCCAATGGACGGAATTGCAATGAAAACATTATTTACAGTAGGAAGTCTTCTTCCAGCAGTCGGTGTTGCAATCTTATTAAAACAGGTTGTGACAAAAGCAGCAGATTTATTAACATTTTTCTTTGGATTTACTTTAGCAGCTTGTATGGGTGTAAACTTAATTGGAGCAGCAATTGTAGGTGGATTCTTCGCAATTATTTTCTACAATATTAAAATGCTTCAAATTAGAAAACCAGTTGCAGCATCCGGGGATATGTTAGACGATGACGATGAGGAGGAAATTTAATATGGCGGAAAAGAAATTATCAAAAAAAGCC
>JBJEOA010000036.1:0-47663 GCA_051880475.1 Lachnospiraceae bacterium | reverse complement strand
ATTACAGTGGCACTCGCATTTTCCCTAATTGCTGGGCGAAAAATTTCTCTGGCACAGCGTAATACGATGAAAGAAGCAATTTCAGCCCAAAACGTAGGAGGCATTGTTCGATTAACAGGAAGAGTTATAAAAATAATGCTGGGCTTAGAATTATTAGGAGCTATATTTATGCTTCCAGTATTTTGCCGTGATTTTGGAATAAAAGGGATTTGGATGGCATTATTTCACTCTATTTCTGCTTTTTGTAATGCGGGTTTTGATTTAATGGGAGTGAAAGAAAAGTTTTCATCTCTTACCTTATATTCAGGTGAGCCAATCATTAATATCGTAATTATGCTCTTAATTATAATCGGAGGAATTGGATTTTTAACATGGGAAGATATTTGGACAAACAAACATCATTTTCGAAAATATAGAATGCAGAGCAAGGTTATTCTCTGCACAACAGCCATCTTAATTTTCGTTCCAGCAGTTTGTTTTTATTTACATGAATTTACAGCTTTTCCAGTAAAAGAGAGAGTATTAAACTCGATTTTTCAGGCAGTAACACCGAGAACGGCGGGATTTAATACAGCAAACTTAACAGATATGAGTGAAGCTGGATTATTGTTTATGATTATGTTGATGTTGATTGGAGGTTCTCCAGGATCCACTGCGGGCGGAATGAAAACTACTACGATTGCAGTATTAATAGCAACAGTAATCGCAATATTTTCTCAAGAAGAAGATGCACATTTTTTTGGACGGCGTATTGAAAATAATGTGGTGAAAAATGCAGTTACAATTTTTCTTATGTATATAATCTTATTTATTTTTGGAGGGATATTTATCAGTATAATAGAAGAACTGCCAATACTTTTATGCCTTTTTGAGACTGCGTCAGCGGTGGGAACAGTCGGTTTAACTTTAGGAATCACACCGTATCTTGGCATGGCTTCTAGGCTTATTTTAATTATATTGATGTTTTTTGGTCGTGTCGGAGGATTGACATTAATTTTTGCAGCTTTATCTGGTCCGAAAAAGAAAAATATAAAATTTCCACAGGGAAAAATAACGGTAGGATAAAAGAGAGAGATTGTATGGGGGTGGGAATATGCGAGACTTCTTTCTACTTATAATAGTAGCAGCAGAATTCATCTTTGGTTATTTTATTGTGAGAAAATGGGGTTGTTTTTTAGAAAAAAATAATCAAGTAAAAAAATTAAAAAATAAATCAACAAAAAATAGTTTGAGAATCGGATTTTCTAATCCACAAATTGCAGAGGAAATTTCGGAAGTATTAGATAAATATTCTAGAAAATATCCAGATGTCTCCATTAGTCTCTTTAGTGGAACAAGCGAAGAATTAGTGAGGGAGCTTTCTGTACAGAAATTAGACATGATATTTTTGTCTGGTGATGTTGATAATTTTTCGGATTTGGAATATCATAAGAGAAAAGTTTTGTTAAATCGTGATTTGATAACGGAGAGAAAAAACGGATTAGTAATCGAGCCGATATCAAAGAGCGATATTTTACAAAATGTATTATGGTTAGAAAATAAAAAATGTCCACTAGTTAAGAGCTTTATAAAGTATTTGTAAAAAAACGAATATGTCAAAAAGTTTGAAAAGATAAGCTCTTAGGGAAAATGCAGGAAGAGAAAAGAAAATGGAAATATCAAAAAAGATTTCTGCCGATTCGCCACAAATATTAAAGGAAGAGATAGGTAGTGAGCATCGTGGAAAATTAAAAATATTTTTTGGTTATGCAGATGGGGTGGGAAAAACTTACGCTATGCTAAAAGCAGCGCATCGGGCAAAAGAACGGGGAATAGATGTAGTGATTGGGTATATAAATTCTTATGCCTGTCCACAGACTATAGATTTAATGAGTGGAATAGAGCCACTCCCATTAAGGCAAGTTCCGTTTGAGGGAGAACTTTTTGGAGAATTTGATGTTGATATTGCGTTAAAAAGAAAACCACAGCTTATTTTAGTAGACGAACTTGCACATACAAATGTAAAGGGAGTCCGCCACACAAAACGCTATCAAGATGTGAGAGAATTATTAAATTCTGGAATTGATGTCTACACTACGGTTAATGTCTGGGAGATTGAAAGTTTAAATGATATCGTTGCATCGATAACTGGAAAAATAGTTTTAGAGCGAATTCCAGACTCTATTTTTGACTTGGCAGATCAGGTGGAACTTGTAGACATAGAGCCTGAAGAATTATTAAATCGACTAGAATCTATAGATGTCAACTGGAAAAATAAAAAAATATGCGAAGACATTACTTCTTTTAAAAAAGAAAATTTGACTGCCCTTCGAGAACTTGCTCTTCGATGCTGTGCAGATAGGGTGAATATACGGATAGAGAAGGAAAAAATTCAAAAACAAAATATTTATCATACAGATGAACATATCTTAGTATGTCTATCTTCCTCCCCGTCTAATGCAAAAATCATTCGAACGGCGGCGAGAATGGCAAAAGCATTTCGAGGAAGTTATACAGCGCTATTTGTAGAAACGCCGGACACGAAAATGATGTGTGAGGAAGATAAAAAGAGACTGAGAGAAAATATGAGGCTTGCCAGACAGCTTGGTGCCACAATAGAGACAAGCTATGGAGATGATGTTCCTTACCAAATTGCGGAGTTTGCGAGGCTTTCGGGTGTATCTAAAATTGTAATTGGACGAAGCACGGTAATGCGAAAAGGGATATTTAGTAAACCAAATTTGACAGAGCGCTTAATTCAAATTGCTCCCAATTTAGATATCCATGTAATTCCAGATATCAATGCAGATAATCACTATCAAAAACGAAAAGATATAGCGATTTTATCAGATAATATGTCAATTCGTGATATCGGAAAGAGTCTACTTGTCCTATTAGTGGCTACTTTAGTCGGATATTTATTTTATACGCTTGGTTTTACAGAGGCGAATATTATAGCTGTCTATATTTTTGGTGTTTTAGTCACTTGCGTTATTACAACAAATCGACTTTGGGGATTTGTCGCCTCCTTTGTGAGTGTAATGATATTTAATTTCTTCTTTACTATTCCGCGCTTTACCTTTCATTTTAAAGATACAGATTATATAGTAACTTTTACTATTATGTTTATGGTGGCACTTTTGACAGGCTCACTTGTCAATAAACTAAAAGAAAATGCAAAGCAATCCGCTCGTTCTGCATTTCGAACAAAAATTTTATTTGAGACAAATCGTCTTCTTCAAAAAGAAAAAGATGAACAGTCTATTATCAATGCAGCTGCACAGCAGCTAACCAAATTATTAAAAAGAGATTTAGTTATTTATTTATCAGAAGAACATAGTTTGTCAAATCCAAGTGTATATTATGTGAACGAGGAAAATCAATATGACTTAATTTCCGAGAGTGAAAAGGCAGTTGCAACTTGGGTTTTTCGAAATAACAAATATGCAGGAGCAACTACAGATACTTTATCCACTGCAAAATGTTTTTATCTTGCGATTCGAGTGAATCATCATGTGCATGGAGTGATTGGTATTTCGATAGGGGAACTTCCTTTAGATCCTTTTGAAAATAGTGTGTTAATGTCGATTATTGGCGAGTGCGCTCTTGCATTAGAAAATATCAAAAATGCGAGAGAAAAAGAAGAGGCTGCAATTTTAGCAAAAAATGAGCAGCTTAGGGCAAATCTGCTTCGTGCTATTTCTCATGATTTGCGAACTCCTCTTACATCTATCTCAGGAAATGCAAGCAATTTACTGTCAAATTATCAAAAAATGGATGATATAATTAGGCTACAGACATTTACAGATATTTACGATGATTCTATGTGGCTGATTAATCTTGTTGAAAACTTATTAGCCATTACTAGGATTGAGGAAGGGCAGATTCGCCTTAATCAATCGATAGAGCTTATGGATGAAGTAATTACAGAAGCCCTGCGCCATGTAAACCGAAAAAGTAAGGAGCATATAATTCGTGTCAGCAGCTCAGAAGATTTGCTTCTCGTACAAATGGACGCAAAATTAATTGTTCAAGTTATGATTAATCTAATTGACAATGCGATAAAATATACGCCGGCGGGCTCTCTGATAGAAATTCACACAGAAAAGAAAGGAAAGTGGGTCGAGGTATCTATCAGCGATAATGGTCCTGGAATACCAGATGAACAAAAGCTTCGTATTTTTGATATGTTTTATAGTGGAGCCAATAAAGTGGCAGATAGTCGCAGAAGTCTTGGATTAGGACTTTCACTATGCAAATCAATTATTACGGCTCATGGTGGCATAATTTCTGTGTCAGATAATCAGCCTAAAGGAGCTATTTTTATATTTACATTACATATTGGGGAGGTAGAATTGCGTGAATAAACCTTTGATTTTAGTTGTGGAGGACGACCCTCCAGTGCGTAATTTAATTACAACAACATTAAAAACAAATGATTATCGATATTTGGTGGCAGTAAATGGAGAGACTGCTATATTAGAAGCGACTTCTCATAATCCAGATATTGTTTTATTAGATTTGGGATTGCCAGATATAGATGGCGTACAAATTATTAAAAAGATTCGCTCATGGTCTAATTTGCCGATTATTGTAATAAGTGCTAGAAGCGAAGACACGGATAAAATTGAGGCATTAGATGCGGGAGCAGATGATTATTTAACAAAACCTTTTTCGGTGGAGGAATTATTGGCAAGACTTCGAGTAACTCAGCGCCGACTATCTTTTATGAGTGCACAAATGATGAGTGCTAGCTCCGTTTTTGTGAATGGAAAGCTTAGAGTAGACTATGCAAGTGGGTGTGCTTATATGGATGAGAAAGAGCTGCACTTGACACCGATTGAGTATAAGCTACTTTGTCTACTCTCTAGAAATGTGGGAAAAGTATTGACTCATACTTTTATTACACAAAATATTTGGGGAAGAAGCTGGGAAAATGATATCGCTTCTCTTCGTGTATTTATGGCGACACTTCGAAAAAAATTAGAATCAGAACAGGATTCTTCACAGTATATACAGACACATATTGGTGTCGGATATCGTATGATGAAAGTAGAATAATTTTTCTATGAAAGTCTCTGTTAAGTGAATAAATAAATGGATAATAAACAGACAATAACCAGAGAATAAACAGACGCAGAAAAAATTATCTTTCTTTTTTCAACACGCTGCGTTTCCAGATTTTAACTGCGCGCTTATTTATGCTGCTCCCGCGAACTCGCTTCGCTCAAACAGCGCTCCCGCAGCAGAGCTAGCGCAGTTAAAATTTCTGGAAGCCTTGCTATCGTTGTAAAAAGAAAGATAATTTTTTTCTGCTGTATATTCAAAGGATAATTGTATGGAGAAACCAAGATTCCTATAATACCTATATCAAACTTTTCAATAGCTCTATTAATAGCTCGTCTATTAATAGGGCTATTTCTTTTTTTTGAAAATATATTTTTTTAAATTCAATCTGTAATGTAGAAGATGTAGTAAAAAATGAAATGTAGAAGATGTAGTAAAAAATAAAAATAAAAAATAAAATGTAGTAAATGTAGTAAAAAATAAAAATTAATTTTAAAAACTTCCTACATTTACTACATTTTAAAATTAATTTAAAAAAGTTACTACATTATCTACATCAAATTTCATGAAAAAAAGGGCAGAAAAACGGCTTAAAAAGGGGAAAAAATGTGGAAATTGTGGATAATGTGGATAACTAGTGTAGCAAATGTAGCAAAAAATGAAGATAAAAAATAAAATGTAGTAAGTGTAGCAAAAAATAAAAATTAATTTTAAAAACTTACTACATTTGCTACATCATAAAAATAATTTAAAAAAGTTGCTACATTTCCTACATCAATAAAAATGTGGAAACTGTGGATAATGTGGATAACTAGTGTAGTAAATGTAGCAAAAAATGAAGATGAAAAATAAAATGTAGTAAGTGTAGCAAAAAATAAAAATTAATTTTAAAAACTTGCTACATTTACTACATTATAAAAATAATTTAAAAAAGTTGCTACATTTACTACATTACAAAATTGTGGATAGTGTGGATAATGTGGATAACTTTAGAAAAAAGGAAAAAAATAGAAAAATATAGGAAAAAATGGATTGTGGATAATGTGGATAGTGTGGATAACTTATCGTAAAGAAGAAAAAAACGGAAATACACAAAATGTGGAAATTGTGGATAATGTGGATAACTTATGTAGAAGATGTAGCAAAAAATAAAAATATACTTTGAAATGTAGCAAATGTAGGAAGTTTTTAAAATTAATTTTTATTTTTATCTACATTATCTACATCTTAATTTTTATTTTCATTTTTTACTACATTTGCTACATTTATAGCCTCCAAAAAGGCCATTTTTAAAATTAATTTAAAAAATCTGCTACATTATCTACATCAAAACAATAGCTTTTAAAACTAATTTAAAAAATCTTCTACATTATCTACATCAAAACAATAACTTTTAAAATTAATTTAAAAAATTTTCTACACTATCTACATCAAAACAATAGCTTTTAAAACTAATTTAAAAAATCTTCTACATTATCTACATCAAAATAATAGCTTTTAAAACTAATTTAAAAAACTTTCTACATTATCTACATCAGACAAAAATAATATAATCAAAATGGATATCATAAGACAGCGAAAAAAATGGGGTACCTTCTTTTTAAACGATAGCGAGGCTTCTAAAGATTTTAACTGCACTAGCTTTGCTGCGGGAGCGCTGTCTGAGCGAAGCGAGTTCGCGGGAGCAGCATAAATAAGCGTGCGGTTAAAATTTAGAAACGTAGCGTGTTTAAAAAGAAGGTACCCCATTTTCATTCGCGTTTCTTAGAAATTCATTTTTTAGATTTTCAATTATTTATTAAGAATTATATAAGTTATATTCTATCAGTTTTCAGTAGAATTAATATTTTCTTGCTGAGTACAAGTATACCCCAAAATAACAAATCCCTCACTTCTTCTAGTCAATGTCTTTTGTTTTCTCAGCTCCTTAATAAAATTTCTATAATTACATCTTGCATAATCTTTTTCTCTACACCATTTTGAATAAGAACGAAAAACCTCTTTTGCAGAAATCGTTTCATCTTCATTTTTTACTAAATTTTTCTTAATAAATGTAGCCACTAGAGAAAAATCTTGTTCCTGCTTACATTCCTCTATTCGCTCCTTTACTTTTTTAGGAAGATAATACTTTAATCCCTGAGAAGAAGTATGGCGTAAAGTCATATATTTTTCTAACCCCTCAAGACACCAGTTGAAAATACCACTTAGATTTTCTGGTTGACAGAAAAATTCTTTTAAAGATGGATCTTCATCTCCGAGTGGAAAATGCACTGGGAAAGGAAGAAGAATCATATTATTTGAGGCAAAAATTCTACTGTCATTAATTCGAGGCAGATAGTTAGTTGAAATAATAATTTTAAATTCTGGATGATACTTAAAGCTATCTTGATAAGGAAATCGTGCAGTAATGGTATCATGTTTACTTAAACTCTTTATGAGAGTTGCATCAAGATTTAGTTCTTCGTCGGAACTAGCAATAGATAAAAGTCGGCATCCTCGAAGTCTTGCAAGATCTTCATTTGGTCCTGTCAGATTATTTCCAGTTTTTTTAGTGATGCTAGATGATTTAGCTGTCTTTGCGTAATCTCCCATAAGATAAAGAAGGGTATCACAGAGAGTACTTTTTCCATTTCTTCCACCGACGCCGTAAAATAGAAAAAAACAATCCTCGTCTGTGTAGGAGGTCAAAAAAAGACCACAAATCATTTGGAGAAACTCGATGCAGGTGGAATCACCATCCATAATTTCAAAAATAAATTTTTCCCATTTCTCACAGCTTGCATTTTCTCTATACTCTACATTGGATATTTGTGAGAGGAGGTCTGCTGGGTTATGTTCATAAAATTTATTTGTATCCAATCGCAATGTACCATTTTGACAGTTAAATAAATGAGTGGAAGCATCAAAATCCTGAATAGAAATTGGATAAACAGTTTTACAATCTTCTATTAGACTCGCCCTCTTTTTCCATCCTAGATAGGAGTTATAATAAAAAATATCTTCGGTATTCTCTTTTTGATTTTCTAATATATAGGAAAGAACAGATTTTATGAAGTCTTTCGCATAAGTTTTTACCTTGATATGTTCTATGTCGGGAATCCATTTTTTCCCATCAAATATATAATATACTTTTTTTTCTGGAACGAAGTGCATTTTATCTTTATAGAGTATTCCAAAAAGTTCTGCTACGTCCATCTCTCCGTATTGGTGAGAGAGAAGCTCAGAGTAGTCATTTAAATTGATATTTGATTTCTCAGATAAATTAGTAGAGAAATACGCTAGCTTCTTTTTCTTAGGAACTTCTTTTGTGATTTGTTTAGAAGGGAAGCTAGTAGAATCTGGAATATTTAATATATGTTGACTATCTGATTTTATTACTTGAGTATGTTCTATTTGGCTTGGTTTTGTTGATGCGTTCCAATTTCTCAAAATAAAGGCATTAAATTTCTCACCAAATTGTTCTGCTTTTTCTCTCCCCTCATTTTCCTCAATTTCATCTTGAATTTTTCTCATAATTTGAATCGCTTCGTTAATACTGGTTGCATTGGAAAGAAGGTTGTTGAAAAATTCATTCGTAAATTTTTCCATTTTTTATATATTCCTCCTGTTTATTTTAAAAATCTTTTCAAAATGCCAATATCATTTTTGTGGCAGTTTATTTGTCAGCAGTGAATCTTCTCTTATTTGATATAAAATATTTCTTCTATAATTTATATTAAAATTAAAAATTTCTTCCATTAAAGATAATTATTCTCCTATAAGTTTACAACAAAAAATGGTATGAATATAGTATTTTTTTTAAATTCAAGAAAAAAATTATTTTTTAAATAGTTAAAAAATAGTAAATTTTTTTGAATTGACGTATAAAATAATCAATAAATAAGGAGATTAAGTATAATTTTTTGGGCAAAGAGTATAATACTTGATAAAAATTTTATGAAAACTATGATACAATGATATAAGTGAAATTATATCATTGTATAGAGATGGATACGATGCCTGCGAGAGCGGGCATATTCGCTTACTGCTTAAATCCATTTCGTAGCTTCTCATAAGTTAGATTATACAAAGAAGGGAAAAACAGAATGAAACTTTTGAAACTAGTTATTGTGGATGATGAGCCAATTTTATTGCAAGGTCTATTAGAGACATATGAGTGGAGTGAGATGGGCTTTTTTGTTGTGGGAACAGCAAAATCTGGAGAGGAGGCTATTGAGGTAATCGAGCAAACACGACCCCATGTAGTACTGACTGATATTCGAATGAAACAAATAACAGGCTTAATGGTGATGGAGGAAATTCAAAAAAGAAATATTCCATGCTTATTTATTGTTTTAAGTGCATATCGAGATTTTGAGTACGCACAAAAAGCCTGTGAACTTGGTGCGTTTTCTTATTTATTAAAGCCAATCGAGGATGAGAAACTTTATGAGACAATGCAATCTGCCTATGAAAAATGCAAAGAGGGAATGCAAAATAAAATTCAAAAAGAGCAGTTACAAAATTTAATTCAAGATGATTCTATGAACTTTTTGCAGGTCATCATTCAAAAATATGTACAAAATAGTATTTCGTATGATAAAGCAGAAGAAGTATTTAAAGCAATACCTAATTTTATTGAGAAAGACGATTTATTCTTGGCAATCTGTGTAGATTTAGACATTTCTTATAAGATTATTAATTCTCTTGGATATGAGACACAGAAATTTTCAACTCTCCAATTATTGGGAGAAAAAATAAGAGAAAACTATTGCTGTTGGGAGTTTGAGACATCAGATAAACATCAAATTTACTTAATAAGAACAAAAGATTGTGGGGTTGTTAAGACAGCTCGTGTTATTTTAAATGAATTGAATAAAGAAAATGACTGTCCAATCATCGCCGCAGTGTCCAATGTATATGAAAATATTGAGGGAATGAAAAAGGCTTATGAGGAAGCAATTAGTTTTTTTGACTTAGCAAGCATATCGGGTGCAAGTGCATTTAATGTATCAAAAGAAATGAAAGAGGATAAGAAACATCATTCTTTGGAGGAGGAAGTTCTCATTTTGAATGCTATCAGAAAGAATAATAAAGAGGAGTTAAAAAAAGCTTTTATCCAATTTATTTATGACTTGCCAGATGACGAGGCGATGCAATGTAAGTATTTACATAAAGCCATGCTTCAGGTAGAATTTAGTTTAAGGGAATCATATGGAATGACAGATGAGATAGAACAAATTTTTCAAAGCTATTATTCAAATCTACAAAATTTAAATGCAACAAAGGCAGTGGATGTATGCTATAAAATATTATGTACGGCAATTGAAGAGAGAATAAAATGTTCTGAGAAAAATGAGACGAAATATTTTAGCGAATATATGTCTGTGGCAGTTGCCTATATTGAAGAACATTTAGATGATGAGAATTTATCGATTATTTCGGTGGCTGAACAAATTTATTTAAATCCAGTCTATTTTGGGCGAGTATTTAAAAATACTTTTCATATGACCTTTAAAAAATATTTATTAAAACAGAGAATGGAAAAAGCAAAAAAATTAATTCAAAAGGGAAATGATAGTATGGCAATGATATGTGAGAAAGTAGGAATTTCTAATCCATCTTATTTTTCTTATCTTTTTAAAAGTTATACAGGAATGTCCCCAAGTGAATATAAAAAGGAATATGAGGTATGACCAAAATACAAAAATGGATACAATCCAATAATATACGAAGAAGATATTTAAAATATACATTATCCGTTTTGACAGTGCTGATGTTGCTAACTATTATTGTTGTCAGTGTTTTTATGAGACAGTCCATCGATGAAAATGTAGTTGAAAAATATACATTTGTCAATGAAAAGATGGGAATTGAGATAGATTCGCTTTTTTTAAAGACGGATAAGGCGATGGAAGAATGCATTAATATGAAAGAAATACAAAAAAGCCTTACAAATCAAACATTGACTGTGACGGAAAAAACATCGCTTCGTAAGCAGCTTGCCTATATAAATTTAGCTAAGATGTCTAATTATATGTATATTGATAATAAGAAAAATATTTATACGAAATCTTATTATCATATTGATTATCGTGAATTTAAAAACAGCGAGTTCGTAAATATTTTGCGGGGAGATTATTCGAGAACGAGGTGGTTTTGGAGAGAAGACACGATATTTGGAAAAGAACAGATGGGCCTTTTTGTCGGAAGATATATAAGAAATATGAATTATTCCCATGAGCCTGGCATGATGTTTTTTAAAATGGAAGGTGGTTTTTTAAATCAAATTATAAATGAAGTGAAAGAAGATAGTAAAGATGTCGTAGTCGGAGTTTTAGATGAAAACGGCACGCTCTGTCTTTCTAATATAGATGATGATGCTGAGAAAAAATATGGAGAAATTTGCAAAAAGATTCGAGATAAAATTGAGAAAACAAATGACGGTCATTTGAAAGATGAAAAAATAGGGGCGGGAAAAGCCTTTGCATATAGGCAAGAAGAGACAGGTTTTCTCGTATTTACATATGTTCCAAATTCAGTATTTTTAGAGGCAATTGTGAGAGTATTAGGTCTATTACTTCTTATTTATATAGGGATGGTAGTATTTGTTATTTTTTTGAGTATTTATTTTGCAGAGCGATTTACAAAGCCTATTCAAGAAATTAGTACAGCTATGATTCAATTTGATGGAATAGATTTTACGAAGACAAAATTCACTCGGACAAATACAGAGTTGGATAAAATTGGTGATGTATATAATGAACTGCTCGAGAGATTAGAAAATCAACTGATCGAGATGAAAAAACAGGAAAAACAATTAAGGAAAAGTGAGTTAAATACATTGATTAATCAGATTAATCCTCATTTTCTGTATAATACATTGGATACGATTTATATGTTAGCTAGAATTAATAAAGATCCTATGACGATGAAGATGATACAGGCATTGTCAAAGTACTTAAGAGTAACTTTAAGTAAAGGCAGTGATGTGATTTGCGTAAAGGATGAAATTGATAATGTAAGAAGCTATATGGAAATCCAAAAGATAAGAAACCAGAGTTTATTTGACTACGAGATTGAGTGCGAGATTGATGAAAATAACGTCAAGGTTTTAAAAATGATATTGCAGCCTCTTGTGGAGAATGCGATTAAATATGGATTTTGTGAATTATTTGAGGGTGGAATTATAAAAATTCGAGTGAAATGGTATAAAGATTTTTTAGTATTTGATGTTTATAATAATGGAAAACCAATCGAATGGGATATCGCAGGGAAAATATGCTCCTTGAACAATACAGAAGTGACGCAGATGGAGAGTGTGGTGAAAAGCAAAGAACATGGATACGGTATTGTAAATATTATGACGAGGTTGAGGTTAAAATACGGTGAAGAGGCAAAATTATTATGTGAGCCAGTGTCTCAGGGAACACGGTTTACAATAAAGATTCCAAGGGGTGGATTGGAGTATGAAAAGTAGAAAAAAATTATTAATGGTTTTGGTGGGTATATGTTTTTGCTATGTATTAAGTTCTTGTGAAAAGAACGAGGTGAAGGAGGAAAAAAAAGATACGGTTATTTCTATTCCAGTTATTTTTCGTGTGAATCTAGAAACTGGTGAAAAAGACGAGGAAAAATTAGTCAAAAAGTTTAATGAGATATATAAGGATAAATATTATATAGATGTAACCTGGGTTATGGAGACGGAAGAAGAATATAGAACGAATTTAAAAAAAATGAACGTAATGGATAAACTCCCAGCGATTATTTTTGATGCTCAGATTATACCTTCTTTTTATGAGATGATGGTGGAGGACGGGAGATTAACGGATTTGTCGCCCTATATAGAGGGGGACGAAGAGCTAAAGGATATGCTTGGAACACAAATTTTAGAAAATGCCAGAGAAAAAGATGGAAAAATATACGCCTGTCCAGTAGAAAATGAGATGTTTAGTTGCGCCGGTTTCTTTTGGAATAAAGAATTATTTAAGAAAGCAGGGATAAAAGAGTTTCCAACGACATGGGAAGATTTTTGGAAAGTATGCGATAAATTAAAAGAAAATGACATTATTCCGCTATCTCTTCACACAGGAGGAACGGGTTGGAGTGCTATGTTAATAGCCACTTCAGAGGCTTTAAATGTGAAGGGAGGAAAGGAATTTATGGAAGAACTTCTCCCAGCTTCTTATAATAATGAGACAGGACTTAGAATAGCGAAAACATTAAAGAAAATTTTTCAGTACACGACAGAGGATGCTCTTCACAATGATTTTGATGTGGCCCATAAAAATTTTTGTGACGGAAAAACGGCGATGCTTGCCAATGGATATTGGGAGATTCAGCAATTAGATGAGAAGATTTATGATAAAGTAGCTTTTTCTACTTTTCCGGAAAATAGAAGTGTTTTCTCAGTGTATTCTTGGTCTATTATTAATACATATAGTGATGAGGTAAAGCAGGGAGCAATAGAATTTATAAAATTTCGAATATCAGAGCGAAAAAAGCAAAGAGAAATTTTTTTAGCGATGACATTAGATAGAGAGGATGTCAAGGGAGATTATGCAAGGGCGATTGTAAATGAACCGACTTTAATTCCAAGTTATCAGATGAAATGGAATTCTATCTTACAAGAAGAAGTGATAGAAGAATCTCTTCCACTTTTAGCAAAAGGAGAGATAACTCCAGAGCAATTTGTTGAGAGAGAGGACGAGAGTATAAGAAGATATAATATGGAACAATAGGATTTTTATAAAAATATGTATCAATATATGTGAAATTGGTACATATTTTTTTTCGATTTTTATAGCTCTCTATAAAAAATAATATATATTGCCCAATAAGTTTATTTTTTATAAACAAAAGTTGTTAAATTGTTATATAAAATGTGTTTTTTCTGTTAAAATTAATGTCACAGGTACAAAGTAACTATTAACAAACAAATTTTTTAAGAGGTGAGCATTTTGAAAAAGAAAGTATTAGCAACATTATTAGCAGGCTCCTTAATCGCAACATCTTTGATGGGATGCGGTGGCCAAGGCACAAATTCTGGCAGCAGTGATGCTGGAAATTCTGGAGACGCAAAAGGAGGAAAAGGTGCAATTCGTCTCGTAAATGGAAAAATCGAGATTGATTCCCAGTTAAAGGCGTATGCTGAGAAGTACAAAGAAAAGACCGGACAAGAAGTTATCATTGAGTCTCTCGGCGGAGGAGTAGATATCAATGGTCAGTTAAAGAACTACTATGCAGCAGGAAATATGCCAGATATTTTTGTATTTGCACCAGATTCTTATCAATCTTTTAAAGACTGGTTAGAGCCATTGGACGGAGAAGAGTGGATTTCTGACACAGATTACGCATTTAAGGGAGAGGACGGAAAAGTTTACGGATTCCCATTTGCAGTAGAAGGAATTGGTTTAGCTTATAATAAAGATGTCTTAGACAAAGCTGGAGTTGATCCTGCTAAGTTGACAAATATTAAGGCTTATGAAGAAGCTTTCGCAAAAATTGACAGCATGAAAGATGAGTTAGGAATTCAGGCTGTTTGTTCTGTAGCAGCAGAGTCTGGACAGATGTACTGGTCTACAGGTAATCATATGATGGCTACTTATTACGCACAGGGCGTAAAACGTGGAGACACAAAATATATTGATCAGGTAAATTCTGGTGAAATCGATGAGGCTCGTATGAGTGAGTTTGCTGATTGGATTGGTTTATTATTTAAATATGCAGATCCTAATATCTTAATTTCCGGTACATATGATGACCAGTTAGCATTATGGGCACAGGGAAAAGCTGCATTTATTACACAGGGTAACTGGATTGATCCTTCTCTTCCAGATTATAATGCAACATTCGCATGTGGCTTAGCTCCAAACGCTATGTCAACAACAGATACTCCTGGTATCCTTGTTGATGCTCCTTCTTACTGGGGAATTTATAAAGATAGTGATAAGATTGATGCTTGTAAAGCATTCTTCAAAGATTTTGCTATGACAGATGAAGGTAAAGATTGTGTCGTAAATCAGTGTGGTATGGTATCTCCTTATAAATCTTGTGAGCTTAAACCATCTACTCCTTTAGCAGCTAGTATGCTTCCATATATCCAGTCTGGCGATACATATGCTTGGGATTGGTTATATCAAAAAGAAGGTATTGCTCAGAACGCAACAGGTGCTGTATTTGAGTTATACGCAAAAGGTGATTTAGACAAAGCTGCTTTCGTTAATAGCATGAAGACAGCAGTTGCAGATTATATCGCTTCTAATTAATTAAGACTAATTAGAGACTAGACTAAGACTAATAAAAAGATGAGCGGCTTACAAAAACCGCTCATCTTTTCTGAAAAGACAGATGAAAGAAGAGAAAAAGGAGGAATAAAATCATGGATGGAGCTGGTAAAAAGACAATATCTCTTATTGGCATTGTCGCTGGACTTGCAGCAGTATGTTTTGCATTATTCTTAGATTTTACAAGAAGCGGTAATCCAATGAGAGGTAGTATTTTAATTATTGGTGTTATCGTATTGATTGTGGGCATCTATTTTTTGCCAACTAAAAATCACAGAATGATTATCAATATATTATTTTTACTTCCATTGGTATTTACGTTTGCCGTGACAGTTTTAATTCCATTTGCATGTGGTATTTTCTATTCCATGACAGACTGGAATGGTGTAAAATTTGAGCATTTTGTAGGTCTTGGAAACTATATTAAAATGTTCAAAACACAAGATTATGTATATTCTTTTGTTGTAACATTTATCTTTACTGTTATTAATATGATTCTTGTAAATTTTGTAGCATTTTGTCTTGCACTTTTATGTACATCAAAAGTAAAGGGAAAGAATTTCTATAGAGCAGCGTTCTTCGTACCAAACTTGATTGGTGGTATCGTATTAGGTTATGTATGGCAGTTCATCTTTAATAAGGTAATGGTTAGTATACTCGGAGGAAGCTCCATGTTATCAAACCCTAATTTAGCTTTAATGGCTATCTTGATTGTAAGTACATGGCAGTACGCTGGTTATATTATGATGATTTATGTAACTGGTCTACAGAGTGTTCCAAAAGATGTATTAGAGGCGTCAAGTGTTGACGGTGCAGATAATTTAACAACATTATTTAAGATTAAGATGCCTATGATTGCAAATACATTTACAGTATGTATTTTCTTGACATTAGTTAACTCATTTAAACAGTTCGACTTGAACTTAGCAATTACAAATGGTGCTCCTAGTAGACAGTTAGGCGGAAAGATTGTACAGTCTACAGAGTTTTTAGCATTGAATATCTATAATACAGCGATTGGTAAAAACCAGTATGCACTTGGTCAGACAAAGGCGGTTGTATTCTTTATCATTTTAGCAATTGTTTCTTTAACACAAGTATCTATCAGTAAGAAGAAGGAGGTTGAGATGTAATGAAAGCGGAAAAAACAAGAACATTAATAGCAGAGATTGTGGCAATTATTATTACAATCGTTATGTTGGCTCCTTTCTTATTAGTAGTACTTAACTCAGCAAAGACAAGTGCAGATATCGTTATCAGTCCTATTTCCTTGCCAAAGAATTGGGGACAGTTCTTTACAAATATGACAAACGTAATTAATAACCAGAGCTTTAATTATTGGAATTCTTTCTTTAGCTCCTTATTTATTACAGCAGTTTCTTTGATTTTATTGACCGTATGCTCTAGTATGGCGGCATGGGTTTTAGTTCGTAACAAGACAAAATGGTCTAATTTCATTTTTATGTTATTCGTATCTGCCATGGTTATTCCTTTCCAGGTAGTTATGCTTCCTTTGCTTTCAACATTTAGAGAGTTATCAGGATTCCTTGGAATTAATATGTTACAAAGTTATAAGGGAATCATTTTTGCATACTTAGGATTTGGTGGTTCCATGTCCGTATTCATCTTACATGGATTTGTAAAAGGTGTTCCTTATGAGCTTGAGGAGGCAGCTTGGATTGATGGTTGTTCTCCAGAGGGAACTTTCTTTAGAATTATTTTCCCTCTTCTAAGACCAGTACAGGTTACAGTATTAATTTTAAATGGTATTTGGATTTGGAATGACTACCTACTTCCATCCTTGATGTTAGGTTTAAATGGTAATATTAAGACATTGCCAGTTGCGGTAAGTAGTTTCGTAGGTTCCTTCGTAAAACAGTGGGATTTAATTTTGTCAGCAGCATTTTTGGCAATGATTCCAATTATTATCCTATTCATCTTTGCACAGAAACAGATTATTCAAGGTATGGTTGACGGTGCAATTAAATAATAAATGGATATCCCTATTTTGCAGGTTTTACTGTACATAATAATTGATTCAGTTTTCATTAAGTAATCCTTACTTTTAATGGGATGCCGGATTTTGCTGGTATCCCATTTTTGTTTTTTTTAAACGGGTTTTTTTATAAAAATTTCAAAAAAAAGTCAAAATATCGTAGTTTTTAATCATAGAAGTGTAAGACAGTCTCCAATTTTTTTTCTATAATAAACTCATAACTTAGAAATGAATAATACGCTTATACAGCGAGCGATTATAAACGAAAGTATGATAGGAGGTAAAATAATGCAGAGAAAATGGTGGCATGATAAGGTAGCGTATCAAATTTATCCAAAAAGTTTTTATGATTCGAACGGAGATGGAATCGGTGATATTCCAGGAATTATTAGTAAATTAGATTACTTAAAGGATTTAGGAGTTGATATTATATGGCTTTCTCCATGTTATCGCTCTCCTTTGGCAGACCAGGGATACGATATCTCAGATTATTATGATATCGACCCTCGTTTTGGAACGATGGAAGATATGGATAACTTAATCGCAGAGGCGAAAAAAAGAGATATGTATATTTTGATGGACTTAGTTGTCAATCACTGTTCTGACGAGCATGAATGGTTTAAAAAAGCATGTGAAGACCCAGATGGAAAATACGGAAAATTTTTCTATCTAAGAGATAAAAACTCAGAAGAGCCTGCTTGCAACTGGCGCTCTTATTTTGGAGGACCTGTCTGGGAGGACTTACCTGGAACAGATAAACAGTATTTGCATGTTTTCCACAAAAAACAGCCTGACTTAAACTGGGAGAATCCAGAAGTACGTGAAGAAGTTTATAAAAATATTAACTGGTGGTTGGATAAAGGACTTGGAGGATTCCGTATTGATGCAATTATCAATATCAAGAAGAAACTTCCATTTAAAGATTATGAAGTTGACAGAGCAGACGGACTTGCAAGTATTGACCAAATGTTAAAAGAGGCGGAGGGAATCGGAGAATTTTTAGGCGAGATGAGAGACCGCACGTTCAAGAAATATGATGCATTTTCTGTCGGAGAGGTATTTAATGAAAAGCCAGAGGAAGTGCCAGATTTCATCGGTGACAATGGATATTTCTCTAGTATGTTCGATTTTAATGAGACTATCTTTGGTTCAAGTGATAAGGGATGGTATGATGCAAAGCAAATCACACCAGATGATTATAAGAGATGTTGCTTTGAGGCACAAAGAAAAGTTGGCGATATCGGTATGTTATCTAATATTATCGAAAATCACGATGAGCCTAGAGGAGTTAGTCACTATATTCCAGAAAATGACTGCTGCCCAACAAGTAAAAAAATGCTTGCAGCATTAAATATGATGCTTCGCGGTATTCCTTTCATTTATCAGGGACAGGAATTAGGAATGGAAAATGTTAAATTTACTTCTATTGACGAGGTAGATGATATTTCTACTATTGACCAATATCAAGTTTGTCTTGACGCAGGTTTATCCGAGCAGGAAGCCCTAAAAGTTATAGGAAAGTTTAGCCGTGATAATGCGAGAACTCCAATGCAGTGGAACGACAGCGAGAACGCTGGATTTACACAAGGAACTCCATGGCTTGCGGTTAATTCAAATTATACTGAGATTAACGTAGCATCTCAGATGGATGACCCTGATTCAGTAAGAAGTTTTTACAAAGAATTGATTGCTCTTAGAAAAAATGAAGAATACAAAGAGACAGTTGTATACGGAAAATTAGAGCCAGTTTTTGAGGAACAGCATAATTTAATGGCTTATTATAGAAAAGCAGATAAGACGTTGCTTGTTATTGGTAACTATCAGAGAGAAGAGCAAGAAGTTGTTCTACCTCATGCTTATAAAAACGTTTTAATCAATAATTATAAAGATATAAATGAAAAAGATAATACAATTATGATGCATGGATATCAAGTATTAATTTTAGAGATGTAAATTTACTCTTTATAAAACTATATAAAAATTTTAGAAGGGAAGGTAGTATTTTATGAAGAAAACATGGTGGAAAGAAGCGGTTGTATATCAGATTTATCCTAGAAGTTTTAAGGATAGCACAGGAAATGGAGTTGGAGATTTAAGAGGTATTACAAGTAAATTAGATTATCTAAAAGAGTTAGGTATCGACGTTATTTGGCTTTCTCCAGTTTATAAATCCCCTAACGATGATAATGGTTATGATATTAGCGATTATCAAGATATTATGGATGAGTTTGGAACAATGGAAGATTTTGATGAGATGCTTTCACAAGCTCATAAAAGAGGAATTCGCATCGTTATGGACTTAGTAGTAAATCATACATCTGACGAGCATAGATGGTTTATGGAAAGTAGAAAGTCAACAGATAATCCATATAGAGATTATTATATTTGGAGAGAGCCAAAAGAAGACGGAAGTGCTCCAAATAACTGGGGAGCTTGTTTTGGAGGCTCCGCATGGCAGTACGATGAAGAGACAAAAATGTACTACTTACATTTATTCTCCAAAAAACAGCCAGACTTAAACTGGGATAATCCAGTTGTCAGAAAAGAAGTATTTGATATGATGACTTGGTGGTGTGAAAAGGGAATTGATGGATTCCGTATGGATGTTATCAGTATGATTTCTAAGACAGAAGAGATGCCTGACGGTGTAGTGACAGATTTTTATGGAGATTTCGCTCCTTACTGTATCCACGGACCACATGTTCATGATTATTTAAAAGAAATGAATGAGAAGGTTCTCTCTAAATACGATATTATGACAGTCGGCGAGACTGCTGGTGTTACAACAGAGCAGGCAAAATTATATGCCGGTGAAGATAGTGGCGAATTAAATATGGTATTCCAATTTGAGCATGTAGAATGTGATGGAAAATACGCAAAATGGACAGATGAGAAAGTTCCTCTTACAACACTCAAAAAAATTATGAGCCGTTGGCAGACAGAATTATATGGAAAAGCTTGGAATAGTCTTTTCTGGGATAATCATGACCAGCCAAGAGCAGTATCTAGATTTGGAGATGATAGACCAGAGTATCGTGAAGTTTCCGCTAAAATGCTTGCAACTTGCCTTCATATGATGCAGGGAACTCCTTATATTTATCAGGGCGAGGAGCTTGGTATGACAAACTATCCATTTGAGAGCCCAGCTGATTTTAGAGATATCGAGAGTATCCATGCTTATGAAGAATGGTGCGAGAGCGGTACAGTTTCCCATGAACTATTTTGGCCATGTATTATCAATAAGAGCCGTGATAATGCGAGAACTCCTGTGCAGTGGGATGACAGTGAGAACGCTGGATTTACAACAGGTACTCCTTGGATTAAAGTAAATCCTAATTATAAAGAAATTAATGCGAAGGCAGAGCTTGAAGATCCAAATTCTGTATTCCATTATTATCAGAAACTTATCTCACTCAGAAAAGAAAATCCTATTATTGTATATGGAAAATATGACTTATTAATGGAAGATAGCGAAGAATTATATGTATATACAAGAAGCCTTGAAAATGAGAAATTGCTTGTTGTATGTAGCTTCACAGAGAAAGAAGTAGAGTTCAATATTCCAGAGGAATTTGAAAATGCAGACTTTCTCATTTCTAACTTAGAGAATACTTATAAAGGAACAATAACATTAAAACCTTATGAGGCCTTCGTACTTTATAAAAAATAAAGATATATTTTAAAATTGTTTCAATGAAAAAAAGAGAGAAATCTTACTTCATATTTTGAGGGGATTTCTCTCTTTTTTTATGGGGAAGTTAATAATTAGTTAAGCTTTGATAAAAAAAGTTTTCGATATTGAAGGGGAGTTGTATTAGTATATTTTTTAAATTCCCGAAGGAAGTTTCCTGTATTATTATAGCCACATTCCAGACAAATATCCATAATAGGTAAATCTGAGTTTTCTAAAAAATAAATCGCCTGTTTGATTCGGTATTCATTTACGTACTCCATCGGGGAGCGTCCGATTACTTTTTTAAAGAAACGACAAAAATATTGCTCGTTTACATTAATAATATTGGCTAAATCTTTTACATAAATTTTTTCATTAAAATTTTCTTTTATGTAGGCGACTACAGTTTTTACATCTTCTACTTTTTTGTCGGGATGTTTTTTTGTAGATGTAAAAAGATGATAGGATGATAAAATGGCTAAAATACGAAGCAGAGATGATTTTGTATAAAGCTGAGTAATTAAGTCATTTGTAATAGCCCCATCCTTAGGAGGATTATTTCCAAGAAGATGATGTCCAAAGGCGTGAATAATATCGGCAAAAGTCTCCAAAATTGGCCCAAAAGCAGGATGTTCTGGAAAAATACAGCGAGGAAAAAGAAGATTCCCGTTTTGAAGTGGCTGAAGAAGCTCAGTCTGCGTTGCGTCATAAGATTCAAAGCTTAAAATATTTGGATGAAAAACAACGGCATCTTCTCCAAAGCTTCCGTCTTTTTCTGTTATAATGCTATGGATTTCTCCAGGATTAATAAAATAGAGACATTGTGAATGGATAAAAAAAGATTCCATATTAATATCTAAGCGAAAATCCCCATCGGCAAAATATAGAATTTCAACTTCATCATGCCAGTGATGCTTCACTAAAGTTCCTTTTTCTAGCGCACGGGTTTGATAAATGGCACAGGGAAATGCCTTTGTGCCGTGAGGGCGGATTTCTTTTAGTTGAAAAGAAGGTTCCTGTTTCATAAAATTCCCCCTTATATTGTTTCTGTATTTGGAGATAAATGATATTTCTTAAAAATTCTTTTAAATAAGTAGGAATTAATTAATGCAATTCCAGAAAAGCCAAATAAGATACAAACAAAAATAGCCCACCAAAATATATCTGCGTTTATACAGCTCAACGAAAATAAAACAATTGGAAATGCCAACATAAGAAGAGAATAAGGCAAGAAGTTTGCGATAGACATAAAAAAGGCATTACGTATTGTCTTAAAAATCGTATTATTAAATCTAGCTAAAAGTGGAAAAACATAAATGACAGTTATGGCATAGAGGAAAGTGATTGTTCCAGTAAGCACTAAAATAACTGTAAATATGGCAGTTTTCACTTGTAAAATTATTTTAAAATTAAAGAAAAGAAGCACTCCAAAGAAGAGGACAATCATCCATATAATGGTTGCCTGTATAAAATTTTTCTTAAATGATTTAAGAAAATCACGAATAATATAGCCATCTTCTTTATAGGCCATTTGGAGAGTGACCTTATACATAGCAGTGATAGATGCCCCAATTGTAATCACTGGAATACAACAAATTAAAAAAATAATATTAAGCATTACTAGGTCTGCTAAACGCGATAGAGTCTGAAAAAGCATATTATCTGGGTCAAATAAATTTTTCATAAATGTCCTCACTTTCATTTACGGTTGCCTGTTCTCGCAGGCGAATTAGTTGGTTATGGTTGAGAATATAATAAGTATAAAAAATAATAGTATAAAAATCAATTTAATTTTTATACTTTTTTTGGAGATTAAAATAGTTTTTTATCGACTAAGATAAAAAGATATTGACTATAAAACATCGTAAATTATATAGAAAAATTCTTTGGACATTATAAGAAAAATGTAAGAAAATAAGGAGACTGTCTTGTAAAATAGAAATCATTCATATATAATAGAGGCTAAATTTGGTAATTTATAGATGTAATGAAAGCGTTTTAAATAATGAAGTTTTTATATGAAGGGATGTGAAGCAGAAGATGAGAGGACTGTTTATTATTAATCCATCTTCAGGAAAACAAAATATTAAAGAAACGATCCGGTCAATTTGTGGTCGGCTAGTAGTGAATGAGATAGCAAATACAATTGATGTATTTTTTACAAAACAACAAGATGATGCTAAAAATAGAGCAGCACAGTTAAAAGAGGGAGAGTATGATTTCGTCGTATCTGTAGGAGGTGACGGAACGTTAAATGAGGTAATTAACGGGTTAGTTATTAGCGGTTCAAAAATTCCTCTTGCTATTATATCGGCGGGAACGGTAAATGATTTTGCAAGTTCTATGGGACTTCCACAGACTCCAAAAGCATTTTGTGATATGATAAAGAATTTTAAATATCAGGAAGTGGATGTCGGAAAGGTAAATAATGAGTATTTTATTAATGTAATTGCAGGTGGCTTATTAACGGATGTTGCCTATAAGGTGCCAAAAGATAAAAAGGCAGTGATGGGAAAATTTGCATATTATATAGAAGGTGCGAAAGATTTGCCAAATCAGATTTTCAATACGCTTACGTTAAAATTCGAGTCCGAAGAATATACACAAGAAGAAAATATTATGCTTTTCCTTGTCATGAATTCGAATAGTGTCGGTGGATATAAAGACGCCGCACCTCTCGCATCTGTGTCAGACGGGGTACTTGATGTCGTTGTTTTAAGAAAATTAGAATTTTTAGAAGTTTCCACATTTTTGTTAAACTTTATGCAAGGAGAGTATGTAAATCATCCAGCAGTACAATATTTTCAGACAAAAAATTTAAAAGTATCGCTAGTTGGAGATACACAAGATGTGGCGATTGACTATGATGGAGAATTATTAAAAGAGGGACTTCCGATTGAAATATCAATTTTGCCAAAAGAGATAAAAATTTTAGTTCCTTAATTTATATCAAAAAAGGATGTTAGAATAGTCTATTATCTAACATCCTTTTTATATTTATTATATGTTTGGCTTAAATATATGGCAGTATATCTTACGGGAGAAAAAATACTTATTTTTTTAATTTTCTCTTTTTTCTTTGTCCGCTGCTTACAATACTGCGAACACCTACAATCATAATAATAACGATAAAACAAGATACAATCAAAAAGGTTAATAAATTTTTATGAGCTAATGCCCTTTTTATAATTCGAACTGGGACAGAATCATCGTTGGTAACATGAATAATCTCAGGTTGTCGCTCTATCTTAATTTTATCCAAAGGAGGCTCATAAGAAATAGGAAGTCTAGTTAATTGTACTCCGTCACTTAAAATATCTAAATTACCAATAAGCCCTGTAGTATCGTTAGGAGAAATATAGAATTTATAGGATAAATCCTCCACATTAATGGATTGAGGTAAAACAACTTGATAATTCATGTCTATGCTTGGATTTAACTTCTTCATATCTTCTACGGATACACTTTGGAAATACTTTGTATGTACCAATTTCTCACTTAGAGGAAAATCTTCTAAAGGAGTAATAAGATGATAATTGTCAAAACCATAGTCAAATAATTTTTTTGTGTCTTTATAAGCATTCTTATATCCATTTGATTTTAAAACGACACAGATAAGCTCTAAGTTTCCTCTCTTTGCCACAGATACTAGAGTGTTTCCGGCTTTTTTTGTGTATCCAGTCTTTCCATACTCGATTCCGTCATAATGGAATTCTGTATCTTGAAGCATTTTATCGTGATTGTATAAATAGCGTTTTTCCACTGTTTTCTTTGTCTTTGGAATAATATGAGTCAAGGTAGAGGAAATCTTGCAAAAGTCTTCATTTTGAATAGCAGCTTGAGTGATTAAAGCCATATCATATGCTGTTGTATAGTGATTTTTATTGTGAAGTCCATGAGGGTTTACAAAATTAGAATTTTCACATCCAAGTTCTTTTGCTCTTTCATTCATCATCTTAGCAAAATTCTTTACACTGCCCCCAATAGTATCTGCGACACCTGCAGAAACGTCATTAGCAGACGCAAGCATTACTGCATAGAGGCAATTTCTTAGTGAAATTACTTCTTTAGACTCTACACCGATACGAGAACTATCTTGTTCCACAGCATCTAATACTTTTCTCTTAAACTTGATTTTATCATCTAAATCTGCATTCTCCAAAGCAACTAAAGTCGTTAAAATCTTTGTGATGCTCGCAGGATAATGTTTTTCATTAGAATCCTTTTCGTATAAAATAGCTCCTGTCTTTGCTTCCATTATAATAGCGGCGGAGGCAGTTACTTTTGGAGTTTTGATGGACTCATCTGTTATAACGGTATGAGTAGGGGAAGTTGTAGCCTTTGTTACTTCTTTTGTGCTAGTCTCTTCATCGGAAGAGGTCGTTTCCTCTGTAGCTTTTTGTGTAGATTCTTTTGTGGTCTCCTCTTTTTTAGATTCCTTCGTAGATTCTTTTGTGGTCTCCTCTTTTTTAGATTCCTTCGTAGATTCTTTTGTGGCTTCCTCTTTTTTAGATTCCTTCGTGGCTTCCTTTGTGGTTTCTTTTTTTGTTTCTGTTTTTTTAGATTCTTTCGTAGATTTTGTAGATTGTTCTGTCTTTTCTTTGCTACTTTCTTTCTTAGTAGTTGATTTTTTTTCTGTCTTATCAGTAGCTTTTTCACTATTCTTTGCATAAGAAAAAGAAGGGGGTATTGCAGTTATTAATAAAACTAATATAAGAAAACTGGTTATTGCTCGTCTCATTTTTATCTCCTTGTATTTTTTAAATCTATCTTGTTTATATGTTAAAATTTTATATTATCTGTTACAGTATACAATATTTTTCGTGCCTTGTGAATCCCCAAAAACGGTAAAAAAAACTTTTCATTGCCCTATAAAGGTGATATAATGCAACTTGATAAATGAAAATAGGGGGAGTTTGTCAAAAATTATGGGTAAAAACCATAGAAAGACAAATGAGAAAGATTTTAATATAGTATACATATGTGAGTATAGGAAGGAGGAGAAAGAAATGTTTTTTGTGTTTTTTGTTTTATGGATTATTTTAAATGCAAAAATCACAGCAGAAATTGTCATAATAGGTCTTATTATCTCAGCGGTAATTTTCTTATTTATTTGTAAATTTATGGATCATAGTTTGCAAAAAGAAATAAAAATGATTAAAAAAACCCCGTTGGCGATTTATTATGTACTGAGTTTATTAAATGAGATTATTAAGGCAAATATCCATGTTATTCACTTGATTTTATCTGAAAAAATGGAAGTTGAGCCACAGATTGTAACAATTCAGGTACATTTAAAGACAAACTTAGCTAAGGCATTATTGGCAAATTCTATTACATTGACACCAGGAACAATTACTGTCACATTAGAGGGGGATGAGTATACGGTACACTGTCTTGATAAAGACTTAGCGGAAGACTTAGACCATTCTATTTTCGTGAGATTACTAGAGAAATTAGAAGCAGAGTAAGGAAAGGAGGAGGAAAAAATGCTGGAAAATGCGTATCAGTTTTTGTTTATTGGTACTATATTTATATTATGTATTTTTATTTTCCTATGCTTTATAAGAGCTGTAATCGGTCCAAAGATTGCAGATCGTATTGTCGCTATAAATATGATAGGTACTATGACAATTATTATTATTGCGATTTTAGCGATATATATGGAAGAGAGTTATCTATTAGATGTATGTCTTATTTATGCGATGATTAGTTTTTTGGCGGTTATTGTATTGACAAAAGTGTATATGGGTGTATATAACGAGAAAAAGCAAAAACAGTTGAAGGAGGAAAAAAATGATACAGATTCTAGGATGGAGTAAATTTATTATTGCAGCTATATGTATATTGGCTGGACTTCTCATTTTGGGAATTGGAATTTATGGTGTATACCACTTCAATTATGTTTTAAATAGAATGCATGCGGCAGCAATGGGAGATACACTTGGTATTTTAATTGTTTTCGTTGGGTTAATGATAATATCTGGATTTTCTTTTGCGACTTTAAAATTAGGATTTATTATTTTCTTTTTGTGGTTAGCAAGTCCGGTATCAAGCCATTTGATTAGTCGACTTGAAGTTACGACAAATGAGAATTTGGAGGAGAATTGTGAGGTGAAGAAAAAATGACAGTATTACAATGGATTTTACTTCTTTTTTTGATTGTATGTGCAATCTCAGTAAGCTTCACGAAAAATTTATTAACTTCGATTATTATTTTTATGGCATATAGTTTGATTATGTCGATTATATGGATTTTGCTTGAGTCTCCTGACTTAGCAATCACAGAGGCCGCAGTGGGAGCTGGTGTTACGAGTGTGCTATTTTTTGTCACATTAAAGAAGATTAGAGCGATTGTGGAGGAAGAAAAAGATGAGCAAGATCAATAAAAATTATAAAAATACAAAACGGTATCGCTTTCATCAGTGGATGAACGGAGAGATTGATCCGTTCCTCGGAGAGGTTGAAATGAAAGAGGAAAAGGAAGATTCTTTTCAGTCTGTTCCTAAAAAAGAATTCCGAAAGCCAGACCCTATGATTGATCACACCTTGTCAAGAGGAAAAAAAGAGTTTCGTTGGTATAATCGCATCTATGGAGTTTTATCCATTGTCATCTGTGTTATATTAATTGCAATGCTGCTTATGACGGTATTTTACTTACCATCGATTGGAGAAGCGAAAAATCCTGCGAGCAATGAGGTAGTGGAGCGTTATATTGAGAATGGACTTCAAGAGACAGGTGCGGTTAATATTGTAACAGGTATGATTTTAGATTATCGTGCATTTGATACATTTGGAGAGTCCAATGTATTATTTATTGCAGCTTGTTGTGTTTTGATTTTACTTCGAATTGATGTAGATGATGCAAAGAAAAATAGTAAAGCAGAGAAGGCTAGAATTGATGCACAGATGAATGACCGTCTGTATGAGCCGAAAAACGATTTAATTTTACAAAAAGTTGCCTGTTTCCTTGTTCCATTTTTGATGATTTTTGGAATTTATATTATATTAAATGGACATTTATCTCCAGGTGGAGGATTTTCAGGGGGAGCCGTAATCGGCGCTGGTCTTATTCTCTATCTTAATGCGTTTGGTTTTAAAAAGACAGAGAGGTTTTTTACACAAAAGACGTTTAAGACAGTTACATTTTGTGCGTTGACCTTTTATTGTCTAGCGAAAAGCTATTCCTTCTTCACAGGAGCAAACCATATTGAGAGTCATATTCCTCTTGGAAAGGTAGGAGCCATTATAAGCAGCGGACTTATTTTGCCGCTTAATATCTGTGTTGGAATGGTGGTAGCTTGCACAATGTACGCCTTTTATGTTCTCTTTAGAAAAGGAGGATTCTAAAATGGGATATTATTTATTAAATCACTATAATGAAATAGCGGCAGTCATTTTATTTGGAATTGGATTTACAACGCTATTGCTTCACAGAAATATGATTAAAAAGATTATTGGATTAAATATTATGGATACTGCCGTGTATTTATTTTTGGCGGCAAAAGGATATATCGAGGGAAGAAAAGCTCCAATTGTAGTAAATGGAGTGCAGAGCGTAGATGCATATATTAACCCAGTTCCAAGTGGACTTGTCCTAACTGGAATTGTAGTTTCTGTCAGTGTTACTGCACTTATGTTAGCTTTGACAATTCGGCTTTATAGAAGATATCATTCTTTAGATATCGACGAAATTTCGATGTATGCGAGAAAAGGAAGGGGAATTGAGTGATGCATGAGATTAATTGGATACAAAATATTCCCTTCGCCTGTATTATTCTATCTATGTTTTCTGGAATTATTTCGTCTATATTAGATGGAAAAAAGGCAAGAAGGCTTACTTTAAGTGTCATTATATTCGTATTTATTGCTTCTGTCACTTTATTATTCCATCTGATTAAGGCAGACGAGAGTTTTGTGTTTTGGATGGGACATTTTCCAGCTCCTTGGGGAAATGAGATTCGAGCTGGAGTGCTTGAAGCATTGATGGCATCTTTTTTCTCTCTCATTATGTTTTTATGTATTGTCGGAGGAATGGATCATATCATTGAGGACGTAGAAGAGAGTAAGATGAATCTCTACTTTATTATGATTGATTTGCTCTTAAGTTCTCTGTTGGCACTTATTTATACAAATGACTTATTTACGGCCTATGTATTTATTGAGATTAATACAATCTCGGCTTGTGGTCTAATTATGATTCGAAATGTAGGTAGAACGACATTGGCGGCCACAAAATATATGATTATGAGTTTGCTTGGTTCTGGTTTATTTTTAATTGGAATTTCTATGTTATATGATTTGACAGGGCATCTTTTAATGTCCGATATTAAGGAATCCGTACAAAGCATTTTTGAGCATGGACAGTATACGGTTCCACTGCTTGTCATTATAGGATTGATTTCAGTTGGTCTCGCAATCAAGTCTGCGCTATATCCATTTCACTCTTGGCTTCCATCAGCGTATGGATATTCTACAGCGACTTCGAGTGCAATACTCTCTAGTTTAGTATCAAAAGGATATATTTTTCTTTTAATTAAAATTTTCTATCGCGTGATTGGAATACAATATATTACATCAAGTAAAGTATTAAATGTTTTATTTGTTTTTGGTATTATCGGAATGATTATGGGTTCTGTAAACGCTATTAAACAAACAGATGTGAGAAGAATGATTGCCTATTCCTCTGTCGCTCAGATTGGATATATTTATATGGGAATCGGTCTTGGAACAGAGGCTGGAATGATTGCGGCTATTTTCCATATTCTCACCCACTCAGCGACAAAGTCTATGCTCTTTATTTCAGCGACGGGACTTGCAGATGCATCGGGAAAGAGTCAAGAGTATATTGATTTTAAAGGAGCGGCATACAGAGATAAGTTGTCGGGATTTGCATTTACAATCGCCTCTTTATCTATGGTAGGTATGCCTACCTTGGCAGGTTTTGTATCAAAACTTTTATTTTCACAGGCCTCTTTAGTGACGGTCAATAAAATGTTGCCAACATTGATAGCGTTAGCAATTAGTACGATATTAAATGCAGTATATTTCTTAAGATTTGTACTTCGCACTTACACAGTTGCGGAAGATAAGAGAGAAGTTGTAGCTGGAGGACGATACCGATACAAATTTGTAGTATTATGTTTTGTACTTCTTAATTTTATTTTAGGTATGTGTTCGGATTATGTTGTCGATTTAATTCGAAATGGTCTTGCTATGTTTGCTTAAGGAGGTTCGAGATGGATGGTACAATTAGTATAATTTTTCCAATTTTATTTCCTATACTTGCAGGAGTGATTCTTTTATTACTTCCAGTAAAGGATTTAAAGAAAATGGCTGTCTATATGCTTGCTGTCTTAGCAGTAGACGGGGCAGCTTTGTTATTTTTACTTGGAAAAAATGAAGTAAGTTTACAAGCGTTTTCTCTTGTGGATGATATTACGATATATTTTCATATTGATTCGATATCCAAGATATTTGCGTACTTGCTCGTTTTTGTCTGGATTTTAGTCGGAATTTATATGACAAAATATATCGAACATATGGAACATAAGAAGAGATTTATGAGCTTTTATATTATTGTATTTGGAGTTCTTTTAGGATTATATTTTGCGGGAAATTTAGTAACAATGTATATCTTTTATGAACTTATGACTGTCTCTTCGTTTCCACTTGTTTTACATAACCAAGATAAAAAAGCGATTATGGCAGGTTTAAAATATTTATTTTATTCCTTTGCGGGAGCATTTTTGGCATTAAGTGGAATATTCATTTTATTCTATTATGAGAAAGACTTAAGCTTTATGGCAGGTGGATTTTTACAAAATCAGGAAAAAACAGGACTCCTTATGTTAGCGGCGATGCTTATGATTATCGGATTTGGAGCAAAGGCTGGTATGTTTCCGCTTCATGCTTGGCTTCCGACTGCACATCCGCAGGCACCTGCACCAGCGAGTGCGGTTTTGTCTGGTATTATTACAAAGTCTGGTGTCTTTGCCATCATAAGAGTTATCTTTTTTGTGTTTGGAGCAGATTTCCTTCGAGGCACATGGGTACAGATGGTATTTATGACTCTTGCGTTGGTTACAGTTTTGATGGGCTCTATGATGGCGTATAAAGAAAATGTACTAAAAAAGAGACTCGCGTATTCAACAGTCAGCCAAGTTTCTTATATTTTATTTGGTATTGCAGTGATGACAGAAAATGGATTAATTGGGGCGTTGCTTCATGTTATCTTCCATTCTTTTATTAAAAATGCACTTTTCCTTGTGGCGGGTGCAATTATCTTTCAGTATGGATTAGAAAAGGTGGATCAGCTTGAGGCGATTGGAAAGAAAATGCCTCTCATAATGGGATGTTATTTTATTGTTTCTCTCGGCCTTACTGGAATCCCTCCGACTACCGGATTTACAAGTAAATGGTATTTGGCGATTGGAGCGCTCGATAGTGGAATAAAGGGATTCTCTGTTATAGGACCTTGTGTTTTATTGATTAGTGCTCTGTTAACAGCTGGATATTTACTTCCAATTGCAATGAAAGGATTTTATCCTGGGCAACAGGAGATGAAAGTAGAAAAAAAGGAAGCTTCCTATCAAATGCTTATTCCAGTTGCAATTTTTTCACTAGCTACTATTTTACTTGGAATTTTTCCAAATATATTGATTCAATTTATGCAGTCTATTGCGGCTGCACTAGTATAGAGAGGGAGGTAGAAGGATGAATTCATATTTCATATTATTATCTGTACTACTACCCTTTATAGGGGCGGTTGTTTTATTGGCAAAGCCTTTTAAGGAAAATAAAATGGCAAGACAGGTCTATACTTTTTTGCTTGTGCTAATAAATACAATAATTATTTATACGCTTTTACTAAATCGACCAGAGGAAGCTATTACATTATTTAAGTTTACAGGTAATTTAGCGGTTGTCCTAAAAATAGATGGGTTATCTTGTGTTTTTGCGGGGATTATTTCTACTCTATGGCCTTTGGCAACTTTATACGGATTTGAGTATATGGAACATGAAAAATATGTAAATGTATTTTTTATGTTTTATACAATGACATACGGAGTGACGGCTGGAATTGCTTTTGCCGGCAATTTATTAACTCTATACTTTTTTTATGAGTTATTGACACTTGTCACAGTTCCGCTTGTTATGATTACATTGACCCGCGAGGCGATTCGTGCGAGCAGAAAATATTTGTATTATTCTCTTGGCGGAGCCGCATTTGCATTTATTGGACTTATTTTTATTATGACTTATGCGGGAACGACAGATTTCCAATTTGGAGGAGCATTGTCTTCCTTTAGTGGCAATCAAAATATATTATATTTTATTTATGTTCTCGCTTTTTGTGGATTTGGCGTAAAGGCCGCAATTTTTCCATTTTGTGGATGGCTTCCGACAGCGTCAGTTGCTCCAACTCCAGTTACTGCATTACTTCACGCAGTTGCCGTTGTAAAGGCAGGAGCATTTGCGATTATCCGTCTTACTTATTATTGTTACGGTGTCGATTTCCTTCAGGGAAGCTGGGCTCAGTATACGGTTATGGTACTTACTCTAATCACAATTTTATATGGCTCATCTATGGCAGTGAAGGAGAGACATATTAAGAAAAGATTAGCTTACTCGACAATCAGCAATTTATCTTATATTTTATTTGGAGTTACAATTATGACTCCACTTGGACTTTGCGGTGCACTGCTTCATATGGTATTTCACGCAGTTACAAAAATTGATGCATTTTTTGCAGCAGGTGCGATTATGCATAAGGCAAAAAAAGATTATATTTTTGAGACAAATGGATTAGCAAAGAGAATGCCAGTGACATTTTTTGCATTTACAGTCTCCGCTTTTTGCCTCGTTGGTGTTCCAATGCTCCCTGTATTTATAAGTAAATGGTATTTGGCGAAGGCTGCTTTTGAGACAACGACAGTTTTGCCAAAGATAGGAGTTGGCGTTCTTGCTTTTTCTGCGTTTTTAACGGCTATTTACATGCTTAGCTTTGTGATAAGAGCAATTTTTGTCCCAGAAAAAGAGGGAGAGCCCACAGAGAACTGTGACCCGGGAATTTGTATGAAACTTCCATTTATTGTATTAGTGATTATGATGTTTTTACTTGGAATTCATGCGCAGCCACTCATTGATTTTATTTTAAATATAGTGGGATTATAAAAAGGGGGTAGAGTTTATGATAATAATAATGATGATTTTGCTTCCTGTTTTGGGTGCAATGATTGTCTGGGGAGAATCTAGCGTACATAAATCTGGAAAAAATGCGTGGGCAATTTCTATGACGGTTTCAACAATAGAGCTTTTTTTGTCCGTTTATTTATTCTTTACTAGCTATTATTCGACTGGAATGAATCGATTAGAGCTTAATAATTTATGCGGGCAAGGATTATCCTTCCAGACGACTGGTTTTCAGGTGCTATACGGTGTATTGACAGCGGGAGTATGGTTTATCGTTACAATTTTTTCCAGAGAGTATTTTAAGAATGACATAAAAAGCTCTCTATTTTATAAAACAATGCTCTTTCTTTTAGGAGTGACCATGGGAGTATTTTACTCAGGAGATTTATTTACTACATTTATATTTTTTGAGATGATGTCAGTGGCAGTCTATTTTTGGGTTGTTTATGATGAGAGAAAAGAATCCATTATTGCCTCTAATCTTTATATGGCATTTGCGATTGCGAGTGGTATGATTATGTTAATGGGAATATTTTTACTTTATCATATGGCGGGAACTCTTGAGTTTTCTAAGCTGATAGAGGTATGTTCTATGATCTCTAATAAGACAATGCTCTATGCTGCTGCCGCATTATTGCTTTGTGGTTTTGGAACAAAATGTGGTGTATTTTTATTCCATGTTTGGATGCCATCTTCGTATTTGGAGTCGCCGACTCCTGCGACAATTTTATTGTCTTCTATTTTAACAAAGACAGGTATTTTTGGATTAATTCTTATTAATAGTTATATATTATCTAGAGATACAGGATGGGGAATGGTTACTCTAAGTGCAGGAATTCTCACAATGGTAGTGGGAGCAATTTTAGCCGTTTTCTCAATGAATTTAAAGGTTATTTTAGCATGTTCTTCTATGTCACAGATTGGATTTATCATTGTGGGAATTGGAGTTATGAATATTTTGCAAGATAAGGGAGGTCTTGCTGTATGGGGAACAATGCTTCATATGGTAAATCACACTTTATTAAAATTAATTTTATTTATTATTGCAGGTGTGATTTGTATGACAACAAAGAATCTTGATTTAAATGATATAAGAGGTGTCGGAAGAGGAAAACCAGTTTTGCATTTTGCATTTTTGATGTCAATGCTTGGAATTGCTGGAGTTCCACTATGGAATGGATATATTAGCAAAACATTATTACATGAGAGCATCGTACAATGCATTGATTTAGTTAGCAATATAACCCCAGATTCTGTCGGTCTATTTAAAATAATAGAATGGCTCTTCTTGATTAGTGGTGGACTAACGCTTTCTTATATGTTGAAACTATATATTGTTATCTTTTTTGGAGATAGAGCGATTAAAAAGAAAGAAAAAGAAAATAATATATCTCTAATTATCAATATTATACTTGGCGGTTTTGCGGTTTTGCTACCTGTTCTTGGAATATTGCCGACTGTTTTTATGAATAGAATTGCTCAAATAGGAGATAGATTTCTAAGTGGAACAGAAGTAGAGATAGAGAAGATAGCATATTTTTCTTTTGAAAATTTAAAAGGAGCGACAATCTCTATTATCATTGGATTGATTATATATTTTGGATTTATTCGAGTATGTTTTATACATAAGAGAAAAGATGGAGAGATTTATTATCAAAAAATATGGCCAGCTTGGATTTCTCTAGAGGGAACTATTTATAGACCAGTATTTATGGTTATTTTACCCGCTATCTTGACATTTATTTGTCGTATCTTAGACTGCTTAGTAGATAGTATGGTTGTTTTTATGAGAAAGACAATTTATTGTGATAACGAAAAGAAAATTCCTCCGATGATAGGAACTCAGACTACCTATTTCTTTGGCTCTGTTTTTAATGAGATTGCAAAAGTCTTAAATAAAATATTATTTAAAAAGCATCCGATTGAAAAAGATTTTATTCCTATTTTTGCAGCCAAGAGAGAAAAATGGAGTGAGAGTAATAATCTGCTTATGAGAAGTGTTTCTTTTGGATTATTAATGGCATGTATAGGATTATGTTTTACATTAGTTTACCTTGTATTTATCTATATTTAAGATGAAAAAAAGTAGGAATTTATTGATAGGAGAGAAAGTATGAGATTACGCAACGTAAAGGGTTCTCGAGAGATGATTAAGGCAAATGATTTTGTCATAAAAGATATCGAGCAAAAAAAAGGAAAATGGAATGAGATTTTTGAAAATGAAAATCCAATCCAAATTGAGATTGGGATGGGAAAAGGTCAATTCATTATGGAATTGGCCCGTCAAAATCCACAAATTAACTATATTGGAATTGAGAAATATTCTAGTGTTTTAGTTCGCGCTCTGCAAAAGATGGAAGAATCTCCTCTTCCTAATTTATGTTTTATCCGTATGGATGCGGAATATATTGAGGATGTATTTGCCAAAGGGGAGATAGACCAAATTTATTTAAATTTCTCGGACCCTTGGCCAAAAGAGCGGCATGCTAAGAGAAGATTAACTTCAAAAGAGTTTTTAACTCGATATAATACTATTCTAAAAGAAGATGGCATTATTATTTTTAAGACAGATAATAAAGATTTATTTGATTTTTCTTTGGAGCAGGCTGATATCGCAAATTGGAATAAAATAAATTATACGTATGACTTGCATCATAGTCCTTATGTTGAAGGAAATATTATGACGGAGTATGAGACAAAATTTGTCGCAGAGGGAAAACCAATTTGTAGAATGGTATTAGATAGAGAAAAAGAAAAAGTAAAAACTATCTTTGAGGAATAAATAATGTCTGCATGAAAAACTTAAATACTTTGTTGTGCAAGAATGAGAGATATTTTAAGAGTTGTTAGTGGGAATTTTGGGTAAATGATTGCTGAGCAGTTTATGCTCTTGATTTTAGTAAGATAAAGGCATAGATAGTGTAAACTTGCATATAAATGGAAAAACAGAAAGTTGCTCAAAGTATGGGATGTCCAAAATTTCTATCTAAAAAATTGATGTGGTTTTGCTATCAAAATAAAAAATTTAATCGAAAAGTTTTATGTCTTGCCTCGGCGCTAGAGGAAGTAAAGCGGTGTCTGAATAAAAAGAAGTGCTGAGGGAAATGATAAGAGAGAATTTTACTCTCTAAATATCTACGTTTTTTAGGTTTATTTTTTAAGATGAGAGAAAAATTTGCACAATAAAATAAACTGTGGTAAAATAAAAATACAAAAGAGAAATATAGTGAAAAATAAAATAGTGGGTGAGCTAGGAAAAGAGGGGTACCTGCTAGATAAAAAGGAGGAATGTTAAGATGGAGTATCAATTCAGTGAAAAAACATTTGAGCAAGAGGTTCTTAAGGCAGATACGCCAGTTTTAGTTGATTTTTATGCCGATTGGTGTGGACCATGTAAAATGATGGCTCCTAATATTAAGAGATTAGCACAGGCTTATGAGGGAAAGATTAAAGTTGGAAAGGTAAATGTCGATGAGAATGGAGATTTATCTGCAAAATATGGTATTATGAGTATTCCAACAGTTATTCTCTTTAAAGATGGAGTAGAAATTACTAGAAGCATTGGCTATATAGGATTTGATGAGTTAGAACAGATGGTGAAATAAGTTCTTATTTTTAGAAATCGATGTAGATGGATAAATAAACGAAAAAGAGAGTGAAAAAAGGTCTGACTTCTTTAAAACGCGGGGTGTTTAAAGGAGTTAGACCTTTTCCTTTTTTCCTTGTACTTTATTTATTACTTATTATTTAGAATTTAAATCTTCGGTAGAATTTTTGTCAGAAGTATTTTTACAATTTTTCTCGTAATGTTTTGCACTAGAAGATGATTTTTTATTTTTTACATCGGTTCTCTCTCTCATAATTCTAACTCCGTCAGCGATTTTTTCGCTAATTAAAGTGCTAAATTGTTTTAAGCGCTCAGAGGTATGATTTTCATTTTCAGGCTCTTCTTCCTCCTCATTAAATACAACAATCTTTTTTGCGTTAAGTTGTCGGTCGATAAACATTGATGCAAGGTATTGCATTACGGCGAAAATAGGAACTCCAAGAAACATTCCTAAAACACCGGCATAAGCTCCACCGACTGTAATAGCAAATAAAATTCCAAGAGGGCGTACACCAGTGCTATTTCCTAGAATCTTTGGTCCAAGAATTAATCCGTCAAATTGTTGAAGAACAAGGACTAATGCAAGGAAAATAAGACCACTCTTAAAATTTAATAAAACTAAAAGTAAAGTTCCAGGAACTGCTCCGATAAATGGACCAAAATACGGAATCATATTTGTAATGCCGACAATAACGCTAATAAGCATCGCATACGGCAATTTTAATATACTCATACCGATAAAACATAAAATCCCAATAATGAGGGAGTCAATTAATTTTCCAATGATAAAATTAGAAAAAATATTATTACATTCATGTAATGTAGATAAAATAAAAAGGCATTTCTTTTCAGGTAAAAAAGAAAATAAAATTTTCTTTCCGACCGTAGATAAAAGCTGTTTATCCGATAAAATATAGATGGAAATTACGATAGAAATAATCAAATTGATAATCCATCGAATAGCGGATACAGATGCACTATAAAGCATAGGAATCATCGTAGAAATCAATTCTGTAGCTTTTGATAAAATATTAGGAAATATGGTATTTGTAAATTTATTAATCATATCTCCATCTAAAAATGGAATTGTAGCTGCCGTTTTTGTAAGCCATGCAGATACATTTAAAACAGTTACAGGAATGGTATCTGTTAATTCAAGTAAACTAGAAATTAATTGAGGAATAATATAAATTAGCCCGACAATTACCAATCCTAGAACAATAAAATACGCAGACAAAACAGAGAGCATTTTAGTTGCCTTTTTATTTGAAAGTTTTAGTACTTCCGGGTAAATATGATTATTAAAATAATTACATAACGGATTGACCATATACGCAATCAATGCTCCTATAAAAAATGGAGATACCGTGGAAAAAAACTTATGTATCGTTTTACTTGTTATATTCCAGTGAAAAACAATGCGAAATATGATACAAGCTACAAGAATAACCCCGATAATATAGAAGGCCAGCTGTCGATATGGATTTTGGTTTGGTGAATGGTTTTGATCTTTTGGCATTTTCTATACTCCTTTTAATTAAAATAAAAATTATTTTTTGTAGAATTTTCTAAAAATTGGCCAGAAAACCCAGTTCCTTTCAAGGATGAGGGGAGGTGGCGTTGTTTTTAGTATTTCCCAAAGATAGAAGGTTTAAGCAAAAATAATCTATCAATTTTGGGAAGACATGAAATAAATGAATAGTTATATCATATAACTTATAGGAAAAAACTACAAGAGAAAATTTTAAATTTAATTTCAACAAATTTCATTCGCTTTCGTTGATGGAAAGGTCACTTGAGAGGAAAATTTCGAAGGAAAATGGTATAAAGTGGATAAATTTTTTAAAAAATTAAAAAAATTTAAAAATTATGCTTGACTTTTTTATTTTATAGTTATATAATAGCTTTTGTAGTTGAGGAAAACATATCAATTATAATAGTAAGCGCTTTTAGCTCAGTTGGTAGAGCACCTGACTCTTAATCAGGGTGTCCAGGGTTCGAGCCCCTGAAGGCGCATTTATAGAAATATCAAGCTTAGACATAGTTTCAGGCTTGGTATTTTTTTATTTCCCTGTCAAGCGACAAAGCAAGCTATATTTCTTTAAAGCGGTCTTGTCATTTGGCAGGGATTTTTACTTATCTTGATCCAAAATAATAAAATTTAGGGACATTAAAAAGTTGACAGCGTTTTTTCTGTTTAGAAGTTCCGTCTGTAAAACAAATGTCAAATAAAAGAGAATTTCCAGATTCTAGGATAATTTCTCGTTTTGTGAAGGAATCTTGTTCGGAAATTTCTGCCAATTCTATATCTATAGAAGAATATACGCTATCCTCTATATTAGAATGTTTCGTATGGATAGATGTAATTAAAGTAAGTTCTAAAGTAGAGCATAAGTCTTCTAGGCATAAAATTAATTCTTCCTGTTCTTTGCATAAAGAGAGGGTATCCAATAAGAAAACAGGTTTTTGTCCTATATTTTGCTCAAATGATTGAGTTAAAACTTCGATATCTGAGAGAACTGTGTCGATATCTTTCCAACTGCTCTCTACAAAATAGAGATTATTTGCAATAGTTTCTTCATAATAATGAAGTTCGGCTTTTAAAGAGGAAAAATCTGTATTTTCCTCTCTCTTGTACAAAGATGAGAGGGTGATAGCCCTGTCTTTTCCTCGGAGTTCATATGTCAGACGAGAAAGGCTTTTTGCCATACATTCGTATCTAGAACGGTGGAGGAGCAAATAGCATACAGGAAGCCCAGATTTTGCCATTTGGTCGGCTAGCTGCAGGCAAAAAGATGGGATATCAGCATAGTCTGAATTTATTAAATAAAGTCCACTGTGAAGTCCTGTCTCTAAAATACGGTCTATGGAAGCAAAACCTGTGAGAATAGGCTGGTTTTCTTGGAGTGATTCAAGATAATCGGCAAATGCACCCATATATGTTTTTGTATTATAAAATCCGGATAGAATAGATGTCTTATCTGATAAGTCAAAGCTACGAGTTGTCTTTTGTCTTGTCACTGGCTTAAAATTAGTTATTGTTTCGGCGGTATGTATTTTCACATCTTCTAGTTTAGTTTCTTCAATTGGATGAGATATTTCTGGTGTTTGATGAGGAATAGTATCAGTAATCGTATCAGTAATCATATCAGTGATAGTATCATTATTAGAATCATCTGTCCTTGTCTCACTCTCCCAGATTTCTTTTAGTAAATTCTCTACTTCCTCATTTTCGTCTGTTTTATCATCTATTGTTGTTTTTTGCTGTGTAGGAGTGTTCTGAAGAGCCTGCATAACTAAAGAAGCGAGGCTCTCGCTGTCAATTTCAATATTACCTGCACCTGAATTTGCTAACTCCATATATTTTGCCATGACTAATTGGTTTAAAGTTTCTTCGTTAATCGGAGATTGATTTAGAAAATCTTGACCTAGAACATCCTGAAAGGTTTCATTGAGCTTAGAATCATTAGGAGAAATCTGTTCTGATATAGATTCAGAGTTCAAAATAGGAGGGTTAGAGTTAGATGAGCCGTTGGAAGATTCTAAATGAATAGTGGGATTTTCGCTTGTATAAGCTTGTTCATAGTCTAGTGTTGTGGTATCTATTGTGACAGGAGACGCTAAACTTTGTAGCTCATTTCCAACCATGTGATCTAAAGTTAAATTTTCATTATTTAGAATAGCCTCATCCGTCGGCTTCATGCGGTAGGAAAATTTTTCCATATGTATTTCTGGTTCTGATGGCATATTTTCGTGTTCGAAAAGTCTAGGAGCTAAATATTGAATTCTATTATAAATATCTGCTTCTAAGTCTTCGTGATATTCGTCTATACCCTGTTGTTGCATCATGGACATTGTTAATTCTACAACTTCAGCTCTTGTCATAGTATCTTTTAAATCAGCGGCTTCTCTTTGCTGTTCTCTGACAATTTCTAAAATCATCTGTAATATTTGGTCCATATAATCCACCCCTTTATATTAGTTTTTCAATTTATTGTAACATTAATAGATTATTAATGCAATTTAAGACAATACGAAATTTCCTTTTCACAGGAAAAACATTGACTAGGAGAGGCTATTTCGATATACTAAAAAAGCATATACAATTGTATTGACAGCTTTTTAGCGAAGAGAAAAATGACATGGTCATTATGTAGGAGGAATATTAGGTGGGAGATACTAGTTTTAGAGATGAAATGTTAGAAGATTTTTTTGTCAATTCAAAAAAATTTTTGGCTTTAATGATGAAATATCGCTCTGCGGTTCGAGAAATTAAGACAAAATTGGAAGTTTTAGATGATGAATTTTCTATTGAGCATAGGAGAAATCCGATTGAATCTATTCAGAGTAGAATAAAGAGTCCAGAAAGTATTTATCAAAAATTAAAAAAACTTGGGTATGAGGTGACGGAGGAAAATATTAGACAATATTTAAATGACGTTGCTGGAATTCGAGTAGTATGTCCGTTTTTGGAGGATATTTATCATGTGGCAACTTTACTCGCAAGTCAAGATGATATTACAGTGATTAAAGTGAAGGATTATATTAAGAATCCGAAGGAGAATGGCTATCGAAGTTATCATATGATTGTGGAGATACCAGTATTTTTCTCTGAGGGAAAGACACCAATGCGTGCGGAAGTTCAGATTAGGACGATGGGAATGGATTTTTGGGCGAGTTTAGAACATCAGATTCGATATAAGAAAGGGCTAGAAGGGACAGAACTATACGATAAGATGAGTCAAAGATTGCAAGAAAGTGCGAAAATGATTACTGCAACAGATATAGAAATGCAAGAGATTAAGAGAATGTTAGAAAAGTTCCAAGAGGAGCAGGAAAAAAATGAAAAATGTGAGTGGAGAGAGTAGAAGAGAAAAAATTTTACAAATATTAGAAAATTCAGATTTGCCAGTGACGGGGACAGCTCTAGCGAGAGAGTTAGGTGTAAGTCGTCAAATTATTGTGCAAGATATTGCTTTGCTGCGAGCAAAGGAAAAAAATAATTTATTGGCAACAGCAAGGGGATATCTGCTTCAGGAAAAGAAGAGAAAAGTACAGAGAACATTTACGGTTTATCATGATGAAAATGAGGCGGAAAATGAACTTAATATTTTTGTGGACTGTGGAGGAAGAGTGCTTAATGTTATGGTAGAACATGAGGTATATGGCTTTATCACTGCAGATTTAATTGTGGCGAATCGAATGGAAGTAAGGGAGTTTATAAAAAAGTTAAAAAAGACAAAAACATCATTATTATCACAATTAACAGGAGGAGTTCACAGCCATACAGTGGAGGCACAGAGCGAGGAAGTATTAAACTGTATTGAAGAACAGCTGAAGTTAAATCATTATTTAATTATACAATAGCCAAGTATGTGAAGATGAAGTGATTTTATAAAATTTTACAGATAAAAAACTGCTGTATTTATGTGGATGGGTAGTTCAAAGTTCACTCTATCATTACAGTGGTTACTGCGTTAGGAGGAGTACTATGAAAAAAATAAAACAACTTTTAAGTCATATTTTTATAGACGGATTGTCAGGAATGGCATTAGGTCTATTTGCGACATTGATTATTGGAACGATTGTACAGCAGATAGGGATTTTAATTCCTGGGAAAATTGGAGATATTATTGTAGCTTGTTCTTCCATAGCGAAGGGACTTACAGGAGCAGGCATTGGTGTTGGAGTTGCTTATAAGTATAAAGAAGCTCCGCTTGTAACATTATCTGCTGCTAGTGCAGGTATGATAGGGGCTTTTGCTAGTGCAATTTCAAATGGAACTCTAGTGCAAGACGGGGCACTTGTCCTATCAGGACCGGGTGAACCACTTGGAGCATTTTTAGCTGCTTTTGCTGGTATAACGATCGGCCATTTTATCTCAGGAAGAACAAAATTAGATATTATTTTAACTCCTCTTATTAGTATTTCAAGCGGAGGAGCGGTAGGAATTTTAGTTGGACCTTCTATTTCAAAATTAATGTATCAATTAGGAGAGTTAATCAATAGAGGAACGCAACAACAGCCATTATTAATGGGTATCATTGTATCTGTTCTTATGGGTATGATTTTAACATTGCCTATTAGCTCTGCTGCACTTGGAATTATCTTGAATTTGTCTGGTTTGCCAGCGGGAGCAGCAGCAGTCGGATGTAGCGCACAGATGGTAGGATTTGCAGTGGCAAGCTTTGAAGATAATAAAATAGGAGGACTTTTAGCACAGGGAATTGGAACTTCTATGCTTCAAGTACCTAATATTATGAGAAAACCTATTATTTGGATTCCACCTATCTTGACAAGCGCAATTTTAGGACCTGTTTCTACTGTTATCTTAAAAATGACCAATAATGCAACTGGCTCTGGTATGGGAACAGCAGGTTTTGTGGGACAAATTATGGGATATCAGACGATGGTCGCAGAGGGTGGACAGCCAGCTATTGTCTTAGCTGAAATCATTATTATGCACTTTATTGCTCCAGCGATTCTTACATTTTTATTTACACTTATTATGAAGAAAATAGGTCTTATTAAGCCAGGAGATATGAAGTTAAACGTAGAGTAGAAAAAGGACAGGGGACAGACACCTGTCCTTTTCTTATTCTTCTAGGACAGGTGTCTGTCCCCTGTCCTGCTCCCTGTCCTGCTCAACCCAAAGACAATACCATAATAAATATAATCGGCTAATTGCATTACAGTGTATAGTCTTGTTGTTTGGATAGTGCTCGCACTAAATTCTGACGCAAAGTTAACAATTCCTGTGATGGAGATATGACCGATGGCAGGTAAATTTTTTCTCACCCCCTGACCTGGTTTTAAAGTTGAACTTGATAATGTTACATATCCGATATGTTCTTTATCTCCTAAGGAGGCATCAATGACAATAAAAAAGGGATTTTTATATTGTTTGTAAATAGAATGAACGACTTTTTCTAAATTTAGTGCGTGAACTGGATGACTTAAAGAGCCATATAAAATATAATCTTTTGGTAAAATATGTTTTAATTTATGTCCGACAAGAGGACCTAGACAATCTCCCGTTACTCTGTCTGTGCCGATACAGATAAGAATAATTTCTTGATTTTCTTTTTTTTGGGCTAAAATTTTCTGATAAAGTAATTCCCCAAATTGATAATAATTATCTTGATTACTGTCAAAATAGTATGTTGACGAGTGAAATTGTTGTTTTTGTCTCATAATTTATTCTCCAACGTTGTTCGTTTACTAAGATATAGGCAGTATTGACGAATTATTCTTTTTTTAAACAGGGCGAAAAAAGAAAAAATTCATCGAAGAATAATTGTCATGCTATTTTGGAATTTATCATAAGGTTTTAAAGAACACAGCATTGGTTGTATATAGTTCATAGTTTAGTTTTGTTTAGTAGTCGCTTGATAGGAAATTTCATAGTAGACATGCCTATTTTTGGCAGCTATGGTTGAATATAGAAAGGCAAGGTGTTTCCGTGAGAGAGGTAGAAAGAAAAATGACACAATTACCAAAAAATTTTCGCCAAGTAGGAGAGCCTAAATTAAATAAAAGAATTTATATCGAAGACTATGTAATGACGTATTTGACAGAGCTTGCACAGCCTGAAAATATTTATGCGAGAGGAGCAATATTGCTTGGAACTATAAAAGATACGAAGGAAGGGCAGGCAATTTTTATTAAAGGGGCCATGGAGGCACAAAATTTAGAGCTAGATTTAGATGAGACGATATTTTCAAATGAGGTTTGGGCGGAGATAAAAGAGAGAAGGAAAAAATACTTTCCTAATTTAGAGATTATAGGGTGGTTTTTGTCTAGAATTGGATTTTCTGTTGAATTAAATGATAAAATACTACGCACCCATATGGAAAATTTTGCGGGAGAAAATAAAGTTTTATATATGATGGACACTTTAGAGAGAGAAGATGCCTTTTATTTTTGGGAGAAAGGAGAACTGAAAAAATCAGATGGATATTATATTTATTATGAAAAAAACGAGCAAATGCAAGAATATATGATTATTTATGGGGAAGATTCTAGACAAAAAACGACAGAAAATAAAGAAACTCCGATTATAAAAAGAGATGAAGATGTAATAAAATCATATCGAAATTTGATAAAAAATAAAAAGAAACAAAAGAAAAATAAAAAAGTATTAGGAAAAATATATACTGCTATGGGTTCTTGTGCAGTTTTAGTCGCTATTTTAGGATTTCTCTTATTTTCGTATGGAGAAAAAAAAGAGGAGAGTGCTATGGCAAATATATCAGATATCATTCAGGGACAGAGTAATACAGTAGAGGAGACATGGAGCGAGAAAGAAGATAATGGAGAAGGAGAAAAAGAGGCGTCAAAATTGTTAGGCACAAAAGAGAGCAGTGCTGACACAACGGAATCTAGCATAAATTTAGAGCAGGAGACTTCTAAATCGGAGAATGATATTATAGACGAGGAGGAAGGTTCTAGTGAGAATGAGATGGATACAACAAAAAATCAAGAAAATAACTCTGTTGACGGGGAGAAATTAGAGCAAAGTTCGTCAAATATACAAGAGGATAAAAATAAATTAGAGGAAGGAACGGGTGAGACGGAAGAGACAATGGGAGTTGCTGGCTCGTATTATACTGTGCAGCCGGGAGATACCCTCGCAGCGATAAGCAATAGAGTTTATGAGTCGATAGAGTATGTGGAAGATATCGCAGAATTGAATAAACTGTCTGATCAAAATAAAATATATCCCGGTCAAAAACTTCAGCTCCCGCCAAAAGATTAATATAATTTTTATTAAGTGAGAGGAGAAGCCATAATTGAAAGGCAAACTTTTATTCTAAGCGATAAGTTTTTTACAAATATATAAAATGATACTCGGCAAATATAAAATGTGAAACTGATTAAGGCGGTTTTATATTTGTCGAGATTGTTACCATGTATAAATGAAAGAAGCAGTTGAATTTCAAAAAAAAATCATTTATAGTATTAATAGAATAATGTCGGAGTCAAAAGGTCAAATATCGTATCATGCAAATATGAACGGTTCTTTGACTCTGGCGTCAATAGAATAGAACAATCCGTATGAAATATGCGGGTATATAATATTTGGATTTTTATTCATGACAGCCTGCAAGGCAGGTATGTTTATTTAGCAAAAGAAGACCTAGTAGGAGGGGAAAATGGACACAACGATAAGTCGTAATACAATAAGAAATACTATCATTGCGGTGATAATAATTGTGCTGTCGCTTTATCTATATAACACTAGAGTATATCGAAGCTATCAAGAAATTACCTCTATTTCAAATACAGAGGGAAATGTGGCAGAATATATAAGTTTAGATACAGGATTTTTGAAATATACACAAGATGGAGTTTCTTATTTAAAAAATATAAAGAGTCAAGCAGTGGAATGGACGGAAACTTATTCTATGAATAATCCAAAGGCAGTAGGACGAGGAAAATATATTGCAATAGCGGATTATAGCGGAAACGATGTGTGTATTTTTAATCAACATGGAAAGGTAGGCTCGATTACGATGCCATACCCTATTGTCGACGTAGAGGTAGCTAGTCAGGGAGTTATTGCCGTAATTCTACAGGGGGAGAAAGAAAATTATATTAAAATGTATACAAAGGAGGGAACTTTAATCTCCGATATTCGATCTAAGACAAGAAAAAATGGTTATCCCATGGATATTTCTATTTCTAGTGATGCACAAAAGATGGTAGTAAGCTATTTTAGTATAGAAGGTGCGGGAATTAAAAATAAAATTTCTTTTTATGATTTTAGTGAGGAGAATAAAACTAAAAATAGTAATTTAATTGGAGAAGATAACCAAAAATCTAATTTAGTAGGAAAAGTAGAATTTTTAGATGATGATACGGTATTTGCAGTTGGAGATGAAAAGACAATTATTTATTCTTTTAAACAAGAGGTGAAACAAAAAAAGATAATAAAGGTTATAGGTGATATTCAAAGTATTGTGATAAAAGGAGACTATATAGGATATCTATATAAAAGTGCTATTGGAAAGGAAGAATATAATAAGTACATATTATCTTTATATAATAAACAGGGGATGAAACTTTATAGCAAGGCAGATGCTGGTAATTACGATAGTATAGAATTAAATGGTAAAGAGATTATCGCAACAAAGGGAAGTCAGATGTATATTTTTAATGAAAGTGGTTGGAGATACTATGCCGGGGAATTTGAAGAAAAAATTGAAAATATAATTCCAACTGGTAAACAAGATGAGTATACTATTGTCTTCCAAGATAAGACGCAAGTTATTCAGATACGATAAAAATAATATTAAATAAAATGAAGCGGGTGAGGATTGCTATCTTGCCCGTAAGAACAGTCAGTTCACCTATATATAATTAAATTAAAAAAAAGTATTGACAAATGGAAGAGAAGCTGATATTATAGACAACGTTGTTGCGAGTGCAGCAGGAAAGATAATGAAGAAGAATACAGCTTCTTCTTTATTTGATAAATTTTTATATTCTATACTATAAAAAATGGAATAAAAAATAAAAAAAGCTGTTGACAAACAATGATAAATATGATATTATGTCAAAGTTGCTGTTGAGAACTAAGAACTTTGGGAAAAGAAAAAAAGTACTTGACAAACAACAAAAGATGTGATAAACTATCAAAGTCGTGTCGAGAAACTTTGAAAAAGATAAAAATAAAGAAAAAAGTGCTTGACAAACGATAAAAGATATGATAAGATATCGAAGTTGCTGTTAGAGAGCTTGATAAGAACTTAAAAAAATAAATAAAAAAAGTACTTGACAAGCTGGAAGATAAGTGATAAGATAAATGAGCTGTTGAAAAACAGCGAAGAACATTGACAATTGAACAATAACAACATCCTTGAAAATTCATTTGAGAAT
>JBJEOA010000035.1:14403-48957 GCA_051880475.1 Lachnospiraceae bacterium | reverse complement strand
TAATTCGAAAAGGAAGTGAGGTGCGTAATATGTTAGTTGCAGAATACAATTATGAGAAAGATATCTCTGTAAAACAAGCAGAAGCAAGAGAAGAGGGCATAGAAAAAGGCATAGAAAAAGGCATAGAAAAAGGCAGAGAAAGTACAGCAATTACGATGATCAAACTAGGCAAACTATCCATTGCGGAAATTTCACTATATTCTGGACTTTCTGAAAATAGAGTAAAAGAACTCGAAAAAGAAATAGATAAGTAGGTCAATAAAATCCTGATCTCTTTCATTTCTTTCCTAAGTCAAGTTTAAAACATAATAAAAAAGGTTACTGCAGGTTAAATTCCACGCCTTGCAATAACCTTTTTTTGACTGTCTGCAAAAGCAGACATATCAGTATATTCGTTTAATATATTCGTTTATTTTAATTATTTCCCAGCGACAGAAAGTCGAATCAACGCTCTCTTAAGCGCCATCTCAGCACGAAGCATATTAATATCTTGGCCACCGCCTCCATTTAATCTCTGCTGCGCACGCTCCTTTGCTCTCTTCGCTCTCTCCACATCGATTTCTTCTGGCCACTCAGCAACCTCAGCTAAAATTGTCACTTTATCTTGAGTAATCTCCATAAAGCCTGACATAAGAGAAGCCTCTCTCTTTTCACTTCCCTGCTCGATTTTTAACGTACCAGGAGCGATAATCTCAGTCATCGGAATATGATTCGCATAAACACCGATTTCGCCTTCTACTGTGTTTAATTCCACCATCGTCGCATCCTCATCAAAAAATTTGCGGTCTGGCGTAATAATCTCTAAGTGAAACTGTTTATCTGCCATCTTATCACCTACTTACTTTACTCTTGCAAGTACATCATCGATATTTCCAGCATTCAAGAATAAACCTTCTGGAATATTATCATGCTTTCCTTCCAAAATCTCAGCAAAGCCCTGAATCGTCTCATTAAGCGGAACATACTTACCGACAGTACCTGTAAACTGCTCTGCAACGAAGAAAGGCTGAGATAAGAATCTTTGAATCTTACGAGCTCTAGATACGATAACTTTATCCTCCTCCGATAACTCATCCATACCGAGAATCGCAATAATATCTTGTAACTCTTTATATTTTTGAAGTGTCTCTTGCACACCTCTGGCCACTCTATAATGCTCCTCACCTACGATACGTGGGTCAAGAATTCTAGATGTGGACTCCAGTGGGTCTACCGCTGGATAAATACCTTGCTCTACAATAGCACGGGATAATACCGTTGTAGCGTCCAAATGAGCAAATGTTGTAGCTGGAGCTGGGTCAGTCAAGTCGTCGGCTGGCACATATACAGCCTGTACAGATGTGATAGAACCATTCTTCGTAGAGGTAATACGCTCCTGAAGAGCACCCATCTCCGTCTGAAGTGTTGGCTGATAACCTACGGCACTTGGAACACGTCCAAGAAGTGCGGAAACCTCAGAACCTGCCTGTGTGAATCGGAAAATATTATCAATGAATAAAAGGACATCCTTACCACCCTCATCACGGAAGTTCTCAGCGATTGTAAGACCTGTAAGACCTACACGCATACGAGCTCCAGGAGGTTCATTCATCTGTCCAAACACCATCGCTGTCTTTTCGATAACACCGGAATCTGTCATCTCATAATATAAGTCATTTCCTTCACGAGTTCTCTCACCAACACCCGTAAATACAGAATATCCACCGTGCTCTGTAGCAATATTACGAATTAACTCCTGAATTAATACTGTCTTTCCTACACCAGCACCACCAAATAGACCGATTTTACCACCCTTTTGATAAGGACAGAGAAGGTCAACGACTTTAATACCAGTCTCTAATACCTCTGTCTCTGTGGATTGTTCTGCAAATGTAGGAGCTTTTCTGTGGATAGATTTATACTCAACACCTTCTGGTGCTGGTTTATTATCAATTGGCTCTCCAAGTACATTGAAAATACGTCCAAGCGTAGCCTCTCCAACTGGAACGGAGATAGGACCACCTGTCGCAACAGCCTCCATACCACGAACTAATCCGTCTGTACTGCCCATTGCGATACATTTTACTACATCATCACCTAAGTGCTGTGCTACTTCTACAACAAGATCTGTTCCATCTTGTTTTTTAATACGAATAGCATCATTTATTTCGGGAAGCTTGCCCCCGCTAAACTTAATATCAAGCACAGCACCGATAATCTGAGTGATTTTACCTTTACTATTCTTTGTCATTGTTTCACTCCTTCTAATTCAGTGCTTCTGCACCAGATATGATTTCGGTTAACTCTTGTGTAATCGCTCCCTGACGAGCTCTATTATAAGCCAAGGAAAGAGTGCTGATCATCTCATCTGCATTGCTTGTAGCAGCATCCATCGCCTGCATTCTAGCACCGTTTTCGCTGGCTACTGCCTCCACAAACGCACCATAAATCAAACTATTAATATAGTTTGGAATAATCATCTCAAGCGCCTCTTCTGGCTCTGGTTCATAGTTCATCAATGCATCTGCTTTCTTCTCCTGTGAAGAAGCTTCCTTTATATCCGCCTCGTCAATCTCAACTGGAAGAAGCTTTACAAGCTGAGGAATATGAACCACTGTATTCTTAAATTTTGTATAAGCTAAATAAATCTCTCCAACTTCGCCGTTTCGATAGGACTCAAGTACCTTCTGACCAAGAGCCTTTGCGTCCTCAAAGGTAGGATTATCAATCATATCACGGCAATCCGCAGCAATATGATATCCTCTTGCCCCTAAGAAATCAACGCCCTTACTTCCAACGCCGTAGATTTCCACATCTTCTTTGTCAAAATTGGCACCTGTCACCATTTTAATGACATTACTATTATATCCGCCTGCAAGACCTCTATTTGCAGTAACTAAAATAACAGCCTTCTTTGCAGAATCATTTTTTGTCAAATAAGGGTGATTAATAGAACCTGATTTCGCCAAAATAGAAGTTACCGTCTCATACATTTTATCGAAGTATGGTTTCGAATTTTCGGCTCTCGACTTTGCCCTCTGCAACTTAACAGTGGAAACAAGCTTCATGGCTTTTGTAATCTGCTGCGTACTTTGAATACTTTCTCGGCGTCGTTTTATATCTCTCATAGATGCCATAATACGTCACCTCTTCTACTTATTGAACTCATTTTTAAATTGTTCAATCGCTTTCTTCAAAAGCTCCTCTGTCGCTTCGTCCATCTGTTTTGTTTCGCGAATATTTGTGTAAATTTCTGGATATTTTGTATCAATATACTCAAGGAGACCTGATTCAAACTCCATTACCTTATCTACAGCGATATCCAATAAATATTTCTTCGTCAACGCATAGATTGAAACTACCTGTTTTTCAACTGGCATAGGAGTATATTGACCTTGTTTTAATATCTGTTTAATACGCTCACCCTGTGCCAAACGCTCTTTTGTATCATCATCAAGGTCAGAACCAAACTGTGCGAAAGAAGCAAGTTCACGGTACTGAGCAAGCTCTGTACGAATTGGTCCGGCAATCTTCTTCATCGCCTTAATCTGAGCAGAACCTCCTACACGAGATACAGAAAGACCAGCGTTGATAGCTGGACGGAAACCAGCGTTAAACATCTCTGTCTCAAGGTAAATCTGTCCATCTGTGATAGAGATAACATTTGTAGGAATATATGCAGATACGTCACCAGCCTGTGTCTCGATAATAGGAAGGGCAGTCAAAGAACCTCCGCCTAATTCATCAGAGAGACGGGCTGCACGCTCTAATAATCTGGAATGTAAGTAGAATACATCTCCTGGATAAGCTTCACGTCCTGGTGGTCTACGAAGCAATAAGGACAGTGTACGGTATGCAGTAGCATGTTTACTTAAATCATCATAAATAACAAGTACATCTTCCCCATTTTCCATCCACTCTTCACCGATTGCACATCCTGTATAAGGGGCAATATACTGAAGTGGAGCGAGCTCACTTGCCGTAGATGCCACGACTGTTGTATAAGACATCGCGTCATATTCCTCTAATGTCTTTACAATAGAGGCAACCGTAGATGCCTTTTGTCCGATTGCGACATAAATACAATGTACATTTTGACCTTTCTGGTTAATGATTGTATCAACGGCAATCGCTGTCTTACCTGTCTGACGGTCACCGATAATTAACTCACGCTGACCTCTTCCGATTGGTACCATAGCGTCAATCGCCTTAATACCTGTCTGTAAAGGAGTATCTACAGACTTACGAGTAATTACACCTGGAGCAACTCTCTCAATTGGTCTTGTCTTTGTCGTCTCAATTGGACCTTTCTCATCGATAGGCTGACCAAGTGCGTTAACAACACGTCCACTTAACGCATCTCCAACTGGAGTCTCCACGATTCTTCCTGTCGTCTTTACAGTATCTCCCTCGTTAATATTTCTATGATCACCGAGAAGTACGGCACCAACATTGTCCTCCTCTAAGTTTAGGACCATGCCGTATACTTCGCCAGGAAACTCTAATAGTTCTCCCGCCATCGCATTTTCCAAACCATGAACACGGGCAATACCATCGGCTACCTGGATAACTGTTCCGACATCAGAAGTCTCTAGTTTTTCTGTATAATTTTTAATCTGTTGTTTAATAACAGAACTAATTTCTTCTGGTCTTAAATTCATGGAACCTTTACACCTTCTTTCCTCTCTTATAACTGTATCTTTGACAACGAACGATTCATGTTAGCAAGCCTTGTCTTAATGCTGCTATCCACAACTCTATCGTCCACACGAATAATCAATCCACCAATAATTTCAGGACGCACCTCGTAGTGAAATTCAAATTTTTTGTAAGAAGTAAGAGATAGTAATTTTTCTGTAATCGCCTGTTTATGAATTGCAGTTAAATTTATCGCAGAAGTTACATAGACAACGCCGATTCCCTTTTCTTTTTTCGCTCTGGCAATAAAATGCTCAAGCATAGGCAATAGCTCATTATAACGTCCTTTCTTGACAACAATGTCTAAAAAGCCCATCATCTCGTCAGAGCATTTGCCCTTAAAAATATTTTCCATAATTTGGATTTTCTCTTCTCTCACAATCTTTGGATGATTCAATAACTTTAAGAGATCTTCATTGGCTGATAAAATATCTCTCATATCCTTCGCTTCTTTCAAAAATGCATTAAGCTTCTTTTCTTCTAAAGCCAATTCAAACAATGCGTCACCATACGTAGTACTCGCTAGCTTAGCCATGTTTTATCACCCATTTCTTCTAATGTTTCCTGAATTAAAGCATCTTGCTTACTATTGTCAATCGATTTAGCTATAATCTTGCCTGCCATCATAGTTGCGACATCGATGACTTCTTGTTTTACTTCTTCTTTTACTTTCTTCTTCTCAAGTTCGGCCTCTCTATTAGCATATTCGATAATTCTAGCTGCCTCAGCTTTTGCATTTTCGATAATCTCGCTCTCTTTTTTCATCGCTTTTTTGCGAGCATCACTTAAAATTGCTTCTGCCTCTTTTTCTATATTTTTTAATTTTGCTTCATATTCTTCTTTATACTTATTTGCCTGCGCCTGATCTTTCTCTGTTATATCTTTTAAATTTGCGATTCTTTGTTCACGATCCTTTAAGATTTTCCTCACTGGATCAAATAAGATATAAGACAGTGCTAAAAAGAGTAAAAAGATAGAGAGCGCAGAAAAGGCAAACTGAAATACGAACTGGGCATCCAAACCAAAGATTCTTCCAGCGTCTGCTGCTAATATCACTATTACGCCTCCTTTCGTCTTATATTATTAAACTGCCAACTTATTTCACTTTTCCAAATAATGGGTTAGCGTATAATAAAATAAGAGCGATAACCAAACCGTAAAGACCTGTTGTCTCTGCTACGGCCTGACCTAAAAGCATTGTAGAAGTGATATCACCCTTTGCTCCTGGATTACGACCTACTGCTGCGGCACCCTGACCAGCTGCATAACCCTGACCAATACCAGGTCCAATACCTGCGATCATTGCAAGACCAGCACCAATTGCGGAACAAGCTGCGATTAAAGCTTCATTTGTTATATTTACCATGATATAATCCTCCTTTTTTTAAATTCAAAATAACCATAATATAATTCTTTTATTATCTCGAATCCATTCATAATCATCATTTTTTAAGCATTCAACTTATCTGTAATAAATACCATTGTCAGCATACTAAATACGTATGTCTGGATTGCGCCTGAAAATAAGTCAAAATAAGCATGTAAGAAAACGGGAAGTCCTAACTTTGCAAACCAAGGTAATAATCCATACCAAAGAGCAAGCATAATCGTACCTGCCATGACATTACCAAATAGACGCAGGGAAAGTGACAGCGGTGTGGCAAATTCACCTATCAAATTTATAGGAAATAATAATGGTATTGGTTTAAATAAATCTGTAAATGCAGCAAATTTACTTGTCTTGATTGCCGCATACTGTATCAAAATAAATGTGATAAGTGCTAAACCAAATGTTGTACCATAATCTGCCGTCGGTGGTCTTAAACCAAATAAACCCGAAATATTTGACAGAAAAATAAATGACATAATTGTTAAAATATAGTTTGCATATTTTGGAGCATGCTGTCCCATGCTATTGTTTACCATTCCATCAAGAAATTCTACAAACATTTCTACTATATTTTGTATACCAGTAGGCTTATCTGGGTCACCATTCATAATACTTCTTCTAGCGATTAAGGCAAGAATAACCAGCGTTAAACACACGATTACAGTCGTAACATGCGTTGTGTTAATAGATACCTCTTGACCAAAAATAGTGAGATTCTTATATGCATGAATCATAAAATCTACTTCGTCATTAGAAGATAACAAAAAACTTCTACCTGCTATACCTGCCAATCCATATCCCATATATTCACCTTCTTTCTTTTTTTATTTTTTTTGTTATATATAAATTTGTAATCGGTTGGGCGTAAGCAGCGAGCTTTAAGCTAAAAAATCCAACCAAAACTCCAACAAATGCTGTCCATGAATACAGCATACCTGCTATACCGATTAATAATATAACCACAATTCTAAAAAAACTTCTTTTCCTCATATACTTAATTGCCTCAGACTCTTGAAAATCTAACGCTGTATCTAGTGACAGATACATATCTGTAGCCCATCCTCCCGCCGAGACTCCTCCAATCCAAAGAGCAACTGTATATACAATCTTATCATTTACAAAAAACAGTCCAATTATCTCTGCTATGACACAATAAATTAAAATTCCAATAAAGAGATCTAAAACTGTCTCATTTAAAGTTCTAATCTTTTCTAACATCTTCTCCTCCTGCATCTGTCTTCGTCACAATGTCTTTCTCGCAGTCTGGTTTTTGTTTCTTTGTACTGTGCATTGTCAAAGTATAGACTGAGCGGAATCCTCCGCCAATTCCTAAAATAACAAATAGAAGAAAAAAATGAGTGGAAAAGACCTTATCTATCCATACTCCAAGAAAAGTCATCATAAAAATAGGGGTGAGCATACTAATGCCAAGCTGAGAAATTAAACCTAGATTTCGTATTACCTCTCTATTCCACTTCATATCCTAATCTCCTTCTCCTTTAAATTAAAAAAATTATTTTTCATTATAATTCATTATATAATAAGTACACCAATTCGATTAATCCTCAATCTTATTAATTCTTCTTATATGTCTCTCATCATTTGAAAATGGTGTGTCCAAAAATGTATCCACAATCTGAAGGGCTAATCCCTCTCCTGTCACTCTTGCACCTAAAGCTAAGATATTAGCATCATTATGCTCTCTTGTAGCTTTTGCACTAAAGCAATCTCCACATAATGCTGCACGAATTCCTTTTACTTTATTTGCTGAAATAGAAATTCCAATTCCTGTGCCACAGATGAGAATTCCTCTCTCACATTCTCCGTCTGCAACAGCGTTCGCTACTTTTTTTCCAAATTCTGGATAATCGCAAGAAGACTCATCGTAACAACCATAATCCTTATACTCAAGTCCTCTCTCCTCTAAATGTTTTGCAATTGCTTTCTTTAACGCAAATCCGCCGTGATCGCTACCTAATGCTATCATAAATTTCTCTCTCCTTTTTTATCTTTTTGTTTATTTTTATATAATTTTGTAAAAAACTCTCTCTGCTAAATATCTTAATGCAAGAAAACAGTGCTCATAAATAATCTGATCCTTTCCATACGGATCTGCTATAATACATTCTGGAGACTCAGCGAATTCTTTTATTGTATAAATTCGTTTCCCATACGGAGGGGCAAAATCATTATATAATTTTTGTTTCTCTCCATCTGTAATTGTTAAAATCAAATCACTGCTCTCTATATCTTCCTTTGTGAGCTGCTCAGATTGAAAATTTTTAATTGCATATCCATGCCTTCTCACAAGGTCAGCAGCCTTTGCACTGACTGGTTCTGGAAATAAAACCACTAACCCTCTTGATACAACTGTAATATTACAGTTTTCTCTTTGCCTTATCAACTGGTTGAGTACAACTTCCACCATAAAACTCTGGCAAGTATTGTTCGTATCTACAACTGTGATATGTTTATATGTTTCCAAACTTTTTCCTCCTTATACTCGAATCATTTGGTAACCCGCAGCTTTTTTTAAACGATTCATAATAGCCTGTCCAATTTCTTCCTCCTCAAAGGCTTCCGAATAAATATACTGAACATCACTGTCATCGAATTCTCTCAAAATTCTATATAAATTCGCTGCGATACTATTAGCCTCACCTCTTTTTCCTATATTTTTTATCAATCCAACTGTATATTCAGAGATATTCTCCTCCGTGCCGATTACTCCGACACGATATCCCTCTTCTTCTTTTTCTTTAACAAGTTCATTTATCTTCTTTATCACTTGACTAGACTCGCCCTCTACAAGACAAAGATCTGCCTTTGGCGCATAATGCTTATACTTCATCCCAGGAGCTTTCGCTTTTATATGTTCCATTCTTCCCTTCGCAGTTAATGCCTTATCTAAAATAACGTTTGGAATTAATTCTCTTAACATTTCTAAAGTAATAAATCCTGGTCTTAATATAGTAGGAACATCAGATGTGAAATCTACAATAGTAGACTCAAGACCTAATCCCACACTTCCACCATCTATAATCATGTCAATCTTTCCGTCCATGTCCTCAATTACATGCTTCGCTGTCGTCGGACTCGGTCTTCCAGATATATTAGCACTTGGAGCCGCCACACAAACTTGACTTTCGTGGAGTAATCTTCTCGCTACTTTATGAGATGGCATACGAACTGCTACAGTATCTAAACCACCTGTCGTTTCATATGGTACTTCTTTCTTTTTATTTAAAATAACGGTAAGCGGTCCTGGCCAAAAGGCTTCCATAACTTTCCTCGCCTCTTTTGAAATATCACTAGCAATTTTATCCAGTTGTTCCCAATCCGCTATATGCAAAATAAGTGGATTATCAGACGGTCTTCCTTTCGCCGCATAAATTTTTTTAGATGCTTCTTTATTAAAACCATCTGCCCCTAAACCATATACTGTCTCTGTTGGAAATGCAACCAAGCCCCCAAGTTTTAATATCTTTGCGGCCTTGCTTACATCATATTCTTCTCCCTCTTTTATTTTTAAAATTAAAGTGTTCATCACTAGCGTTCCCTTCAACTTTTATATTTCTCTATGTATATTTCCCCTTAAAAACACTATATCATTATTGCTTAATCTTTTTTATTATATCATTGATTTCCCAAAAAATAAACTGTTTTTTATTGGTTTTACCGTGAAAGTCCCTGTCATGTTTTTTATAATATTCCATATATTATTATAAAAAGTTCTTGGCGCTATATTTGACGGAGTAAACTATAAATATCATCCTTAAATTATCTTTTCAGATATTTCATCAAATTAGGTAATATAAATGCAAAAATATTTTTTTCCTCTTTTTTGGATTATTTTTCTAATGAGTATTATCCTTTTTCACTATAAAGATTCTATTTTTATTTTCTTAAATATGAAAAATCCTCCAAATTCCATTATTGTCCTAGATGCCGGTCATGGGGGTGCTGACCCAGGAAAAGTTGGCGTCAATGACGCCTTAGAAAAGGATATTAATCTGTCCATAGTAAAAAAATTAAAATATTATCTTGAAAAAAAAGATTTTACAGTAATACTAACCCGCGATATGGATATTGGTCTGTCTACACCTGGTATTCCTCAGACAAAATCCTCCGATTTGCAAGCTAGAAAAAATATCGTACTAGAAAAAAAGCCCGCCACTTTTTTGAGTATTCACCAAAACAGTTTTCCAGATGAAAATCAAAAAGGTGCTCAAGTTTTCTACTACTCTACTTCGGAATCTAGTAAACGTTTAGCCGAATGTATTCAAAATCAGCTATGTAAAATGGATTCAACAAACCACCGCCAATGTAAAGCCAATTCCGACTATTTTTTGCTAAGAGAAAATCCCTATCCATCGGTCATTATCGAATGTGGTTTTTTGTCTAATCGAATGGAGGCAGATTTACTTATAACAGAGGAATATCAAAAACAAATTGCTTGGAATATTTGCATCGCCTTAAGTGAATACTATAACCAAACCTACCCTTCTTCGTAGGTAAACATAAAAGAAAGCAGAATTGTACTAATGGTACACACCTGCTTTCTTTTTCCTTAAAATAAATTTTTAAATTGATGAAAAATTTTTGAACTTCCTTGAAAGAATATCATGACTTGAGCTAGACTCGCTCAAAAATGAACAGATATCTTCACATTTTCTTATATGACTCGTCAAAAACATATTTTTTAAGGGACTCATCTGTATAATATAATATTATTTTGTTTCGTCAGGAATCCTATAAAGATAAAGTGAAAATACTTAATGAAATTACTATATTATAAAAAATTTCACAACATAGTAGTCGGCCTGCATTTGCAAGCATTACCATGAACGAAAGCCCGACTAATGGACTTCCATAATAAAGAATATTAGACTTATAGATTTGTTAATTCAGTGTAATGAACAGATACAATTTTTCCTTCCTCCTCGACAAAATCCTTCATATAATCACTTGTCTCTAGGAGGAATGACATATCATCTAAGTTTTTTGCATCTACCTTCTCTTTGCCAACGATAACAGATAGTCCCATTTCATAAAACAGAATCATCTCTTGTTTTGCAACCGATTCTGCTCCCAACAATGAACTACCTCCTCATCCATTTAAAATATGATAAAAATAACTCGGCAATCTTCTTCTCATATTCATATCGATATGACTTCAACTTATGTACTGAATTTTGTGACAATTGGAATATACCATCTAGAAGTGTTTCGTGACATCTAACTTAAGACTGCGAGTTTTTATCCGTAATTAAGAAATGTTATCCCAACCTCCCTTCTTTTTACATTTCTTGATTACATTTCCAATTATATCCATTTTTTAGTCGTAATGCAAGCTTTTTCTATTTTTTTTAGATTATTTATAAAAAATACATCAATAGTTTATATTTTTTTTTTTAAATTTACAATTTGTTCAAAATTTAGTATTAATAATCCCTTTACAGTTGAGAAAATAGCGACTATACTATAAATATGATGTTGGGGCCAAAAGGTATGTTTCCCAAAACGTATGCCTGCGAATTGCTCTATTGCTTAGCAACTCCCACAATTGTGTATCATAAATATATAGATATATAAAAATAATTTTTAACCTAAATGGATATATTTTAATATCATACTTAAATAGTAAAGGAAGTGAATTTAGTGAGATTAGAAAGAATTAGTGAAAATCAGATTCGTTGTACACTAAGTAAAAATGATTTAGAAGATAGAAATCTTTTTATAAATGAATTAGCTTATAGCACCGATAAGACAAAAGCTTTGTTTCGAGACATGATGCAACAAGCTTTTTATGAGCTAGGTTTTGACGCCGAAGATATTCCTCTTATGATTGAGGCGATTCCATCTGCAGAAACTCTAGTTTTAGTCATTACCAAAGTAGAAGACCCAGAAGAATTAGATACACGCTTTTCAAAATTTACAAAACCTCAGATTATGGATCTTGATTTAAATGACCCAGAAGATGATGATGAAGATGAAGAAGATTTTGCTACCGTTTACGATTCGATAGAACAAGATTTCAATACTGATTATAAAACAGAACAAAATGCTTTCTCTAATCTATCTAATTTTTCTGCCGATAAAACTTATAGGCCAAATACAAACATGGCTTATACTTCTCAGCAAGTATTTCGTTTCTACGATTTAGATATGATTATCACTGTTGCCTCTCTTTTGCGTAATGTTTATCATGAGCCAAGTCAATTATATAAAGATTCTAAAGAAGATTGCTATTATCTTATGCTCAACCGAGGAGCCCTTACATCAAATGCTTTTTTGCGTATCTGCAATTTAGTTTCTGAATACGGAGATATGGTTCCTTTTACTTATGCTTCTATCTTTTATTTTCAGGAACATTTTGTCGATATCGCTGGAAACTATGCCTTAGAAACTTTAGCTAAACTGGTATGTCTATCTTCGCAAATATCATTATAGAAAAAAAGTGAGAACTATCTTCTCACTCGACAGGTTCTTTTATAAAAAACCACCGCACTATATTTATCGGATATAGTGCGGTTTTTATTATAATATCTTACTGAGCTTTGTTTGCAAGATACTCATTAATTTTGTTAATAAGATCATCACATTCCATTCCGTGAACCATAGAAGCTTCCTCTAAAGTTTCTCCCTGAGAAGCTGGACAGCCAATGCAATGCATTCCAGATGCCATTAAGATTGCTGCAATCCCCATGTCTACCTGTAAAAGTTCTCCAATTGTCATATCTTTATTGACAGTTTTCATTTTTATATTCCTCCTTATAAAGTTTTCTACAAATCATTTCCCACATAAACGGGTATTCAAACTAAAGTTTGTTACCATTATAGTATATCTGAATTTAAAATACAAGATATTTATTTCTCTTTATTTATTATACTTTATCTAGCATTTTTTCTACACTTTTATATATTTCTACAGTTTATAGAGAGTTATCATTTTCCGTCATTCACTACTTATTTGTCGTAAAACTGTCGTAAAGTTGAGATGGAAATATAGAACTTTATCACAAAAACCAAAAAAGGCAGCAGAACCCATCTCATCAGCACAGATTAACTCTTACAATAAAAATGTAATGCAAACCGCCTAGTATTATGCTATACTTTACATGGGAAAGCCAAGCTAAGGCGGTTCGCCCTCTTTTTAGCGGAGGGCAAAAGCCCTCTAGCCTAAAACGGAAGGGGGCGATATGATGTATATTACATATGCGGACTTTATCCAAACTGGAATATTCATTGTAGCCCTTGTAGGATTGTGTTATACAATCTTCAAGGATAAAAGAAAATAACCGCCATTACTCCCAATAATGACGGCTGTTTATTTGTAACAGTATAATTGTTGAGGGTGAACCGCTTTGGCTTTCCCTTTTTTCTATTCTCAATATAGCATATCTGCACAAGAATTGCAAGAATCAAATTTACCCATCACTCTTTACCATTGTTTGTAATTATTCTTGTAGTTATCTGTAGAAACTTTGAGAATCTGGTAGCTCTTGTCTCTTTTAGGAACTCCAAAAACTCCGAATATCCCAATTCGGCAGCAGAAACCTATCTTATTCTCGTCCTGCTACCTAATCTATTAGCAAATGTTAGCACTTAAAACCCAATGTCACTTTATTTCTTCTTCCGTTTTCTCTTTCAAAAAAACATTCAACCGTTCAAACGCTTCTTTTGCAATGGAATCAATTCGTTCATTGGCTACAAAACAATGTGGTTTTACCTCTCCATACTCTGTAAGAGGATCTACAAGAATATACTCGGCACCTGTCGCTTTCAACTTTTCAGCCATAGCAACCATATCATTTCGATACTCACTGCCCAGCAGAAACGCAGCAGGATAGTCCGAAGTCATGTGAGGAATACACTCGTAACGATTCAACTCATCCTGATTTAGATAGATAGAGCCTTTTACATAGTTTCCTATTAGCAATTTACAACGCAGCGTCATATTTCTGTAATCAATAGGACCATCGTCAATGACCACCGCAGAAACTTGTTCTCGTTCCAAAGACGGCTCAATATTCAAAAGAGCTGCATATTCAGCATTCGATATGACCGTACCATACTGTGCGGTCATAATTGCTCCGGCGGAGCTTCCCATCAGAATGATATTATCCATGTTGATATGGTACTCGTCTTTATGTTCCTTAATAAAGCGAATCGCTTCGTTTATTTGAATCAGCGGAACCGGGAAATGATAATCTGGCACAAGAGCATAATCCACATTAACTAAGTTGTAACCCTGCGCACAGATATCATCCAAAAGTGCCGTTACTTCGTTAGCAGCCATAGGATCTCCCATACACTTGCTTCCACCAAAGAATCCTCCACCGTGAAAATAGAACAGAGTAGGTCGATCGATTTCCATATTAGAATCTGGGTATGTGATATCCAGAAAGCTATTGGGATATTCCGTGCCATAGGCGATGTCGTTGATTTTATACTGTCCATTCGCCGTTACTCCCTTGCCCGGCGTGTTCAAGGGTTCAAAGGAGTTAGGGCTGCTATCGCCGTACATCTCTTTTTGAATCATACCGACCAATATCTGTGTATGGGTTGTAAGAAAGAAATATATGCCTATTCCAAAAGCCAAAAAGATTCCAAGAATAACGCCTATCACTTTAAGTGCTTTGTGTACTTTGTGTCTTTTGTACAGTTTTATTCTATCCATGATAATTTCTCCTTGGTATAGTTTTTTCGCAAATTTCAATACAAGATTAATTGCTTTTTTATTTCCTTTGGCTTGAAAAAATATGGTCTACATCGTGCTAATATTCATTGCAAAATTCCCCAAAGATTCCAGTGAAAACAGCAGATAAGTGACTGGTAAGGGAAGCTCCATACACTTCCTCTGCATCCCCACCGTATGAAAATATGCTAAGACTTTATACATTTAACATATATTATCATACCCGTCATCATTATAAACGTTACACCCAGAAATGGTACAAAACAACAGATACCCATATTTTGTGCCAGTACACCGAAAAATGCCGGTGCCAACATTATGCTAAGATAGGAAAATGCTATTTGTATTCCAATCACTGACTGTGATACCTCCTCACCAAATAATTTAGGAGTTAGATAAGTCATGTTTGGGAAAATCGGTCCATTACCAAGACCAATCAAAAACAATCCCACTACTGCGGTTATATAGCCAAACGGATAAAGCAGAAATAGGATTGCTAACAAAATCGTTCCCAGACTGACACCTATAATCTGCCAGCTTGAAAAATGTACCGTAAGTAACCCAGATAATAATCTTCCGATTGCCATCCCCACAAAATAGAACGTGATCATTTTCGCTGCTGTATCTGCTGATAATTCTTTTGCTTCTACCAAAAAGGTACTTCCCCAAATTAAACAGGTCGATTCCAGGGCACTTATACCAACAAATACACCACAGCAAGCAGTTATTTTTCTATTTCTCAGCATCTCACCAAAAGCCAGCACCCTGAACATTTTTTCTTCATCTATTTGAGCTGTCTGGATTTTCTTCCACAGTGGCAAAGCAATAATTGAAATAACTGCAATAGTCATCTGAATGAAAAAGACTGTACGATATCCTTTTCTCCAATTCATATTCTCTGATAAGGCAAGTGACATCAGATATGGACTAAGAGAAACACCAATTCCATAAAAACAGTGCAGAAAACTCATCTGCATTGCATTATAGTGCAGTGCAACATAATTATTTAATGCTGTATCGATAGAACCTGCTCCTATTCCCAACGGAATAGCACAAAGACATAGCCAAAAAAGATTATGCGAACAAGAAAAACCAAATAAAGCAATCGCTGTTAAGCTTGTACTTATTGCTGTAATCTTTTCAGTTCCCAACCTCGCTACTAATTGAGCACTCAATAAACTAGAAATAACAGTTTCTCCTGAAATCAACATAGATACTATGCTTACATAAGAAATTGGAAGATCTAATTCTTCATAAATTGCCGGCCATGCTGTCCCTAAAAGAGAATCTGGTACACCTAAACTAATATAACACACATAAATTATAACAAGTAGTAACGTAGCCATGTTTTTTCTCCTTTTCTTTTTTCTTGTATCTACTTCGTCGCATTCCACTATAAAATACTACCAGATTCATCTGATTTCCATAGACTTTCTGCCCATTTTATAGTATTATTTACCCAAATAGATGAAAGGAGCTCTCCATATGAAAGATATTCCATCCATGCCACTGAATCAACAGCTGAAAGAAACAGTTCCTTGCGGCAGTAATTCTTTTCCTATTCAATATTATGTAGACAATCTTTCCCACTGGAGCAACCAAACCGTCCCGTTGCACTGGCATCCTGAACAGGAATTTTTTTCGGTTACAAGCGGAATCGTGGATATTCAAATTGGTTCCAAACATGTGCAGCTTTCCGAAGGCGAAACCATATTTATCAATGGTAATCTACTGCATAGCTACAGACATATAACAGAAATATCAAATTGCATTTGCCCGAATATTTTATTCTGCGGCACCCTGATTGCACCAATAACCAGCGATATTTATAACAAATATCTGTCTCCAATTTTATATCATTATGACCTTCCATATATTGTTTTCACTCCAGATATTGAATGGCATCAACGACTTTTGAAAACACTGTTTCATATATATACGCTCTTGTCAAAATATGGTACGAAAGGATATTATCTGAAAAATCCAGACGATTTTTTACCCAAAGACAAAGTATTCTCGGATTGTTTTGAATTAGATGTATTGCAAGATCTGTGTCATATATTCAAGTTATTGTATTCGCATAAAGATGAACTGCCACGCATAGATATGCCCAAAAGTGAAATGACTTCCCAAATTCGTCTCAAAATAATGCTCAACTATATTGAAAGTCATTTTTCAGAAAAACTATCTATAAAAAAAATAGCTTCCTCTGCAAATATAAGCCGAAGCGAAGCAGATCGTTGTTTTCAGAAGTACTACCATCTTTCTCCTATGAGATATGTAATTAGACACCGCATTGAATACGCTAAACTCCTTTTACGCAGCACCTCACTATCTGTCAAAGAAATTGGTTTTCAATGTGGTTTTCAAGATACAAGTTATTTTGTAAAAACATTTCGCAAACATATGCTCATTACACCTTCAGAGTATAAAATGCTTTCAAATACCAAAGACAGCTGATTTCTTTTACAAACCAATCTGTACAACGACTATTCAATTACTACATATCCTCTAAATTGCGAGAGGCAAGAAGAACAAAAAGAAACAGACACTGGCATACACCGGAAAAGACAAGTACCTCATGGCAGAGGACATCATTGAATCATAGATATGTATCACACTACCAATAATCTGTTCTAATATTATTTTATAAAAGTATATTAGAATTTATCTATTAATTTCTCAAAAATAGGTTGATTTTTTAAGAATCTCTGTTAAAATATAATTTGTGAAAAACATGTTATGGAGACATATCGAAGTGGTCATAACGAGCTTGACTCGAAATCAAGTTGTCGGGTAACCGGCACGTGGGTTCGAATCCCACTGTCTCCGTCTACACTTCAGTTCTGGGAGGAGTATGGATCTTTTGGGAGATCTGAGAGATCTGTATTGGAGGTGTCTCGGTTCAACTTATTTATTTCCCGGAGAAACACGCTCCAGCTGAGGTGTGAAACAAGAGGGGAGAAATTCATTTTCTCCAACATCATAATATTCTTTCTAACGCAACCTATGCTTCCCAGAATATAGGTTGTATTTTTTTTATTATAAAAATCGCCATAATCTAAAATTCATAAGCAGTTCAAAAATTTCCATAACACAGATAAAGGGAAGGTATCTCTTCTTTTAAAACGATAGCAAGGCTTCCAAAGATTTTAACTGCCAACTTTGCTACAAGAGCAGCATAAATAAGCGCACGGTTAAAATTTGGAAACGCAGCGTGTTTAAAAAGAAGAGATACTTCCCCTTATTGCGTCTGTTATTTTATTTATTCTATTTTATTCTCTTATTGTTTCATCTCATAGACAATATAGATTACTCTGCATGCATTTCCTCATGTACAATTTCTTGAACTGCTTCTGGAACCTCAGCTAAAGCCTTCTTATCTGTCTCTTTGAAGAATAAGTGACGTGGAATACCATCTACCATTACAGGTGGAACATCACCCTGAATCAATGGACGAGCATAATTAATAAACTCATCTGAAATATATGTACCATTATTAATAATCCACTCTTTTGGCAACATCTTCTCAACATTAGAAATCTTATGTACATCATGAATCTCTGTTGTACACTGATATGGATCATCAGAAACTCTCTTTAAGATAATCATCTTACCGTTATCTCCGTCAAGTGCAGCCTTAACAGCAGCTCCACCTACCTGGAATGCCTCATTAATATCAATTCTAGAAGCTAAGTGAGAAGCACATCTTTGTAAAGAACTTAACTCGATTGCTCTTGTCTTACATCCAATTTCAGCTGCAACTTTATTGCAAAGATAACGAGCTGTACCTGTAAGCTGCTTATGACCAAATGCATCAACGAAATCAGCATTGTCAGAAAGCTCACATACATAGCGTCCATCTGCAAGACGAATACCCTCAGAAACTGCAACTACAACAGATTTCTTTGTTTTTTGTAATTCTCTTACTCTATTAATAAAGTCATCTACATCAAAAGCTACCTCTGGAACGTATACGAAATCTGGTCCATCACAGTCCTCACTCTTAGAAAGCATAACTGCTGCAGTTAACCATCCGGCATTTCTACCCATAACCTCGATAATTGTTACTAATTCATTGCCATATACAAGACCGTCACGGATACACTCTTTTGTAACTGTACCGATAAACTTAGCTGCACTACCAAATCCTGGTGTATGGTCTGTCACTGCTAAGTCATTATCAATTGTCTTAGGAACTCCTACGAAGCGACATGGATGTCCTGTAATAATAGCATAATCGGATAATTTACGGATTGTATCCATAGAGTCATTTCCTCCAATATAGAAGAAATATCCGATCTCTAACTCATCTAAAATTTTGAAAATTTTGTCATAAACTGCTCTATCCTCGTGAATCTCAGGTAATTTATAACGGCAAGAACCAAGATAAGCGGATGGAGTTCTCTTTAATAGCTCAATGTCTAAGTCGCTCTGAATATGCTCAGATAAATCAACATATCTTCCCTCTAAGAAGCCCTGAATACCATTTCTCATGCCGTAAACTTTTCCAGCTCTATCTCTAGCTGTGCGGTATACACCTGCTAAACTGGAGTTAATAACTGAAGTAGGTCCACCTGACTGTCCAACGATTACATTATTTCTCATTATGATTTCCTCCTAAATCAAAGTCATTTCTTTTTCGCTTTTACGCTGCCTATAGTCTTCTTCCTATATCTCAGCGCCCATAAAATAGATTATATCAGATTGAACTAAATTTAACAACAATTGTTTTTTATTTTTTGATAAAAAAACCAAAAAAAATGGGAGCCATAAAATGACTCCCAAAAAAATCCATTTTAATATACAAATACTGGTGTGCCAACAGGTGCATTGTGATAAATCACACGAACATTGGAATATGGAGTATTTACACATCCGTGAGAACCGCCACCCATATAGATAGAACCACCAAATACTCCTCTCCAAGAGGCATCGTGAATTCCCTCTCCGTTATGGAATGGCATCCAGAAAGTAACTGGTGAGGCATAGTTTGCTCCTCTTAGTACAGCTGGACTTTGTTTGTAGAAAATATAGTAGGCTCCTGTATGAGTACGTCTTCCAGGTCTTATAATATCACCTGTTACAACAGGAGTATCCACTAGACGTTTTCCGTCTTTGTAGAACCACATATGCTGTTCTGAAATACTTACTTCAATATAAGTCTTTGGATTACTTCTTACACTTGTTCTAATTCCAACCTCAGCTCTCTTAGAATAAGCTGGCTCTTTTTCTACCTCTCTGCCTTGCTTAATTAGTTGAACTAATCTTTTTGCCTCTTTTGACTGGTCAATTGTCCAACCGTAAGTACCTCCAGGCACTGTCACTGTTCCCTGATTTGTCGTTTTTAATTTCACGCTTTTACCGTTTGTGTCATATTCTTGTGCTAAGTCTGCGATATATTTTTCTACTTTTTCTGTGCTGACATTTACGTTCAAATTTTTATCAAAAGTAATCCACTTACTAATGGACTTACTATTTACAACTTTTGTCTCTCTCGCAAAACGATATGTAATCTTTGCTCCCGCATATTTTTGAGCAATTCTAAGTGCATCTGTCGCTTTTTTATCAGTAGAATAAATCGTTGGTTCTTTATAACAACCTGCTTTTTCTAAATTTAACTCTCTTTTATTATTTTTGAAAGATTCCACAATATTTTCATGTAATTTTTCTTTTAAAACTTCCGTTCCAAGTACCTCTGGCACAATCTGGAACTTTCCATCTTTATACTCTACTTTTGCGTTTTCTACATTAATATCTTTCTTTTTATCAAGACAAACAAGGTTGGCCTCTACTTTTTTTAACTTATCAGCATTATAGTAGATATCTGCTCCTAATCTTGTATTTTTCTTTCTGAAACAATTAATGAACCATAAAAACTCATTTTGTTCTCTCAATGCCTTATATACGTTATTATTATACTCTAATGAGGCATCGATATCTGACATTTTAATTACTTCTTTTTTATCATTTCTCTCTACTAAAGTTAAGTCATGGTCAGATAATGTCTTTGTCAGCTCAGCCTTTACGTCATTTCCGTTTTTAAATCCTACTTTATGTCCGTTAATGATTGTATTCGCTTGAAAATGCCAGTGAAAAAATAATACACCTGCCACATAAATAACTAAAATCGCAGCTCCAATACCAAGGGCAATCTTTTTTTGCTTAGATAGCTTTTTCGATTTTAAATCTGATTTTTCCGAAATATCTTGCTGTTGCTCTTTTTGTTCTTGATTTTGCTCTTTTTGTTCTTGTTCTAGCGTTTGCTGTTCTTTCTTTTCCCTTTCCATTTTATTTCCTTTCTCATCCCATGTTTATAATTATGATTACTCTGACTATTAATATACAAAAACAGGAGTTCCCAGTTCCACGTTTTCCCAAATCGTCTTTGCATTGCTATATGGCGTATTGATACATCCGTGTGAACCATTTCCTTGGTAAATCGTCCCTCCGTATGATTTTCGCCAAGACGCATCATGAATTCCTACATTATTGTTAAAAGCTGCCCAGTAATTGACTGGGGAAGCATATCCTTGTCCCCTTAATGTAGCATTTCTTTCTTTATAAAAAATATAATAGGCACCAGTCGGAGTTCCATGCCCCTTTGTCACATCCCCTGTTACCACATCTGTGGAAACAATCTCTTGTCCATCCTTTACCATCCACATATGCTGCTGCTGAATATTAATTTCTACGTATGTACTCCAAAAACCAATGGAAGAATCAGATGGAGGTTCATGCAAGTAAACTGGACTCCTCGTTATATTTTCTCCCTTTTCAATATCTTTCGCTATCTGTTTTGCCTCTTTCTCCTCATCTATCTCATAGCCAAACGTTCCGCCTTCGATTAACATTGACTCACCACTATGATTCACAAACCGAATCGGGCGTCCCACTGTATTATACTCACTCGCCAATTTTCCAACATATGCTGAGATTTTTTCTTCGCTCAAAGATACTTTCATATCTTCATCCACTAAAACCCATTGATTAATCTCTTCGCTATCTAATACTTTAGTCTCTCCATCTAATTTATAAAAGATAGAGGCAGCTGCATATTTTCTGGCTTTCTTTAAGGCATCTCTCACCTTTTTATCTTCTGCACAATACTTAGGACTCTTATAACATTTTTCTTTTTCTAAATCTAATACTGTCTCACTTTTATCAACATAAGACTTTACCGTCTCTCGAAATACTTCTCGATTGAGTTGATTTCCTTTTTTCTCTCTAACAATATAGAACTTGTCATCTTTTAAAATAATTCTGGCATTTTTAGGAGAAATATCCTCACTAGGATTCATAACATTAAGCTTTTCTATCTTTTCTTTTAATAATTCTTCATCATAAGCCATATCAGGCTCTAAGTGAATTTCATGTTTTTTGAAAATCTCTCTAGGCCAAGCCCACTGATTTTGCAAAACAACCGCTCGATATACGAGATTTTTATAATCTAATACAACACCAATCTCTTTTGCCTGTATTACCTCTGTCTTTTTTTCTCTCTCAATTAATGTCAAATCATGCCCGGCAATATCCTTTGTTAATTTTTCTTTCATATTAGCCGCTGAGCGGTTATCTGCCTTTTGCCCATTGATTGTCGTATGCGGAAAAAAATGCCTGCTAAAATATAATGCCCCCGCCATATATACTACCCCAATGAGACCAATTATTACAATAAAAATAATAAGAATAGTATGAAGTTTTGATTTCCTTTTTAATTTTAAAGTCATATTTCATCTCCTTTTCATATCTATTCTTATTACTCTAAAAATCTTATCATGACTCGACAAATGGAGTGCCAGACATTCTTAGCTTAATTTTTCTCTGAGAGCTAGATTGATTCTTCCCATCTTATCTACTTCTAATACTTTAACGATGACAATATCTCCAATATTTACTACATCTTCTACTTTATTGACACGCTCTTTTGAAAGTTTAGAAATATGAATCAAACCGTCTTTGTTTGGAGCAATCTGAACAAATGCGCCAAACTGCATAATTCTTACAACTTTACCTTCGTAGAGACTTCCCTCTTGTACTGGCTCAACAATAGAGCGAATAATGGATGTTGCTTTTTTAATTCCAGCAGCATCTACGCCACAGATTGCAACATTTCCCTCGTCGGAAATATCAATTTTCACACCAGTCTCGTCAATAATCGCATTAATCGTCTTTCCTTGTTTTCCTATAATCTCGCTAATCTTTTCTGGATCAACTTTCATCTGGTAAATCTTAGGTGCATATTTTCCTACCTCTGGTCTTGCCTCTGAGATAACTGGATTCATTACATTATCTAAAATATACTCTCTCGCAATATGAGTTTTCTCAAATGCTTCCTCAATAATCGGTCTTGTCAATCCGTGAATCTTAATATCCATCTGGATTGCTGTAATACCATCTTTTGTTCCTGCAACTTTAAAGTCCATATCTCCGAAGAAATCCTCAAGTCCCTGAATATCTGTAAGTACAAGATAATCGTCGTCTGTATCTCCTGTCACTAATCCAGTAGAGATACCAGCAACTGGCTTCTTAATTGGAACACCTGCTGCCATAAGAGAAAGTGAGGATGCACAAATACTTGCCTGAGAAGTAGAACCGTTAGACTCTAATGTCTCAGATACTGTACGGATTGCGTAAGGGAATTCCTCCTCACTTGGAAGAACTGGAACTAATGCTTTCTCTGCTAGGGCACCATGTCCAATCTCTCTACGTCCTGGTCCTCTAGAAGGCTTTGTCTCACCTACAGAGTAAGATGGGAAATTATAATGGTGCATATATCTTTTAGATGTCTCAAGCACATCTAATCCATCTAATTTTTGAGCTTCTGACAATGGAGCTAATGTTGTGATAGTCATAATCTGAGTTTGTCCTCTCTTGAACATACCAGAACCGTGAACTCTTGGCAAAATATCAATTTCAGCACTAAGAGGACGAATTTCTGTAATATCACGACCATCTGGACGTTTATGATCTTTTAAAATCATCTTGCGAACTGTCTTTTTCTGATATTTATAAACTGCCTCATCAATAAGTGGAAGCCACTCTTCCTTATCTGCGTATTTCTCCTCTAAAATATCCTTAATCTTTCGAATATTTTCTTCTCTGACTTGCTTTACATCTGTAAACACCGCTTCTTCCATCTGTTCTGGAACAATCGTAGCTACCATATCATTCCACATATCTTCTGGAATATCAAAATGCTCATACTCATGTTTTTCTTTTCCACATTCTGCTGCAATTGTATCGATAAACTCGATGATTTTTTGGTTTAACTCATGTGCAGCAAAAATTGCCTCTAACATTTTATCTTCTTTAATCTCATTGGCACCAGCCTCAATCATAATAACTTTTTCTTTTGTTGAGGCAACCGTAAGAGACAAATCAGAAACCGCTTTTTGAGCATTGGTAGGATTAAAAATAAGCTCTCCGTCAATCATTCCCACCATCGTTGCGGCAGTTGGACCGTCAAATGGGATATCAGAAATTACTGTTGCGATAGCAGAGCCAAGCATAGCTGTAATCTCTGGTGCACAATCAGGGTCAACAGACATAACTAAGTTATTAAGTGTCACATCATTTCTATAATCCTTAGGGAATAATGGACGCATTGGTCTATCAATTACACGGGAAGTTAAAATTGCATGCTCAGATGCCTTTCCCTCTCTCTTATTAAATCCTCCAGGAATTTTTCCTACAGAATATAATTTCTCCTCATACTCTACACTAAGTGGAAAGAAATCAATTCCCTCTCTTGGCTTTTCAGAAGCCGTAGCCGTGGACAATACAACAGTATCTCCATAATGCACAAATGCCGCACCATTTGCCTGAGCTGCCACTTTTCCAATCTCTACAAGCAAAGGACGCCCTGCTAATTCCATACTAAACTGTTTTACCATTTTAAATCTCCTTTTATTCAACTTTCATACAGTATATATTGCGAAACAGCTATGCTGTTTCTAAGCCCGTAGGGCATATGATAAAGTATACTCTTTTCGCATACCTTTTTTGCATGAGCGCCGAAACAACTGAAAAATACACTACTTTCACATTCTTAGTGTGCTTTTCAGAAGTCTCGGTTTTCACTCATGACTTTCATCTATATATGCCATGTCCGTAAAATACAGTTACTATATAAGGACATAGCATATCCCCCCAAAAGATATAAAACAAAATATATCTACGGGGTACATCTTTTGCATTATATCACGTTTCTTTTTATAATACCACACTTATTTTAGAGATTTTTTTCCCCTTTTTTAGTGACATTTCTGAGGAAATCAGAGCAATATAATACATATAAATTTTCTCCTATGATTTTTGATATCCTCCTTCAAGTATTAGCTTAAATCTAAAATTTTTTGAATTTTATCTATCTCTCCTAAAATATCTTGTTGTTTTTTATCAAAAAATAATTCCTCTTGATACTTATAATACTCCTCACAATCATTTTCCCGAATAAATTTCATAATAGACAAATTAGAAGTAAGATTCGTCATAAAAATCGCCATCTCCTGACTCGCACTAAATGCACGCTCCATAAATAAGAAAGCATAAGAGAGAGCAGATTCTCCAAGCTCAATTTTTTGTATTCTCTCATCTTTTGCAAACTCAAACTGTCCCTTGATAAAGTCAAATCCGGCTTCCATATCCTTCATATTTCTCTTTTCTAGCATCTTAAGGTAATTTTCCACCGTTTCAATGCTTCTCTTTTTTGCCACTCTATCCTTCACAGCCATAAACTTCTTATTTTTCTCCCATTTTTCTTTCTCAAATGCGATAAAATCTTGAAGTAAATTTAAAATTCCCTCATCCTGTCTCCAAGAGGCTTTTGTCTGCTGTTTGATTTCTTTTAAAAACGAGAACAATTGTTCTACATATAACTCTTCCTCCTCAGCCTCATTGCAAATCTGTCCAAGTTTATCGACCAATAAGCCAAGCAAACTTAATTTCTCATCAAACCTAGCCTCTTTTACCTTAGCAATCGTCTCTTCTCTTATTCTTCCCTCGACGATATCATCCACTCGATACTGCTCTTTATACTTTGCATATAAATCAACATAATTAGCAAAATCTTTGGCGATTTGTTTATGCTGTAAATACTGGCAAATTACATTTTCATCTATCTTTAGATTCATCTCCTCATAAACTCTCATTAATTTTGACAAATCTTCCCAACCTCTTGGAGTGGCAAATTCTTTTCCATCCACTGTCGTTTTAATCTCATAAAAATGTTCTTTCTTTATATCGAGATAAGATAAAATTGCTCCGTGAATCTGCTGCTCATAGGCGTACTCTCTCCACACATTATAATCTGGCTCCACATCAATCCATTTTAAGCGGTCTAGCGTTACAATATCAAATTCCTTAACCGACCTATTATATTCAGGAGGATTTCCCGCAGCGACGATAATCCAACCTTCTGGAACTTCATGCATGCCAAAAGTTTTCTTTTGTAAAAACTGTAACATGGTAGGAGCTAATGTCTCGGACACACAGTTAATCTCATCGATAAATAAAATTCCCTCTCTCACTCCTCTTTCTTCCATCTGATTATAAATAGAAGAAATGATTTCACTCATCGTATATTCTGTAACGGTATATTCTCTATCGCCATACATTTTTTTCTCAATAACGGGAAGTCCAATTGCACTCTGCCTTGTGTGATGTGTGATTGTGTATGCGACAAGTCCAATATTACATTCCCTCGCTACCTGCTCCATAATCGCTGTTTTTCCAATTCCCGGAGCCCCGATTAATAAAATCGGTCTTTGATGAATGACTGGTATTTTATACTCTCCATTATCATCTTTTTTCAAATAAACTTGTACTGTATTTTTTATCTGTTCCTTTGCTTCTTTTATATTCATCTTCCTAATGCCTCTCCTCTTCTAATCTTGCTTTTACTTGAATTGCCCAAGCTGGAACTTTTCCCTTTTCATAATTATCGTTCAAAAATACAAACGCAGTCTGATACTTTGGACATTGCTTTGGATAAATGCCGTATCCATCCGTAAAATAAATCATTCCCTTAAGCTGAGTCAACTTTTTTTGCTCTACGAGCTCATTTACATGAGAAAAAACTGGTCTAAAATCAGTTCCCCCCATTCCTTTTATTTCCAAATGCTCCATATATTCTTCTAATTCTTCTTCATTGTGAATAAAATCACTTTTTTGAATTTTATCATCGCATTGCACAAGACAAAGATTCATTTTCTTAAAGAAACTTTCCTCGTCTTTTAATATTGAGTACGTCTCTTGAAGAAATTTCTTTACAAGCTCCTTCGAGCAAGACAAAGAGGTGTCAATTGCGATAACAAAGTCATGGATTTTTTGTACCTCTTTCGTCTCAAGAGGCTCAATCAACGGCATATTTCCATATAAATCTAGACCAAGTGTATAAAACGCATAGTCAAAAGCGTCCATATCAAGCTGCATTTCTTCTCGCATCACAACAAATTTTTTCAAAAAATCTCGGTAAACCGTTTTCTCTTCATTTTCTACTTGAAGTGCCTCACAAATTCCCTCAGAGCCTTGACCACCGCCACTTGAAAATGTCTCTAAATCTGTCTGAATTTTTCTACTTTTATCTTGCCACTCCCTCTCATTTTGAATATACTGAGGATTTTCCTTATCCTCATCTTCATTTCTCCAAAACATATGGTCGTCCATCGCAAACATTTCTAATAACGTATCCAAATCTTTTTTCGTTCTAGATATTTCTAAAATATGTTCATAAATAGCCTCGGCTGTGAGTACTGGCATTTTTTCCCTTAATTTCTCATAAACTTGTCTTCTCTGCTCTATGCCTTCTTTTTTAATACTTTCGTATGGAAGTTCATCAATGATGGACTCCACCGCAATATCACAGGCGAGATAATAATCTCCTTTTTTTCTTTTTCCAATTTTTCTAAATGGATGTAAAAAAAGGCAGTGGAGTACCATATGCAAAAATGTTCGATTTAGTAATGCCCGATTTTCTCGATACTGATTACAAATACAAGGAAGATTATAATAGACATACTTTCCATCTGTCCCTAGTTTTTGTATCTGCTCCATCTGTCTGTCCAAAAAAGAATAAACTGCGATATCTAAATATCTCATTGACAGACAAATTTCCTGCCTCGCGGCATCTAAAACCTTCTCTCCTATCGTATTTAATTTTTGCTCTAATCCCTCTATCATAAGTCAAAACTCTTTTCTTTTTTCCTATAATTTTTTCTGCGATATGCCATTAATAAGACAGTAAACTCATTTTGCCCTTCTTTTATCGTCATATCTATGCATTCATCTATAATATTTTTCTCAATACCAGCAAAAGAGGTGAGTAACCAAGAAAACGCATCTTTTTTGTAATCTTTTATAAATACTTTAAGTACCTCTCTCATATTTTCTTTCATATAAGATTCATATTTTTCTTTGTTTTTTTGCGACAATTCAAACGGATATCTAAGACGTCCAAAGGCCATATTTATGACATCTTCCATCTTTTCTTCCCGCACCATCGCATCAAATAATGCATCATACTTATCAAAATCCATATACTGAAAAGAAACCCAATCTCGAAATACACTGCCCATTCCGTGAATTACTTCATGAAATGCCCTAGAATTAATATCTATCTGAGAATCTAGGGCATACTCTGGAATTTCTAGTTTTGCGACAATATCATCCCTCCAAAGCTCGACCGTCATTTTATTCTTACTGTCATATAAAATTTGATTAAGTGCTGTATTTTTCCTCGTTTTTAGAAATAATTTAATCTCGCGAAGTTCATAGCAATTTTTAAACGCGCCATCCTCAATATCTCTAACTGTATCCCATAAAATAACTCGCTCTAGTTTTCTACAATTATAAAAAGCATGTCTGCTTATTTTTATAAGAGAAGCCGGTATCTCTATTTCACATAAAGCCCGGCATTCACTAAAAGCGTACTCTCCCATCCTACAAATCGTGGATGGAAGAGATACTCTATTTAAACTTTTTTTCTCATAAAAGGCATGTTTTTCCAAAGCTACGACAGGAAGTCCCTCTATTTTTTTTGGAACTTCCACCTCCATATCCTCTCCTAAATAAGATAAAATACTCACTTCTCCTTCTTTTATCTCGTATTTCCATTCATTTCCTTCTTTTATGATTTTCTCTATCACTTTTCCTCTTCCTCTAATAATTTTTCATACTCAATTCTCAACATCTGTAATCGAAATTCAAACTGCTGCTTATCTTTTTCTGCTATCGTCGATAAAATAAGACCTGCAAAGAAAGACTGAATCGCAGCTAAGACAACAAATCCACATACAATCAAAGTTGGAAAGTTTGGCACTGTTCCCGTCTGAATATATGTGATCATAATTGGAACAAAAAATGCTGTAGCAAGTAAAACTAGCAATACTGCAAATGCTGAGAAAAACTCAAGCGGTCTGCAGTTTTTATAAAGTTTTCCAATCGTCTTTAAGACTTTAATTCCATCTGAATAAGTATTTAACTTAGATTCACTTCCCTCTGGACGGTCGCGGTACTCAATAATCTCATTTTCTACTAGCATATTTTTATCTACTGCGTGAATACTCATCTCCGTCTCGATCTCAAAACCTTTTGATAAAACAGGAAATGTCTTTACGAACTGATAACTAAATGCTCGATACCCTGTCATAATATCTTTAATATCGCTCTTAAAGAGACGATTAATGGAATGTCTCACAATAGTATTTCCAAAATTATGAAATGGTCTCTTATTTTCTGTAAAATAAGTGGATGAGAGGCGGTCGCCCACAACCATATCTACATTTCTCTCTAAAACACGATTTGCCATTGCTCTGGCAAACTCTGGAGGATACGTATCATCTCCATCTAGCATAATATAACACTGTGCATTAATCTCTCGAAACATTCTTCGAATTACATTTCCTTTTCCCTGTTGATATTCATGTCGGACAATAGCTCCTGCCTCTTTTGCAATTTTTGCTGTATCATCACTCGAATTATTATCATATACATAAATAACCGCCTCAGGCAGTTCTCTCTTACAATCCTCCACTACTTTTTTAATTGTTTTACTCTCATTATAGCAAGGAATCAATACTGCGATTTTATCCATAATTATTCTTCTCCTTTGAATATAAATAATTTGCTAAAAATATAATTCATTACAACTACAACAAAGTTAGCTAATATTTTTACTAGAACTGCGTTATATCCAAGTACTTCATTAAAAAGCCACATAATAAATACATCAGCCCCTAGAGAAAGCAGACGACACGATAAAAAAGCTATGATTTCTCGAATTAACTCTGCAAATGTTGTAGTAATACTCTCAAATACAAAAATCTTATTCGTGATATAGGCAACTGCAACTGCCGCAATCCATGCAAATACTGTGCTAATAATACTATTAATTCCTAGTAATTCATAACTAATATAAAAAGCAACAATATTCACAACCGTTGTTACTCCTCCAAAAAATAGATATAGAAAAATCTGTTTCCATCTTTTCCATATTTTTTTAATATTCTCCATCTCTTATCCTCTTTCTGCGATTATAATGATTCATCCATTTGTTTATCTCAATATCATGATGTTAGAGGCAAAAGGTATTTTTCCCCTAGCAACTATATGCAAATTTCTTCGCCGCCTAGCAATTCCCGCAATTACACATCATAATATTTTTTCTCTTTTATAGTGTTTCACTCAATTACTTTATCCTACTTCACCTTAGATTGCAACAGTATTTTTTTTAAAACAACAATTTTTTGCTTGCTATAATTAGAAAAATGTTATATCATAGGAGTATGAGTTGGAGTAGTTGATACATCCGACAAATATTACTATATTAATTTAATTTAAGGAGGATATGATTATGGCATATGTAATTTCTGATGATTGTATCTGCTGTGGAACTTGCGAAGGCGAATGTCCAGCAGGCGCTATTTCTATGGGCGATGGAAAATACGAAATCGATGCTGATTCTTGTATGGAGTGTGGAGCTTGCGCTGGCGCATGCCCAACAGGTGCTATTTCTCAAGAATAGTTTTAGTAAAAAAATGTAAAAAAGGACATGTCTGCACGGCATGTCCTTTTTATATTTATGAAAATTTTCTATCACAGCAATCAAAATTTTTATTTTTCTGACTATTATATCTTTATTTTATTCCCATATCTCCTAAAAAATTTACTTTTTTTCTTCTTTTTCTTTGGGAACCAGTCAAGAGCTGCTGCGATTTCTTGTCTTCCCTTTTGGTGCTCTCTTATCACAGCATCTAAGTTTTTAAATCTCTGCTCCTCCTTCTCCTCCTGAATTTTCATCAAATATTCCATCTCTCGAATCACTCGATTTGATACATGATCTCCCACTTCTTCCCCTAATCTTCCATTATTTTCCTGCAAAGCATGTCCAATAATTTTATTCATAACAGTCTCAAATTCCAAAAGCTTTCCCTCATTATTTCTGATAGGTACAACTTTACTCTCATTCTTTGTCTTTGGAATTAATGTATCATTTTCTTTTTCCATAAATGGTACTGCCTCCTCTCCAAAGCTTTGATGATTAATTTGTTCTTGGATTTCTAAAAGCTTTTCCATATTTACAGCCTCCCCCTCCTCTAACTCTGGAAGGATTTGTTTGATTGCTTTTAATTGAAATCCCATCTGTTTTAAATTACCGATACATTGAAGTATATGCAGCTCTTTCTCAGTATAGTATCTATGTCCCAATTCATTTCTTGGTATATTTAATTCTAATTCTTCTTCCCAATAACGAAGCACATGGTTTTCTAAATTTAATTTCTTTGAAGCATCTGATATCATGTATTTTTTTTCTCCCATAACATCCTCCAAATATTTTTGTCCAAAAGAAAAGAGCCCTATGGGGCTCCTATTTTGACAAATATTATAGTGATAGTTCACTGTTCCCCATCTGATTTTTAATCTACCTTTTATAGTATATCAATTTTAAAATAAAGGAACAACGAATACCGTCATCTAATTTCTCTCTCTATTTTTCTATATTTTTTCTTTATTTGCAAATTTCGTGTACTGACCAAGCCATACAAGCTCTATACTTCCAGTGGAACCATTTCTTTGCTTTGCTACGATGACCTCCGCAATATTTTTTTTCTCAGAATCTGGATTATAATATTCATCTCGATATAAAAACATGACGACATCCGCATCCTGCTCAATTGCTCCTGATTCTCTAAGGTCAGAAAGCATCGGTCTATGGTCTTGTCTCGCCTCCACCGCACGACTAAGCTGCGATAACGCGACGATTGGAACGTTAAGCTCTCTCGCTAGTACTTTTAAAGACCTTGAAATCTCAGAAATTTCTTGCTGTCTTGACTCACTTCTCCTACCTGCATTTCCTGCCATCAACTGCAAATAGTCAATGATAATAAGGTCAAGTCCCTTTGTCTGCTTATACCTCCTACATTTAGAGCGAAGCTCTGAGATTGTAATACCGGGAGTATCATCGATAATAAGATTAGAATTTCCAATAATGGAAGCTCCTTCCATTATTTTTTCCCATTCATCATCTTTAAGATTACCCGTTCGAATAAGCTGAGAATCTACCATAGATTCCATCGCCATAAGTCTCGTAACTAACTGTTCTTTGGACATCTCCAAACTAAAAATCGCTACAGAAAAATTATTTTTAAATGCGACATGCTGTGCAATGTTTAATACAAATGCTGTTTTTCCCATCGCTGGTCTTGCCGCAATTAAAATAAGCTCAGAAGGATGAAGTCCTGTCAACTTATAATCCAAATCTAAAAATCCAGTCGGAATTCCTGTAACAACACCGTGATTTTTTGCCGCCTCCTCAATAGAATCAAGAGAATTTAAGACAATCTCTCGAATCGGCGTAAAATCTTTATTATCTCCTGTATTTTGAAGAAGTGTAAAAATATTTTTCTCTGTCTTTTCTAAAATTAAAGTCGTATCTTCATTGCCAAGATAACAGGAGTTTGTGATATCTTCTGTCACCTTAATTAGTTTTCGAAGCAGAGCCTTTTCTTGTACGATTTTAGCATACTGCACTGCATTTGCTGATGTCGGAACAGCCTCAAGTAAATCTCTGATAAACTCAAGATTACTAATTGATTCTGGGACACCCATCTGTCTTAGCTTATTTTGCAAAGTAACAAGGTCTACCGGTTTTCCTTCCCGATAAAGACTTACCATCGCCTCAAATAAAATTCCATTTTGTGCTTGATAAAAGTCGTCCTTGTGCAGCATATCTGCAACTTCTACTATAGCGTCTCTATCCATCAGCATAGAACCAATAACGGAGGCTTCCGCCTCCGCATTGTTTGGCTGTATTTTTTTAATTAACGCTTCTTCCATCTACGTCACCTTGCCAATCTTATTTTCCCTCAACTTTTACTTTGAGTTCTCCAGTTACCTTAGAATGTAATTTTAACTTAACAATATGGTATCCTAAAGATTTGATTGGCTCTTGAATCTGCATTTTTTTCTTATCTAAATCAAGTCCTAACTGCTCCTTCACTGCTGCCGCAATTTCCTTTGTAGAAACAGTACCAAAAGTTTTTCCACCTTCTCCGACTTTCATCTTTACAGTAACTTCTTTTGTAGAAATATGAGCTGCAAGCTGCTTTGCTTCCTCTAACTGCTCTGCTGCGATTTTAGCTTCATTAGCTTTTTGAAGTTTTAAATCATTTAAATTTTTTGTTGTAGCCTCAATTCCTTTTTTCTTTGGCAAAATAAAGTTTCTAGCATAGCCATTGCTTACTTCTACTATCTCACCTTTTTTTCCTAATGCCTTTACATCTTCTAATAAAATTACTTTCATGTTCTTCCATCCTTTCTATAATTCATGCTCCTCTCGCATCTGCTCAAGAAGCTTCTTTAGCTGTCTCATAGCCTCGTCTATCGTCACTCCCCGAATCTGTGTCGCCGCCATATTCATATGACCGCCGCCACCTAGCTTCTCCATAATGACTTGGACATTCATATCAATGGACCTTGCACTAATATAAATCCTATCTGTCAAATCTGTCAAGACAAAGGAAGCTCGAATTCCCTTAATATCCAATAAATCATTTGCAATCTGTGCACCTAAAATAGTAGGACTTTCCACTCCCTCAGCGTCACAGATAGAGATAGCAAAATCATTCAAAAAGGTCTCAGCCTTTCTGACTCCTTCCGCCTTCTTTTGATAGATAGAAATCTCCTCACGAAACATTTTGCGGACTCTTGACATATCTGCGCCACTTCTTCTTAAAAAGGCTGCCGCCTCAAATGTTCGAACTCCTGTCTTAGAAACAAAATTATCGGTGTCCACCAAAATACCAGAATATAGCGCATCTGCCTCAATCGCCTTCAAATCTGGCTTATCCACACTGTACTGCAAAATTTCAGTAACCATCTCACAGGCTGAGGAGGCATATGGCTCCACATAAGATAAAACCGCATTTTGAATACTATCATTTGTCTGTCTATGATGGTCTAAAACTACAATTGTTCTTACATATTTTAACAAATCCTCACACTCTGTAAGGCATGGCCGATTCACATCCACAACAACTAACATTGTGCTATCATCAATCAAATGGATTGCCTGCTCATTTGTCACAAATAACTCGTCTCCATAAATCGAATGATTATTCATCATCTCATGTATCACCGGCTTAATCGATCTTGTAGGCTCATTCATCACAATATAGGTTTTTCTGCCTAACATTTTAGATAAGCGATAAATTCCAATTGCCGCCCCAAGACAGTCGATGTCTGGAATTTTATGTCCCATAATAAGCACTTTATCTTTCGTCAACAT
>JBJEOA010000035.1:13095-14303 GCA_051880475.1 Lachnospiraceae bacterium | reverse complement strand
GCCTCTTCATAATTATCAATATAAATAAGACCGACAACTATTTTTTGATTCTCACAAGCTTCCTTATAAGTAATCATCTCTGTCTCATCATAAAAATAGAGTGCAAATAGCATCTGGTCTCCCTCTAAAATAGTATCTATTCCATCCTCTTCTTGTTTTCGAATCTCAAGCTCTTCCACTCGAACTCTTTTTATCTCAATTCTATAATTATGCCCATCGAACTCCACATACTGCTTTGCTTTATTATATGTCTTTCTCAAAGTAGTTTTTGATAACTCAGAAAAAATATTATAGATAAACCGTGGATTAATAAAACTTCTTCCTACCATCTCCTTGAACTCTGCGTTATACCAGAGAATTCTTCCCTCTTTGTCCACTAAAGTATAAGGTATAGAAAGCTCTTTTAAAAGCTTTTTTTGAATTTGTCCCTGTTCAAAGCCATAATCTACTACTTGATTATACATTTTAGAAGACCATTTAGATGATATACTAAATATAACCCCAAAATAAATAACTGTACTTATCGCCATAAGTATTCCTGCCTTAACAGAAATAAAGAACATCGCAACCGTCACAATTGCAAAAAATATAGTAAACAGATATGGAATCTTTAAATATTGATTTACTATATCTCTTAAATTTTTGTCCATTTTATCCTCCTATAAAATCGTACTTTTGCGTCCTTTTGCGCCCTCACAACTTTTTTCTCTATAATTATTAACAAAATATATCAAAGATTTTCTATTAGTATATCATCTTTCCCTCTATTTTTAAACTATAAATATTATTTTATTTTTAATAGTTTTTTAACTATCTATATATAATTTTGAAAAATTTTATTTTTTTCTTGACAATGATACAATTTTGGATTATAATTTCTAAAAAATTTGATATCGTCCATGAAACCGTTGAAGTGGAGATAAAGGTAATCGTGCACTTACAGAGAGTTGGGGTAGGTGGAAGCCCAATAGAACGCAGTTTATCAAATGGACCACGGAGGGCGCAGTCAAAAGCTTTTCAAGCTGAGTATTCTGCGACGTAAGACATACGTTAGTTGTTAGGAATATGTTTGTATTCTAGTGAGTGTGAGAAAAATTCTCAAAGTAAGGTGGCACCGCGGATTTAGATTTGTATCCGTCCTTGATATATTATTTTATCATGGGCGGTTTTTTTGTGCATAAAAGTCCCTGTCAAGCGACGAAACAAAT
>JBJEOA010000035.1:0-12995 GCA_051880475.1 Lachnospiraceae bacterium | reverse complement strand
AAGGAGGAACCCATTATGAACTATCAACCAAACTTTGAAGAAGCAAGTCAGTATATAAACAATTATCGCTCAATTCCAATTAGCACAACCCTTTATTCTGATATTTGCACACCAATCACATTACTTCGTATTTTAAAAAAAGTAAGCCGACATTGTTATATGTTAGAAAGTTTAGAAGACTCTACAAACTGGGGCCGATACACATTCCTTGGATATGATCCAAAATTAGAGCTTAGCTGCATAAACGGAACACTTCGCATTAAAAGTGGAACAGATATCACAATTCAGACAGATAATCCTGGACAATATATTAAACAAATTATCGATGAAAATAAAAGTCCAAAAATTGAATCCCTACCTCCTTTCACCGGCGGTTTAGTTGGATACTTTTCATACGACTTTATTAAATACAGCGAACCAACTTTAAATTTAGACGCAAAAGATGAAGAAAACTTTAATGATGTTGATCTTATGCTTTTTGACAAAGTTATCGCTTTTGATAATCTTAAGCAACAAATCATTTTAATTGTAAATGTAAAAACAGACGAATTCAAAGAAAATTACGAAAAAGCAAAATTAGAATTAAATTCAATGGTGGCTCTCATAAAAGAGGGACAGCAAGCAGAAATCCCACCACTTAAACTAAAATCCGAGTTTAAACCTCTTTTCAATAAAGAAGCATACTGCAAAATGGTAGAAAAGGCGAAAAACTATATTTACGAGGGTGATATTTTCCAAGTAGTTTTATCCAATCGTCTAGAGGCACAGGCAAGCGGAAGTCTACTTGATACCTACCGCGTACTTCGAACAACAAACCCATCTCCATATATGTTTTATTTTAGCAGTGACGACATTGAGATTGCGGGTGCGTCTCCGGAGACATTAGTAAAATTAAAAGACGATACACTGCACACCTTCCCACTTGCTGGAACAAGACCACGAGGAAAAACACCAGAGGAAGATATTGCTCTAGAAAAAGACTTGCTCTGTGACCCTAAGGAACTAGCCGAGCATAATATGCTTGTAGACCTTGGTCGCAATGATATCGGAAAAATAAGCAAATTTGGCAGTGTAAATGTAGAAAAATATATGTCAATCGAGCGTTTCTCCCATGTAATGCATATCGGCTCCACAGTGCGAGGAACCATCCAAGATGATAAAACAGCTCTCGACGCAGTGAGTGCAGTTTTGCCAGCAGGAACACTATCTGGGGCTCCAAAAATTAGAGCATGTGAAATCATTAATGAGTTAGAAAACAATAAAAGAGGAATTTACGGGGGTGCAATTGGTTATCTCGATTTCACTGGAAACCTTGATACTTGTATCGCAATCCGAATCGCATTTAAGAAAAATAATAAAATATTTATCCGTTCTGGTGCCGGCATCGTAGCCGACAGTGTGCCAGAAAACGAATTTCAAGAATGTTTAAATAAAGCAAAGGCAGTTATCCGCGCTGTAGAATTATCAGAAGGAGGATTGGACTAATGAATTTACTAATCGATAATTATGATAGCTTTTCTTATAATTTATATCAGCTAATCGGTGCATATGATAGCAATATTACTGTTATTCGAAATAACGAAAAAACAATTTCCGAAATTGAGGCGATGAACCCAGATAGAATTATTCTCTCTCCCGGACCTGGTCGTCCAGACCAAGCTGGTATTTGTCTTGAAGTTGTCAATTATTTTAAAGGAAAAATTCCAATTCTTGGCATCTGCCTCGGACATCAATCCATCTGTCAGGCATTTGGAGCGACCATCACTTACGCAAAAAAACTTATGCACGGCAAACAATCTGAGGTTGAGATAGACATTACTTGTCCTATCTTTGCCAGCCTTCCAGATAAAATTTTAGCTGCGAGATATCATTCCCTTGCAGCTGACCCAAAAACAATTCCAGAAACACTTCAGGTTATTGCCAAGACAACAGACGGTGAAGTTATGGCAGTAAAACATAGAGATTATGAAATTTATGGACTACAATTCCATCCAGAATCTATTTTGACTCCAGACGGAAATATTATGCTGAAAAACTTTTTAGAGCATTAGGAGGTATTATCATGATTAAACAGGCATTGACACAATTAATAAACAACGAAAATTTATCTAGCGAAACTGTTTTAGCTGTTATGGATGAAATTATGTCCGGTCAGACAAGTCAAGTTCTCACAGCTGCGTTCTTGACAGCACTCTCGACAAAAGGAGAGACAATCGAAGAAATTTCTGCTGCCGCTGCGGGCATGAGAAAACATGCAACTCACCTTGAACACGATATGGATGTATTAGAGATTGTCGGAACAGGAGGAGATAAATCTAATTCCTTTAATATCTCCACAACCTCCTCCCTCGTTATCTCTGCCGCTGGCATCCCAGTTGCAAAACATGGAAACCGTGCTGCCTCTAGCAAATGCGGAGCTGCCGATGTCCTTGAGGCACTCGGTGTTAATATCACAATCGACCCAAAAAAGAGCCAAGAACTCTTAGAAAAAATCAATATTTGCTTTTTATTCGCTCAAGTTTACCACAGTGCGATGAAATATGTCGGTCCAGTCAGAAAAGAGCTTGGAACAAAAACTGTATTTAATATTTTAGGACCACTCACAAACCCAGCAAGTGCAAATATGCAGCTTCTCGGTGTCTACTCTGAGGATTTAATCGAGCCAATGGCAAAGGTTTTATACAATCTAGGAGTAAAACGAGGTATGGTTGTATACGGTCAAGATTGCCTAGATGAAATCTCTATGAGTGCCCCAACTTCTGTCTGTGAATTTCATGACGGAGAATACTCCTTCTATGAAATTACTCCAGAACAATTTGGATTCAAGCGCTGTGAAAAGAAAGATTTAGTAGGTGGAACAAAAGAAGAAAATGCTGTGATAACAAAAGATATCTTAGCTGGCAAAAAAAGTCCAAAAAGAGATGCTGTTGTATTAAATTCTGCGGCTGCCATTCATATTGCAAAACCAGAATATTCTATTCAAGATGCTATTAAAATCGCAGAAGATATCATAGACAGCGGAAAAGCAACAAAACAACTTGAAAAATTTATCACACTTTCCAATAGATAACTAGAGTTTACTATAAAAACCTCTGCCAATTGAACAGACAGAGTAATGAAACTTTTATTCATTATGAGAGAGGAAAACAATGATTTTAAATAAAATTGCAAACAAAACAAGAGAGCGTGTCGCAGAGCAAAAACAAAAAATTTCACTAGAGGAAATGAAAGAAAGAGCACTCTCTCTTCCAAAAACAGATGACTTCCCTTTTGAGAAAGCATTAGCTACAAAGGATTTATCCTTCATCTGCGAGATAAAAAAAGCTTCTCCATCTAAGGGAGTAATCGCAGAACATTTTCCATATTTAGAGATTGCAAAAGAGTACGAGGAAGCTGGTGCCTCTGCCATCTCCATTCTCACAGAGCCTTATTTTTTCCAAGGTTCTAATGATTATTTAAAAGAAGTGGCCGATATTGTAACAATTCCAATTTTACGAAAAGATTTTACGGTAGATGAGTATCAAATTTACGAGGCAAAAACATTAAACGCCTCTGCAGTGCTTCTCATCTGCGCCCTCTTAGATACAAAAACTTTAAAAAAATATATTCAAATTGCGGATTCTCTCGGATTATCTGCACTTGTTGAGGCACATTCCGAAGAAGAAATTACCTCCGCATTAGAAGCCGGTGCTAGAATAATTGGAGTAAATAATAGAGATTTAAAGACTTTTACAGTCGATATAAAAAATAGTATTCGTCTTCGCCGCCTCGTCCCAGATTCTATTTTATTCGTATCAGAGAGTGGAATTAAAACTGCTGATGATATTAAAGCTCTCTATGAGAACAAGACAAACGCCGTCTTAATCGGAGAAACTTTCATGAGAAGTCCAGATAAAAAAAGACAGCTTGCCATCTTAAAAGGTGAAATTCATGAGTAAAATAAAAATTTGTGGACTAAAAAGAGAATGTGATATCGACTACGTCAATGAGGCTAAGCCAGATTATATCGGCTTTGTCTTTGCAAAAAGCAAAAGACAAGTTTCCCATGAGATGGCTGCGAAGCTCTCCGCTAAATTAGATAAATCTATTACCCCAGTTGGAGTTTTTGTAAATGCACCGATAGAAGAAATTATTTCTCTCTACAGCGAAGGAATTATCCACATGGCACAGCTTCACGGACAAGAAAATTCCACATATATCAAACAATTGCGCAGTCAAACAGACTGCCCCCTCATCAAAGCTCTAAAAATTGATAAAGACTTTGATACTTCTATTCTTCCTACATTTGATGTCGACTATTTTTTATTCGATAACGGTGCTGGAGGAACGGGCAAAACATTCGATTGGAGTTTAATGCCCCAGACAAAAAAACCTTTTTTTCTAGCTGGCGGTTTAACAATTCAAAATATAGAGGCCGCTATCGCCTACTATCCATTTGCCATTGATTTAAGCAGTGGCGTGGAGACAAATGGTTTAAAAGACAGAAAAAAAATATTAGAAATTATATCAAAAATAAGAACGATAGGAGAATAAAAAAATGTCAAAAGGTAGATATGGTATTCACGGTGGACAATACATTCCAGAAACATTAATGAATGAAGTAATCCACATTGAAAAATGCTATGAATATTATAAAAATGACCCTGAATTTAATAAAGAATTACAAGATTTACTCAATAACTATGCTGGTCGTCCATCTCTTCTTTACTATGCTGAAAAAATGACAAAAGATTTAGGTGGAGCAAAAGTATATTTAAAAAGAGAAGACCTAAACCACACAGGTTCCCATAAAATCAATAACGTATTAGGTCAAGTATTACTCGCAAAAAAAATGGGCAAAACTCGTGTCATCGCTGAGACTGGTGCTGGTCAGCATGGTGTGGCAACTGCAACCGCAGCCGCTCTTCTTGATATGGAATGTGAAATTTTTATGGGAAAAGAAGACACAGAGCGTCAGGCACTTAATGTATATCGTATGGAACTTCTCGGGGCAAAAGTCCACGCTGTCACAACTGGCACTATGACATTAAAAGATGCTGTTTCTGAGACAATGAGAGAGTGGACTGCTAGAGTTCACGATACTATGTATGTTCTTGGCTCTGTCATGGGACCTCACCCATTTCCTATGATTGTAAGAGATTTCCAAAGTGTTATAAGCAAGGAAGCTAGAGAACAAATTTTAGAGTATGAGGGAAAACTTCCAGCCGCAGTTATGGCATGTGTCGGCGGTGGAAGCAATGCTATGGGAATGTTCTATAATTTCATCCCTGATGAAAATGTGCAATTAATCGGATGTGAGGCGGCAGGAAAAGGAATTGAGACAAAAATGCATGCAGCCACTATCGCAAAAGGAAGTTTAGGAATCTTCCACGGCATGAAATCATATTTCTGTCAAAATGAATACGGTCAGATTGCTCCTGTTTATTCCATTTCTGCTGGACTTGATTATCCAGGAATTGGACCTGAGCACGCAAATCTTCACGACACTGGCCGAGCACAGTATGTCCCTGTCACAGATGATGAGGCCGTAGCTGCATTTGAATACCTAGCAAAAACAGAAGGTATTATCTGTGCTATTGAGAGTGCCCACGCAGTCGCTCACGCACTAAAGATTGTCCCAACAATGAAAAAAGATGAGAGCGTTATTATCTGTTTATCTGGACGTGGAGATAAAGATGTAGCTGCTATCGCTAGATATAGAGGAGTTGATATTCATGAGTAAAATAAAAAATGCATTTGAAAATAAAAAAGCTTTTATCGCCTTTATCACTGCCGGCGACCCTAGCTTAGAAAAAACAGAAGAGTTTGTCTTAACCGCTGAAAAAGCAGGAGCTGATTTGGTAGAAATTGGAATTCCTTTTTCTGACCCTATTGCAGACGGCCCTGTTATCCAGGAAGCCAATGTTCGTGCCTTAAAAAATAACGTGACAACCGATGATATCTTTGACTTAGTTGCTTCTATCCGCAAAAAAACAGATATCCCTCTTGTCTTTTTAACTTACTTAAACCCTGTATTTAAATACGGTTACGAAAAATTTCTCGCCCGCTGTCAGCAACTAGGGCTTGACGGTTTAATTATCCCAGACCTTCCTTTTGAAGAAAAAGGGGAACTTGCATCTATCGCAAAACAGTATGACGTTGATATCATTTCCCTCATCGCTCCAACATCTGAGCAGAGAATTAAGACAATCGCTGAGGATTCCTCCGGATTCCTCTACGTTGTCGCTTCGATGGGTGTGACGGGAGTGAGAGCTGAGATTAAGACAGACCTTCCTTCTATCTTAAAAGCCGTCAAGGCTACAAGTGATACTCCAGCTGCTGTCGGATTTGGAATTAATACACCAGAGCAGGCAAAAACCATTTCCCAATATGCAGACGGTGTTATCGTAGGAAGTGCAATCGTAAAACTTATTGCAAAACACGGAGATAATGCTGCACCATATATTTACGATTATATTGCTTCTATGAAAAATGCAATTATGTAAAACCTATTATAAATATAAAAAATAAAACCTATTATAAGTACAAAAAAGGAGATATCGCTGATGATATCTCCTCTATCTTTTTAATAAATAAATACTGGTGTTCCAGATTCAAAATTCTGATAAATCTTCTTAGCATTCGCGTAAGGTGTATTTACACAGCCGTGAGAACCATTACCTCTGTAAATAGAACCACCATAATTACTTCTCCAAGAAGCGTCGTGAATACCTTCACCTTCCTCACCATTAAATGGCATCCAGAATGTAACTGGTGAAGCATACGAGTTATTTCTTCCTCTTAATACAGCTGGACTTTGCTTGTAGATAATATAATAAGCACCTTTATTTGTTTCTCTACCGCCTCTTACTACATCACCTGTTACAACAGGAGTAGACACGATACATTTTCCATTCTTATAAGCCCACATATGCTGTGCACTAATACTAATCTCGATATAAGTATCGCAGTTTGCATCTACAGATGTTCTCTTACCTTTTTCTGCTCTTAGTAAGTATTTTGGCTCTTTTGTCAAGCTTCTGCCCTGCTCAATTAACTGCATAAGTCTCTTAGCTTCTTTTGTCTCACTAATCTTCCAACCGTAAGAACCACCAGCTGGAACTGTAACTGTATTTCCACTATGAGATTTTAATTTCACACTTCTTTGATAAGTGTCATACTTAGCCGCAAGTTCTTCAATATAGTCTAAAACCTTCTCATAGTCCAAAGATACTTTCATCTTACTATCAATATTAATCCACTTATGAATTAACTTTTTATCACAGACTTCCTTTTTATTAGCAAATTTGTATGTAATCTTTGTTCTTGCATACTTTTGTGCTGTTCTTAGGGCATCTGTTACTACTTTATCAGTAGCTCGAATCGTTGGAGCTTTATAAGAACCGTCCTTATCCATATTTACAACTGTCTCATTTTTCTTGAAAGCTTTTAAAATATTCTTTTTTAAACTGTCTTTATCGACTTCAGTACCTTCTACCTCTGGTATAATCTGATACTTTCCATCTTTATACTCAACTTTTGCATTAGAACATTTTTTATCTTTCTTTTTATCCATACACTCTAACTCATCAATTATTTTATCTAATTTTTCTGAGTCATAAGAAATATCAGCCTCTATCTTTGGCTCTTTTTTCTTGAAACACTCGATAAACCATAAAAATTCATTTTGATTTCTTAGTGCATAATAGACTTCATAATTATATTCTAGTCTTACCCCGATATCCTTTGCCTTAATCTGTTCAGTTTTATTCTCTCTCTCTTTTAATTCTAAGTCGAAATCACTGATAGATTCCGTTAATTCTTTTTTAACATCATTTGCATTTTTAAAATCCACTTTATGGCCATTCAATGTCGTCTGAAATTGAAAATGCCAGTGAAAAAATGCGACACCTGCTGCATATACAATTAATAAAAATATCACGACACCAATTAGTATTTTTTTCCATTTAGGCATCGGCTCTTTTACACTATTTTTTACTTTATCCCTTGCCATCTCTTTTTCCTTTCTTTAAATTTTCCCTCTCATGTTAATTTGTTAATCTGTTGATTTGTTTAAATGAAAATAGCTATTTTCCTACATATAGTAATTATAATAGCTTCTTTCCGTACTAAGTTATACTTTAACACAAATTTTAGTAAAGTGGAAGAGGGAATTCTTAAATTTTAGATTATTGTAAGATTTTGCTATCGTTTTACTGGGAAATGGTGCAAGCTTGGCTTTTTTTCATTATAACCCCTTATCGACCTTATTGACTAAAAGGCTAATCTATTGGGTAACTTGATTGAGAGAGAGAAAAAGTGATATTTTCTTTTTCAACACGCTTCGTTTCCAAATTTTAACCGCACGCTTATTTATGCTGCTCCCGCGAACTCGTCCTTCGGACTCAAACAACGCTCCCGCAGCAAAGCTAGTGCAGTTAAAATCTTTGGAAGCCTTGCTATCGTTTTAAAAGAAAATATCACTTTTCATTCTCGCACCTCTCGATTACATGCTTGCTTGCACTCGGCTAATATTTTCTTTTTCTTGCTTTTTTTTCGCAGTGCTCAGTTCGGATTCGCTTCGCTCTCCTCACTGCCGTGCTCTCGCACTATAAGAAAAAGAAATTTTTAGCCTCCTTGCAAGCAAGCTTGCACTCGGCTAATATTTTCTTTTTCTTGCACTGCTCAAGCTTTCGCAAACTGACTATTGTATAGTGTCGCGTAAAGACCATTTTGCTTAATTAATGTATCATGATTTCCCTGCTCAATGATATTTCCATCTTTCATAACAAGAATAATATCTGCGCTTTGAATTGTCGAAAGGCGATGGGCTACAATAAAACTTGTTCTACCTTTCATCATTTTAGCGAAGGCATTTTGAATTTTTAGCTCTGTTCTCGTATCTATAGAAGATGTCGCCTCGTCTAAAATGAGCATTGGTGGCAAAGAGAGCATAATTCTTGTGATACATAAGAGCTGTTTTTGCCCCTGTGAAAGACTTCCTCCATCTTCTCCAATTACGGTATCATAGCCCTGTGGCAATCTCTTAATAAAACTATGTGAATGAGCCAATTTTGCCGCCTCTATCATTTCCTCATCTGTGGCATCTGGCTTCGCCATTTTTAAATTTTCTCGTATTGTTCCTTCTTTTAGCCAAGTTTCTTGCAATACCATTCCGTAGTTTTGTCTTAAACTCTTTCTCGTTATATTCTTTATCGCATTTCCATCGACAGAAATCTCTCCTTTATCCACATCATAGAAACGCATTAATAAATTAATTAACGTAGTCTTTCCGCATCCTGTCGGTCCAACAATCGCAATTCTACTTCCTGGCTTTACGGATAAATTAAAATCTCGAATTAACTCTTTATCAGCTGTATAGGAAAAATATACATGCTCTAAATCGACCTTTCCCTGTACATGCTCAAGAATCTTCGCATCTTCTTTGTCTGGAATCTCAATCTCTTCATCTATCAGCTCAAAAACTCGTCCTGCACATACCAACGCATTTTGAAGCTCCGTCATGACGCCCGAAATCTCATTAAATGGCTTTGTATACTGATTTGCATAGCTTAGAAAACTGATTAAACCTCCAACCGTCATTCCACCTGCTACTGTCGTCAATGCTCCCGTAAGCCCTACTCCTGCGTACACAATACTATTTACAAAACGCGTCGCTGGATTTGTCATAGAGGAGAAGAAAATTGCTCGAAGAGAATATTTTTGTAATTTCTCATTAATTTCATCAAATTTATCCATATTTTTATCTTCATGAGCAAATGCCTTTACTACTTTTAAGTTTCCAATCATCTCATCGATAAAAGCAGTTTGCTCTGCTCTTGTCTCAGACTGAAGACGAAACATGGAGGAAGTTCTCTCTGCAATAAATTTGGCTACAAACAAAGATAGCGGTGTGATAATGACAACTACTAATGCAATAAGAGGATGAATACCCACCATAAAAATCAACGTTCCCAAAATAGTAATCACACCTGTGAAAAGCTGGGCAAATCCTAGAAGCAATCCGTCTGAAAGTTGGTCTACATCCGTAATGATTCTGCTCACTGTCTCTCCATAGGAATGTGCGTCAATATATCGAAGAGGAAGTACTTGAATTTTTCTAAAAGCCTCCTTTCGAATATCTTGAACGATATGATACGTTATTTTATTATTGCAAATATTCATAAGCCACTGTGCCAATGCTGTAAAAAGTACTACAATTCCAATTTTTACTAATATTTTCCAAACTATATTAAATTCTACTGCTCCTTTTGCCACAATATGGTCCACTGCTTGTCCTACTAAAATCGGCACATAAAGAGTCAATGCAACTGTAATCGTTGCAAAAATAATAGATAGTGCAAAGAAAATTTTATATTTTCCCATATAGTCTAGCACTCTAAGAAATGTCTTCTTATTTTGTTCTTTTTTGCTCATCTATTTACACCCCCTTAGAATACTGAGATTCGTAAATTTCTTTATAAACTTCACAGGTTTCTAAAAGTTTTTCATGAGTTCCAATTCCAACTGCTTTACCGTCGTCTAAAACAATAATTTTATCTGCCTGCTGAATGGAAGCTGTGCGCTGTGATACGATAAAGACACAACATTTTTCTTTTCTATTTTTAAGAGCATATCTTAAATTTGCATCTGTTGCATAGTCAAGAGCTGACGCACTATCGTCCAAAATCAAAATTTCAGGCTTCTTTACTAAAGCTCTCGCAATTGTCAAACGCTGCTTTTGTCCTCCTGAAAAATTCTTTCCCGCCTGTGCAACCTCGGCATCTAGATTTCCCTCTTTATTATCGACGATTTCTCTTGCCTGAGCAATTTCTAACGCTTCATACAATTCCTCGTCAGTTGCATTCTCATTTCCCCATAGGAGATTCTCTCTTATTGTTCCCTGAAATAAGACAGCCTTTTGCATAACAATGCCGACTTTCTCACGAAGCTGCTCGTCAGACCAAGCATCAATATTTTTTCCATCAATATAAATTTCACCAGAAGTCCTATCATAAAATCTAGGGATCATATGAACGAGAGAAGTCTTTCCTGAGCCAGTACCGCCAATAATACCGATAGTCTCACCGTACCTAGCCGTAAAACTAATATCGCTCAATGTCTCATCTCCCGCTCCCTTATACGTAAGACCTACATGGTCAAACGCCACACAAATATCCTTATATTGTTCATCTTTTTTCATCTTATTTCCTGAAATAGATTTTATCTGTGTCTTTTGCTCGCTCTCAATCTCAAAAATAGTCTGAATACGATTTCCACAAGAAACTGCCTTTGTCACATTGATAATTAAATTTGCCAATTTTATTAGCTCAACTAAAATTTGGGACATATAATTATAGAGAGCTACAACCTGTCCCTGTGTCAAAATTCCAGCATCTACACGAAGTGCTCCGCCCCAAATGAGTACAATAACTGCCCCATTAATAATAATATAAGTAATCGGATTCATAAGCGCTGAAATCTTTCCGACATATTTTTGCATTATATTTAAGTCACTCGCTTTCTCGTCAAATGCCTCTATCTCGGCATTTTCTCTACAAAATGCACGAATAACACGAATACCAGTTAAGTTCTCTCTTGTACTTCCAAGCACACGGTCTAAACATTGCTGTACTTTTTTATAAAGAGGAATACTCGCAAGCATAATGCCAAATACAACTATCGCTAAAAGTGGAATTGTAACAACAAATATAAATGCTTCTCCCACATCAATTGTGAATGCCATGATCATTGCTCCAAATACAATAAATGGAGATCTCAAAAATAATCGCAAAACAAGGTTTACTCCTGATTGCACTTGATTGACATCACTTGTCATTCTCGTAATCATAGACGATGTTCCAAGTCGATCAATTTCTGAAAATGATAAACTCTGAATTTTATTAAATAATGCATGTTTTATTTTTGTCGCAAATCCAACTGCCGCTTTTGCTGCAAAATACTGTGCCGTAATCGCCCAGATAAGCCCAATCATCGCAAGCAAAACTAATATTCCTGCTCTACTAACAATAAACATTTTATTTCCGTTTGCGATTCCTTTATCAATAATCGCCGCCACAACAAGAGGTACAAATAATTCAAATGTAGCCTCTAGCATTTTAAAAAGTGGCGCTAAAATACATTCTTTTTTATAATCTTTTAAGTAAATTAGTAATTTTTTCACTTTTATTTTACCTCTTCTAATCCTTTCATTCGTCGCGTCAGGGACTTTCTCCATACTTCTATGAAAGTCCTGCGATTGCTCCATGCTTCGCACTCCCGCAATCGCCACCGTATTCGTACTCCAAGCTATCGCTTTCCGTACTCATACGGTTTAGTCTGTCAAATGCCAAAGCAAATTTGAGCAAGCTCAATTTGCTTCGGCGCTTGACAGGGACTTTCATAGTAAAAAAGAGATTACTCAAAACAAATTTTAAGTAATCTCCTAATTATCTTTTATTCAGATTAGTCCTGTACGTAAGGCATTAAAGCAACGTGTCTTGCTCTCTTGATTGCCACTGTTAAAGCTCTCTGATGTTTTGCACAGTTTCCTGTAATTCTTCTAGGTAAAATTTTACCTCTCTCAGATACATATCTCTTTAACTTATTTACATCTTTATAATCCATTGTTGCATTCTTATCTGTACAGAATACACATACTTTTTTTCTTCTACGTGTTGTTCTTCTTCTCATTGGAGAATCAGCACGCTCACTTTTATTATAAGCCATGATATTACCTCCTATTATGATTCATCGAAATCCTAAAATTTCTATAATTAATTTTTAATTAAATGGTAGTTCCTCATCTAGTCCGTCTGGTATAGTCATAAATCCGTCACCAGCTGCCATGCTTGGAGATGGTCTTTGCTGTTCCTGTCTCTGATAACCACCCTGATATCCGTTATCCATATAGCCGCCCTGGTTTGCATTTTTGCTCTCACAAAAATCTTGCTCTTCTACAACAACATCTGTTGTATAAACCTTAACGCCATCTCTATTTGTATAACTTCCTGTCT
>JBJEOA010000034.1:0-2217 GCA_051880475.1 Lachnospiraceae bacterium | reverse complement strand
TGATGGTGCATTGCCAAAAGTGTGACTATCGTTGAAATTATTGCAAAAACATAGTATCTAATAAATTTATTAGTATGATAAATGCATTGACAAAGCATAATTGCAGTAGTAAACTCAATAAAAATTGACATAAGAAAAGCATTGACGGAAAAGAGTAGTACATTAGTAGCATCCAGAGAGAACATTGATTGGTGGAAAATGTTTATGTGTCCTGTGTATGAAAACCATTCTAGAGCTGTAATACCCAAAGTATATGTAAGTATTGCCGTATGCCTGCGTTAAAGGATAGGATTTATTTGAATCTGAAGCGAAAAATTAAGGTGGAACCGTGCATAGAGCACCCTTAGAGACATTGCGACACGTCTCTAAGGGTGTTTTTCTTATGTTGATAAAGATAATATAGAAAGGATGATATTATGAAAATTATCATGAGAGATGGTTCTATTGAGGAGAAAACATTTGATGAGGAGCTTGGAAGAGAGGCATTTCGTCATACTACAGCACATATTCTGGCACAGGCTGTAAAAAGGTTATATCCAAGTACAAAATGCGCGATTGGTCCAGCGATTAAAGATGGATTTTACTATGATTTTGAGTTTGACTTTGAATTTTCTGAAGTTTATTTTCCAGAGATTGAAAGGGAAATGAAAAAAATTGTAAAGGAAAACTTACAGCTTAGACATTATACATTGAACCGTGAAGCTGCCATAAAGTTGATGGAAGAGAAGAACGAGCCTTTTAAAATAGAATTGATTCAGGATCTTCCGGAAACAGAGGAATTGAGTTTTTATCAACAGGGAGAATATGAAGAGTTATGTGCCGGACCACATGTGGCATATACAAGTTCAGTAAAGGCATTTAAATTATTGTCAGTGGCAGGGGCGTATTGGCGTGGAGACGAAAAAAATAAAATGCTTACACGTATTTATGGAACATCATTTCCAAATAAAGAAATGCTTGATGAATATATAAATAAAATGGAAGAAGCAAAAAAGAGAGATCATAGAAAATTGGGGCGAGAGTTGGGTATATTTGCAATGCTTGATGAGGGACCGGGTTTTCCATTTTTTCTTCCCAAAGGAATGGTACTAAAAAACCTTTTAATAGATTATTGGAGAAAAATTCATACAAGAGAAAAGTATGTGGAAATATCTACTCCTATGATGCTAAACAGACAATTATGGGAAACTTCTGGTCATTGGGAACATTATAGGGAGAATATGTATACAACGATGATTGATGAAACTGATTTTGCAATCAAACCAATGAATTGTCCTGGTGGAATGCTGGTGTATAAACTTGAACCACGTTCTTATAGGGATTTCCCAATGCGTATTGGTGAACTGGGACTTGTGCATAGACATGAGAAATCGGGTGCATTACATGGACTTATGCGTGTACGTTGTTTCACACAGGATGACGCACATATATTTATGACGAAAGAACAAATACAGGATGAAATCGCAAACGTGATACGATTGATAGATGAGGTGTATCAAAAATTTGGATTTAAATATCATGTGGAGTTATCTACGAGACCTAATGATTCAATTGGAAGTGATGAGGACTGGGAACTTGCAACGAATAGTTTAAAAAATGCATTAAACCAATTAGGTATTGCGTATGTGGTTAACGAAGGTGATGGAGCATTTTACGGACCTAAGATTGACTTCCATTTGGAAGATTCTATTGGAAGGACATGGCAATGTGGAACCATTCAATTGGATTTTCAATTGCCACAAAGATTTAAAGCGGAGTATATTGGTAAGGATGGTGAAAAACATCGTCCAATTATGATTCACCGAGTCATTTTTGGTTCTGTGGAAAGATTCATCGGTATATTAATAGAACATTATGCTGGTAAGTTCCCATTATGGCTTTCGCCAGTTCAAGTTAAAATTTTAGCTATTTCTAATAAATATATTGAATATGCAAAGGAAGTAGAGAAAATTTTAGAGGAAAAAGGATTTAGATGTGAATTGGATGATAGAGATGAAAAAATTGGTTATAAAATAAGAAGTGCCAGAATGGAGAGAATCCCTTATATTCTTGTTGTAGGGGAGAAAGAAAACTCTGATAATAGTGTTTCTGTTCGCAAAAGAGATGAAGGTGATTTGGGAAATATTTCTCTTGACGCATTTATAAGTATGCTTAATGAAGAGAATAAATTATGAATAGTTGCAAAACTAAAAGGCTTGGAGCATATTCTCCAAGCCT
>JBJEOA010000033.1:0-11780 GCA_051880475.1 Lachnospiraceae bacterium | reverse complement strand
AAAAATCAGAATTATAAACTTTATCCATACCCTCTAACTTTTATTCATTTCTACGGGGCTTACAGCCTTGGCATGTGGAAGAAGAACTGTGTCAATGCCCTAAACGGGCTTTTATTCATTTCTACCATATACAGCCATCCAACATGAAGAAGAAATCTGTGTGTCAATGCCCTAAACGGGCTTTTATTCATTTCTACGGTACCCCTCTCAAATCTAGTATTCATGCGGTCTCCCAGCTCTATTTTTGTAAGTAATTCACAGAATATTCTGAATTCAAATGTTTTTCCCTTATTTTTTGGCTAAGCAATTTTCCTTCCATTTTTATATATTTTTAGAGCGTTTTTCTGATATTTTTATCATACCAGAAAAACGACTTTAAAAGTAAAAAAATTTTAATATTTTCTATCAATCTGCATCAGGATAATTTCTTGAATCATAAGCTCGAAATCCTAAAAATTTAAAGATTACAACCTTTTTTGAGATACCATCTTCTACCTTTTCCTCCACAATTCGATTTGATACTGTACTGACTACTTTTATGTTCCTAGACATAAGAAATTTTATAATTAAAAAACTTAACGTAAATTCTCCTTGACAGAGAACTGCTGTTTTTTTATCTTGTAGTTTATCTTCCCCTATAGCCTCTATAATCTTTTTATATTCCTCACACGCAACTCTATAAATATCCTCCTCCGTCCAACTCGGATCTACATTCAAAAATGGAATATCTAAAATTTCCTCATATTTTTCCTTTGATGCTATAGTCTGCTCTCTAGACCAATCTTTTGACGGATGGTTTGTATAATTAATTAACATAACTCCCTCCTAATTTTGCTTTAATTTATTGATTATTTCTTTTTTCTATTGCTTCCCCTTCTCTTCTTCAAGAAAAAGGTCTTTTAAAATTTTCTCTCTCTATTCTTTTATTTTTTTATTTGTTTTACAATAATCCTTATATATTTCCTCAAAATTTAAATCTACAATTTCTGTATCATGTTCCAATAGTATCGTTTCTTCCATATCCTTTAAAATACTATTAATAGATACATAAATCCATTTTTCCATTTCTTTTAAATTTGGCATTTCTTCATCTGGAAGAATATGTGCACCTACGTTTCGAATCTTATTCTTAATTTTCTTATAGTAACCTCCAAATGCATATTTTTTATCCAACGCTTCTTCACCTTTGTATTTATTCAAATATGCATCAAAATATGATTTTACTCGTTCTCTATTTCTAAACTTTTTAATATATTCCTTGACTTCCTCATCATTTAAAAATAAACTACATCTAAGATCCTCTTTTAGATATTTCTCTAAAATATAAGTAATAATGCCTTCCTGACTTGCGATAGCCGCCATATTATATCTTCCCTGCTCCATATATAATTGCGATAATTTCATTAAAATATATGTATATTCATATTTTTCATTTAGTTTATGTTCAGTATCTACAAACCTTCTTTTGAAATCTTTTCCTAAGTCTTCTAACATAACTTTAGCCTGTCGCGAAAGTGGAATATCATGCATAAAGTCGCTATCTAAATTTTCAATATATTCTATACTTTTCTTTAAGTAATGGAGATTATTCATATTCATAGCAGATTCAAATTTTTCAAACTTTTGAATCATCTGCTGAATTTCTTCTTTTTCTTCTTCTGATTTGCCTTCCTTTTCCATACTAAGACATCGATATAGTGCCTTCACACTACCAAAATTTCGAAATTCACTTATGGCATTAATCCATTCTGTCATTTCTGTCACCTTCGTTAGATTAACTAAAGGAGTTCTATTTTGTTCATCCTTTGCCTCAAACATTCCGTAATACGCCATATAATTTATATTTTCACCATTAACTAATCCCACAAATTTTACAATCATCATAATATAAAGTGGCATAGAACGAAATCCATTTGAAATATCGAATATTATTTTGGTATTTTTTCCTTTTTGGGTAATATTCTGGAGAGCTTCTCTTAAAATATCAAAATATTCTACTAATTCCTCATTATTTTGTCCCTTCGGAATGATAGCAATTTTTACCCTTTCAAATTCGGTAATATCCATAATATATTTTTCTATCTCTTCCCAGATTAGAGACTCTGCATCAAAAATCTCCTCTCTCTCCTCTAAAGTTTTCTCCTTATTCTCTTTGCGATTAATGGTGTCTTGTTTTAATCTACACAAAAGAGCTTTCTTCTTTTTTTCTTGTTCTTTTGTTAGACTTTTTAATTTTCCATACCAATCAACGATTCCTATCCAACCTGATTCTGTCGTTCCAATAAGCAAAAGTTTATTTGGATTTTCCTTTCGTATAATTGCATCAAAACCATATCCTGTTGTAGAAAGCTCTCTTCCTGATTCATCCACATAAGTAGTAGTCTGATATCCACCTTTTCCCAACTGTGCAATTAGAATCTTATCCTTCTCACAATCTTTAGAAAAATTCTCTGTGTAATTAATTAACATATTTTTCTCCCGTATTTTTTATAATCTAATTCACATATTTTCTGTGATAAAAAATTACAATAGTTATATTTGTGTATTATAAATTTCTAACAAAATTTTTATTCTATTATCTTATTTGTCTCAATACTCTTAAAAAAGGCAAGTCATTTTCTTCTTGTTTCCCTTTAAGAATTTGTAAATTTTTATTACTATTATGTTTATTGGCAACAAACCATTGGAATCCCTCTGACATAATTTCTTCATCTACTTGTTCCAAAGTATAAGGATAGGATATTGTCTCATTATTTGCTTTTGAAAACTTCATAATCATTTCAAAGTCCTGTTGAATCTTTCCATCTAAAAATCCCACATCTGTATATCCGTACCGATATTGATTTAAATATTTGTTTCTCTCTTCTTCCTTCTTAAAATCAATTTTATCCTCCACATATAATTCATCTTTGTTTATATCAAACTTTCTAAAAGTGATAGAAGATACTTTCATAAGAATACTTCCCATACCTAGTGGCTTTCCCATACCAATCTTATATCCATACTCTTCTGTCCCACTAATATCACAAAGATATACAATTTGTTCTAGCTGTTTTTTTGTAATACCGTCAAAGAAAATATTTCCTATAAATGATTTTTTCTCTCTCAAAGGACGTATTGTTACATTTCTCTTTGTTACTTCTGCTTCATGTAACATAAATTCTGGATGATGCCAGTAAAATTTTCGTCCATTGATTTTTGCTTCATAATCATGAATCTTTCCATACTGATCAACCCAATAATCATAATTCCAATCTTTCACTTCAAGAGCTGGGGCTACATCCATTGGAGTACTCAAATACATTTGTGCATTAGAAATTTTGGGACTAGCTAATTCTTCTATTGTAATACGCTTACAAAACAACGTAGAAAAATCTACATTTCTATTTTCTAATGTCAAATCTGAAAACCGTATTTTAGAAGCCTTACTTTTTAAAACTCCTTTTTCTTTTTTCCCCTTAGAATTTACCATGCCGAAAAGAGAACATGCTGGACAAATATCCTTTAAACTTGTACACGGCTTTAATTTCTCATTTATTAAATTTCTTACTTTCTTTTTATAAACCTGTTTTGAAATCGCCGCTGGTGAAACTTGAATCATATATTTACCTTCACCATCTACTTCTTCATAAAACCATAATTTTCTAGCATAAATTGGAAAGTATTCCTCTCCATCTCCATCAAGAAACTCCCTATATCTCTTGGCGTATTCTATATAAGAATTGGAATCCGCTTCATAAATAGAAAGTATATTTTCCATTTGATTTTGTAAGGTTTCATCAAATATTATTTCCTCCTGTTCTCCATTTTTTTTTGAAAACAGAACAACATATTTTTTTGTTGTACTTTCTGTTCCTTTAGGTTCTATTTCTCCTCTCATTAAATAACCAAATTTTTTCTTATCTTTCATTTGTTTTAAAGAAGGTGTTCCATCTACAAAATATCTCTTTATTCTTCTTCTATGTCCCACTTCTATCTCTTTTGAATAAGACTTAAAAAAATATTTTTTACCATCTTGTAATTCTTCTGCTAATTCTTTTTCCATGTACGTTATATTGGCTTGTTCTAAATATATCGTTTTTTCTCTTCTAACTAACAAGTGAGGCTTAAATGCTCTTCCTGGGTCTGTTCTATTACTAATCATTGCCTCATCATTAATAATACTCATACAAGACCCCGTCACTGCCTCATAGACAGAGCGAAGCATTCCTCTCACCTCACTTCCGGGAATAATAGGTTCCTTTACACTTATCTCTGCCTCTCCTTTTTCTAGCTCCGCATAAGAATAAAAATCATAAGATTTATGCTTGCCATCTTTTGAATTTTCTTTTTCTGGTATCTTTATATCAAATGCCTCGTCACAGCTAGTATTAGGGATAAAGATTGGTGTTTGAGTCGTAATTGTGTATGTAATTTTTCCAGTTAATTTTTCTTCTTCTTCAGTTGCTTCCTGTTTTTGTTCAGGCAAGGAAATAAAATAATATGGATTTAAAAATCTCTCTCTGTTTTTACTCATTTTTCTTCTCCTTTGCTTACTAAACTGGATATAATCGATAATTCACAAGTGATAACATATCCTCTTCATTAAACTGCATGTAGTTTACGATACCTATTTTTTCATCTTGATATCCTGAAAGTAAATAGCATTCCTCACATATTTGGAATTTAGAATCTTTTTCTTCTAATTTATCCGAAATAATATTTTCCAAATATTCTCTCCTAGCTTGAGAATATACAGCTCGATATTCCTTTTCTTTATCAAAAAGATGGAGTTCTAATACCGTATCTATCTCCTGACTTCCATTTAATAAAAGTATTTCGTTCTCTCCTTTTGCCATCAACTCTATTCCTTTTTCCTTTTCTTTTTTTGAAAAACTCCCATAGTATAATCTAGTACGAAAATAAATTAATGCTTTTCCTTTCTCAGGAGCCTCATTTATTCTTTGCAGACTTAATTTCATTCCATTTCACCCCCACTTTGTTCCTGTATTTTTTCTCGTAACTTCTCTATATAATATTCCTTTTCCGTCTTTCCATTTAATATTATAATTTTTCCATTACTCTCAAATATTCCTCTTCCAATGGCTGTCCCACCACCAATTGACAAATATCCATTTTGAATATCCTTTATTGCCAGAATCAGTAATCCAATAAACCAGTCTGATTTACCTTTATCATTTCGGATTTTTATCTCTAACTCCGTCTCTCCTCCTACAGCACACCGTTCTTCATAAAGTGCTCCATCCACTGTAGCATTTTCGAAACGACTCACTTGATTTCTTGTACTTCGAATATAAGTATTTTTTTCTAGTTTACTTTCCATTACAGCCATATCAGAGGCTTTTGCTTTCTTCTCTACTTTTTTTACATAGCCAAAAATCTCCTCACAGGAGTTCTTTAATTTTTTCTTTAATTCTTTCTTTCCTTCCATTTCCTCTAAAATTTCTTCTAAAATTTCCGTCATTCTGCTTCGAATTGCTCCCTTCCAACTACTCCCAGAAATTACCACTTTTTCATCTTCTTGGTTTTTACTCATCTTTCTCTGTAAGGAAACAAAATCTGGTTGATTTACCTTTGTGGAATACTGACGAATACTAAGTCCCCCTGTAAGTCTTAAAGGAATTTTTATCGTAGTATAATAAGAAACAAACTTTTCTTTATAATCACTTAAATTTGATTTATTTTCCTCCTTTTTTATGCTTTCTTTTGTAAAATCAATCCATTCCTTTAAATTACTTTTGGAAAATTTCTTAGAATAAATTTTTTCTATTTTAAGTCTTCCCAAGCCTCTATTCTTTTGAGCTCCCAATCGTATATCCCCTGACTGAATGCCCATCATAATCACATGCATTGCTCTTTGTAATTCTTCCTCTTTTTTCTCATCCCACACTAGTAACTGCATAAATAAAGTGCCTTTTCCGTACTCTATCACTTCATAATCATACTTTGCTTCAGGTACTGAGACTTTATTTTCCAACTGCACACCGTCCCTAGTTACAATACTAACCTCATCATCAAAATAAAAGTCCGAAATCCAAATCTGGCTCATTTTTCCAGTATCTTCGTCAGAATCTCCAAAAATTTCCTCTATAGAAATTCCAGTATTCTTGTCAGAATTCCTAAAAATTTCCTCTATGGAAATTTCAGTATTTTTCTTTACATCCTCATAAAAATTTCGGAAAGCTCCCATAAAAGAAGTTCCAGGAATAAACGGCTCTCCATCCCAATTTCTTATCACATCACAATCTGTCATCTCTTCTATTCCATTCGATACACAAAGAGGAGTAACAAGCGATAGCTCTATTGCGTAGTAAATTCTCTTTTCTAGGCTACTCATTCTTATTCCCCTCCTCTGCTTTTAATTTATATTTTAGTTGTAACAATAAAGCTTTTGTAAAAATATAGAATGCCTTTTCGCCTTCTACATAAATACAACTTGGCATCTTATCTATTTGTTCTTTTATTTCCTCTGCCTGTGCTTTTTTATTTTCTTTTCTTATCGAGTTACTAACATTGAAAAAATTCTGTTTTGTTTTTTGCTCTTGAAGCGTCAACAATAACCTATTTACCGTACTAGCTTCTATTCCTTTTAATTTTTCTGCCGCTTCTCGTCCTTTTTTCTTTAAAAATTCCTTTTCTTCTATCTCCTTTAATCCTTTTATAAGCTCTATTTCAGTATCATTTTTCTTTTCTGGCATTTGAATTTTGTTCACCAAATCAATCTTATCTTCTTTTTGATTCTCAAAAGAGATATCTTTCCACTGTTTCTTTTCGGGAATCGGAAGAAATTTTACTTCTCCATATCCCTCTGCTGTTCTCTCCCCTAAAAATACGGACTTTGTTGGCAAACAGATAGAATCTTCACTTTCTACTCGAAGAGTAAGAACAGTTCCTTTATCCAAAACTCGAATTATTTGCTTTGGTCTTTTCCACATAGTCTGCCAGCCACCAATAATTGTATATGAGAGATAGATTTTTTCCTCATTTATTTCCAATCCTTCTTCTAAATTCAGATATCGAATCATTTCCTTTCGTATATCTTCTATTTGATATGAACACATTCCCATATCATTATATACAATTACTGGTGAGACAAAATAAACTAGAAATTCAAGAGCTTGTTTCTCATTTCCTTTCTTCAATCCATTCGTACTATATAATTCTAATTTTTTATCTTCCAAAACATTATATTCTTTTACTCCATCAATATATAATTCTACCTTTCCATATTCTGAGGCATTTCCATATCCAATAGTAAAATTTTTCATATACTTAAATTGCTCTATGACTTTTTCAATCTGTTTTTTATTTCCCTGTATAAATCCAGCAAATATCTGTCCCTCTGTGAGACTAGAGAGTTGATATAATTCTCCCTTTCCGTCTCCCCTTGCTCTTCCCACAGACTTGTCATCAGGTCTAGAATGATGGTATCGAATTTGCATATTTACTGATAATACCGATAATTTTCCTTTTTTCTCACTTATATATTTATTCCCAAGTCCATTTACTTGCACATCAGGTTGATATCCTGCTGCCAAATCATATATATCTTCTGTTCCTTGATCCTTTTGATAACACATAGAAGCCGGTGCTGGTATATGACGAATATTGTCATCTGCAATATACAAATTAGAACAAATCATATTTTCTTCCTTTGTTAAATCTTGATAAATTTTGTTTCCCATTTTCCCAGCTAAAACACCTAATATTTTTGCTCCCTGAATATAATCTTCTGTTTTTTCTTGCCCCTTATCCGCAGTCTTTAAAATAACTGGTTCTAAAAGTCTTAAACGATAGAAAAGACGATAATATTTTCCATCTTCTAATTTCTCTTTTTCAATTTTCTCGTAACCTTCTGGTAGTTTCTTTTTCTCAAATTCCTTTTTTTCTTCTGATAGATGCGATTTATCAACCAAAAAAATTTCAACTTCACCTAGTCCTCTCGTACGATTTAATCCTATATTTCTCGTACATTTACAAATATTTGCTAGATATTCTTTATATTTCTCATCTATACTTATATTTGCCTCAAAAACTAAGCCTTTTTTTAATACACGCAAAACTCGAAGACTCGTGGACTTTGCCACCCCATTTTCCATAGCAGTCTGTGTTCTTATATAAGAGAAATATTTTAAAACGTTTTGTGGATGTCCAATTCCAAATCCTTTATATTTTTCAATTTCCGCTCTCATAGACTCATAATCTTCTAACTTGGCACTTTCTAGACGTAAATTTCCTTTCGAATTTCCCTCTTTTCCAAAAATCTCTTCCACAGGAATATCCATTCCCCACTCTCTCAGAAAAAGAGCAGTTTCTCGCAAGCATCCCTTAATGCGCTTTGCGGATAGATAGGGAAATCCAAGAGAATCATAATCAATTTCCACATCCACAGTACTATTATATACCTCTCCCGATGAGGGACATCCATCACTCAATAATTTGATTTTTATTTGATATTGCTTCTTCATTCTCTTTCCCCTCCCCTATATCTGTAAATAGTTCATATATCTCTAATGCATCATACCAAGTCGCAATCCCCTCTTTATCAAAAGGCTTTTCCGATAATACTTCTCTAGTATCATCTTGAATTTCCCTTTTCACACGTGATAAAAAGGTTTTATTTCTTGATTTAAAAAAGGTGAGTAATTCATCCATTGCATGTTCTCCGAGAGGATATGTATTCCGTAATTCTTGTAAATTAGACTTCACCATTCCACTTTCACCAGACTTTTCATCATTCACAAGAAGATGAATCTGTTCTTTTAAAATGTCAAAGGAAAATTTTTGGTTTTTCTCATTCATCTCCTTAAACTTCTTTCCTTCCATCACATATGGAATATAATAAGGACGGCGAAGTAAATATTTTCCATCTGGCAATCGATAATTTTTCTCTCTATTTTCCTTTAAATACATCGTTTGTACATCTCTACATATTTGGAAATCAACCCAATTTCCAATCATACCATCCACTTTATGTTCTGCTTCCTTTGCTCTTTTCTTCGCATTCTCACAACATTGTTCCGCTATCTCATAGGCATCTCGAAAAGGGAAATGACTATGCATATATGCAATACCTGCACATATACTAAAACCATTTTGTTCTAAATTTTCTGCATTTTTTTCTCCATATAATACTTTATCACTCAAAGCATATACAAAGGTTTGTACGAGAGAAAGTGCTATTTTAGCAGTACAGACAAAGGTAATATCATCTCCCGCCAATATAATTTTTCTAATATAACATTTTTTCTCATCTTCTCCTTTTGTCTTTTTTGCCCATTCTTTCTGTCTTTTCTCCATCTCTTCAAAAGCCTTAAAAAAACTCTGGTTTATATTTTGAGAAATTTCTTTCATTATCTTTTCATAGTCTTGTTCCCCTTTTATCAATCTCTCAATTTTCTTTCCCATACTATTGCCATCAATATGAACAAGTGCAAGTGTACTATCTTCTCCTTTTTGATCCACTAAATCATCAAATTTTATTCCTTTCTCAGTCAGTTTTTCTCTTTTTAGATAAGTCTCTCTACTTACCCTTTCTATTCCAGTTGGACCTTGTACTTCTGATGTAATAGCAAGACCAGTAGAAGCTTCTCTTTCCACGATTGGCAATGCCCCAAAATACCCCGCATAGCTCATTTTCTTCTTTACTCTAGCCATCTCTTTTTGTACGTTTACATAATCCGTGGCATAATCATCTGTTCTCTCTACTATAGCAGTTGCTAACTGGAGAGAATAAGTCTGCTCCAAAATCCATTTCGCCAAACTGCGATTCATTCGTCTCGCTTCTTCTCTATTTTTATAGATTACCGAAGCATTTCCCCCACCAATAAAAACTCTCTTCACCTTTATATCAGAATTTTTCTTTTCACATTCGCTAATCCCTTTCTCTAAAATTCCTTCCACTAAAATAGATGCACCTATAATATCTTTTACTTTATTAGTACGAAAAATATATTTTTGAATTTCTCTGATATCATACATCACTAAAACTTCTTGTCCATTTTGCATAAAAATCTCCTTATAACAATATTTTAATAGTATATATTGTTGATGTTTTACTTCAATTTTAGCACAAGTCCATCAGTATTACAATTATTATTTATTAATATATCATAATCATATTAGAATATTTTTCTACATCAATTTAAATTTCTAAACTGTCTAAAATATAAACTAATATTTTAAATTCAACACATATTATATTTGTAAAAAAATAATTCAAAACCCTTGCTTAATTATAAATATTTTGATATACTGTCTTTAAGAGTATAACAATAGCGATGTTTTTATTTTGACCTTAATATTACTTTTTTGCTGAATTTTAATCTTATAATATTATCTCCATTAATATAACTAATTCGATAAATTGCTTCAATATGACACAATTTATTTCTATATTAGGAGGTGTAATTATGGAAAAAAAAATTTGGCAAAACAAAAACATTAAGGAATTATTATTGTTTATTCTTAGTACATATGGTGAGAGAATGTTTATCCATTTATACTCTTCTTTTTTTAACATTGCTCAAGGTACACATTTGAATCTATTATGTATTATTAGTGTGATGGCACTCGCTATTATACTAATTTTTTCCAATTTTAAATAAAGAATAGAACAATAATCCAGTAAGAGGCTGTCACCTTAACGATTAAAAATCGTTAAGGTGACAGCCTCTTTTTCTGTGACTTTATATTATTCATTGTCATCTGTTTAAGGAATAAAAACAGATGCAAATCGTAAATTAGAATTGTTACAAGCTCTTTATAATGAAATAAGAGTCAATGTAGTATCTATATCCTACTTTCCTATGTATTCCAACAAACCATTCTTCAATTTTATTTTCAAATTTTTTCATATTAAAGGATTCTAGACACTCTTTTTTGAAGCACTTACTAACCTTTATCCAATGAATACTTCTTAGACATCCCTCTTCCTTTATGAGATTGCTAAGCCAAGCCACCGCCTCACAAGGTCAATACTGATATTTGTGGCTTTAGCAATAAAATCTTCTTTCATTCCCATATTGTAAAGATTAAGCACCGTTTCTCTTTTTTGCTGCATTTTACCTTCTATTTTGCCTTCTATTTTACCTTCACTTCTTGCAGCTTGTCGCTCTTCTTCTACATAAGCCTCAAGGACCTGTTCTTTATTAAATAATGTCATCATAATATCCACAACCTCCTTTTCACGGCTCTCTAAATATGACTTCAATACATTTTCATCCTTACAGATACGGATTGTCTCCAACACAGCTTTCTTCGTTTTTCCGTATTTTCTAATCTGCTCTTGATATACCTTTGTAAAAGCCACATACTGGCTGATGATATCACCTTGCTTTCCATCATAAAGCATATTGACCGTAACTTCCAATGCACTCTTTCGACCATCAAAAAATTCTTCTGACAGCGTAAGATGTTATGGACGCTCCTTTCGATTGCCCGTATAAATTACATAAAACTTTGGTCTGAAAAAGGATACTTCTACTTCTGTGTTGTTCAATTTTTCAATTACAGATATCCTTTATGCTACCTGTTTGTAATCAATCACAGCAATTTCCTGCAAAACATCAACACATCTTCGACGCAAACTCTTTTTAATAAAGCTGATAACTACCAATATTATATTTCGAAGCATATTTTCCAATACCTTGTACTCCTATCTGATGAAATGCCTGCAAATATTGAAAAAAATATACAATATTATCTCCAAATAAGATCAAAAAGAAAAAAAGCTCTTCTCCAGCTTTCCATTTTATTTGATTATTTTCGCATTCTATTAA
>JBJEOA010000032.1:0-12676 GCA_051880475.1 Lachnospiraceae bacterium | reverse complement strand
ATAACATATTTTATCCTGTTTTTCAATTATTTTAATTGCTTAACATTCCTCCTTTATATATAAATCGCAGTATTATTTTAAATTATTCGAAAAATTCATATTATGAGTTTATTATAATGTAAAAATATAAATATGTCAAATGTAAAAAACACTATTTTGAATAAAATGACTATAATTTATATTACTAGAAAATAGAAATTATAATACACAGAGAATTATGTAAAAAATAATGTAAAAATTATTGTGCAAATAGATAAAAATACTGTTGACAAAGCGACAAAATTATGTTATATTTCTAACATACAAATCTCAAATACAATTTTTACAAATGCACAAATACATAGGCTGGAAATAAAAAATAAAGGCAGATGTAAAAATGTAGGAGAGATAAGAAAGGAGGACATTATGAAAACAAACACAGCAACAGTTTCTAAAGAAAAGGGATTACATAATACGCTTCTCTATATAAAGCATCATTGGCAGTTATATGTAATCTTTCTAATGCCAGCATTATTACTTACATTAATCTTTAAGTATATTCCAATGGGTGGCATCTTAATTGCTTTTCAAAGGTATAACCCAATTAGGGGTATCTTGGGAAGTGAATGGGTAGGATTTAAGTATTTTGAGCGTTTTTTATCCTCTCCAGATTTTATGACATATCTAGTTAATACGTTGAAGTTAAGTATTTATGGTCTGTTATGGGGATTTCCAATTCCTATTTTATTGGCATTTTTGCTTAATCGGATTCAAAGTACAGGAATTAAAAAGAAAATTCAGTTAGTGCTTTATATGCCAAACTTTGTATCTGTCATTGTATTATGTGGTATTGTACGTATTTTCTTGTCAGTCACAGGTCCAGTTAATCATTTATTAGGAAGTCAGATTAATTTCATGACTATGCCAGAAGCTTTCCGAACAATATACATAGCCAGTGGTATTTGGCAGGGGGCTGGTTGGGCATCTATTATGTACACAGCATCTTTGTCTAATGCGAGCCAAGAATTGAAAGAAGCGGCTATTATTGACGGAGCTAATATTTTCCAGCAGATAAAGGCGGTGGAATGGCCTGCGATTAAGGATATGGTTATTATTCAGTTCATTTTACAGGCAGGTAATATTATGAGTATCGGTTTTGAAAAAGCGTATGCATTACAGACCGATTTGAACCTTGGAACATCAGAAATTATCGCTACCTATGTTTATAAGAAGGGTCTGTTGGATGGTGATTACAGTTTTTCTACTGCTGTAGGATTATTTAATACAGTAATTAATGTTATTTTATTGGTTGCGGTAAATAAAATTGTTGCAAAGATGAATGACGGTAAAGGATTATAAGGAGGTGCGATATGAAAAGGAAGAGCAAGTTTGCCAGATATTCCATAGAAGATAAAATATTATTGATGACAGGTTATATTTTATTGGGATTATTTGTAATTGCTATTGTAGTTCCTATGTTGTACATTGTTGTAGCTTCTTTTATGGATCCGATTACACTGCAAAATAAGGGAATTACATTTGATTTTAATAAGTGGACATTGACAGCATATGAGCGTGTTATTTCCAATGCACAAATTTGGGTTGGCTTTAAAAATGCAGTTATATATTCCGTAGTGTTTACAGTAGTTTCAGTACTTGTAACATTATTAGCGGCATATCCGATGTCCAGACCAGATTTTAAAGGAAAAGGTATTTTTAATACTATTTTTGTAATTACTATGTTTTTTGGCGGTGGATTAATTCCTACATATTTGTTAATCAGTAACTTAGGACTTTTAGATAGCATGTGGGCGATTATCCTTCCAGGAGCGTTTAGTGTTTGGAATATGATTATTGCTCGTACTTATTATCAGGGAATACCAGGAGAATTAAGAGAGGCCGCAGAGGTAGACGGTGCAAATGAAATGGTCTACTTTTTTAAGATTTTGATTCCAGTATGTACTCCAGTAATTGCAGTATTAGCTCTTTGGCAGTTTGTGGCAATGTGGAATAGTTACTTTGATGCTATGATTTACTTAAATGATGCAGCAAAACAGCCATTACAGCTTGTACTTCGCTCAATCCTGATTCAAAACCAGCCAGAGTCAGGAATGATTTCCGATATGCAAAGTACTGCAGCACGTGCTCAGTTAGCAGAATTATTGAAATATGCAACTATTATTATTTCCAGTTTGCCACTTCTTGTTATGTATCCATTTTTCCAGAAATATTTTGATAGTGGAATTATGGCAGGATCGGTAAAAGGATAAGAGTACCTAATAAAAAATGTTTATAAAAATGCGACAAAGGAGTTATATATGAAAAAAAAGAGCGTAAAGCGTATGATGGCAATCGCATTGGCAGCAACTATGGTGTTTTCTCTTGCTGGATGTGGTGGAAAAGGTAAAAAAGAGTTAAATAGTGGAGAAATGCAAAAGGTAGATGTATCAGAGCTTCAATTCCCGCTAAAAGAAAAGACAACTTTAACTGGATTAATTAGCTATCCTGCAAATACAGAGTCTAATCCAAATAATCGTACAATTTTTAAACGTTTGCAGGAAAAAACAAACGTGGAGATTAATTGGACAGCAATTCAGTCAGACCAGTGGTCAGATAAAATTTCATTAGCTATGGCAAATACAGACACTCTTACAGATTTTGTATTTTCAGCAGGATTTAGTGACAGTGATCTTTTAAAATATGCAGATCAGGGGATTATTATTCCTTTGGAAGAGTATATAGATGCATATATGCCTAATTTAAAAGCAGTTTTTGATAAATATCCAGAGTATAAAGCAATGAGTACGGACGTAGATGGACATATTTGGGCGTTCCCATGGATTGAACAGCTTGGTTCTGAAAAGACTGCTATTCAGACAGTAGGAAATATGAGCTTTATTAATAAGAAGTGGTTAGATTTCTTAAAATTAGATGTTCCACAAACTGTTGATGAATTTGAAAAAGTATTGATAGCATTCCGTGATAATGCAGATAAGTTACAAAAAGAGTTTAATATTGATGGAAGTATTATTCCTATGTCTTGTATTGTAAATGATGGAGACCAAGATCCAAGTATTATTATTAATGGCTTTGGTGAAGGTTATGGAGATGCAGATAAAGGAAGACATATCGCAGTTACAGATGACAAAAAAGTAATCTGTGCGGCAACTCAGGAAGGCTTTAAAAAAGGAATTTCATGGTTACATGAGCTTTATGCAGAGGGATTAATTGACCCAGAAGCGTTTACTCAGGAATGGTCCACGTATGTATCAAAAGGAAAATCTGGACGTTATGGGGTATGTTTCAGTTGGGATGTTGCAAATATTGATAACCTTAAAGATTGGGTTCCACTTCCAGCTTTGAAAGCGGATGTTAAAAATATTACACCACAAAACGGTTCTTTCACAAGTGGATTTGACCGCGGACGTTGCGTTGTAACAGCAGTAGCTGAAAATCCAGCACTTGTATGTGCATGGCTTGACCAGATGTATGACCCATTCCAGTCTCCACAAAATAACTGGGGAACTTACGGGGAAGATGATGATTTTGATATCTTTGAGCTAGGCAAAAATGATAAAGGTGAAGAAATGTTAAAACATGCACCTCTTGGAGATGCTTCTCCAGTTGAGGTAAGAGAGGCTGAGGCTGTAGGAGGACCATTGGCTGTCTTAGATGAATACTATGATGTATATGTAACATGTCCAGATGATGCACAGTATCGTCTTGACTGGATTGAACAATATTATACTCCAGATATGAATGGAAAATATGTATATCCTAACGTATTTATGAGCAGAGATGACACAGAAGAATTATCTAATTTGCAGGCAGATATTGAAAAGACAGTTAAAACTGTAAAATCAGACTGGATTATGAATGGATTTACAGATGCAGATTGGGATCAGTATCTAAAAGATTTGGATGCTTATGGATTAAATGATTATCTTGAAATCTTCCAAAAATACTTAGATTCTTATTATGAGAATTTAAATGAGAAATAAGAAAGTTGCATTTTAAACTATGCGTAAATTTTAACCTATCTGTAGAATGTTAGTTTAAATATAAAATAAACTTATGAGGGCAGATAGATATAAGAGATAGAGATGTCGCAAAATGTAAGATTTCGACAAGATATATATGTTGGGTATATCTCTTCGTTGGAAGATTCATTTTGCGATAACCTCACAAAATAATAGATGATAGAGGTGATAGATATGAATCTAATAAGTCAGACATTACGTGAAGCGAGAAAGTATGAAGAGGCTTCCGAGAAATTAATAAAAAAAGATGAGCGACCAGCCTTTCATTTATCAACACGTACCGGCTGGATGAACGATCCGAATGGATTTTCATATTATAAAGGGGAATACCATATGTTCTATCAGTACCATCCATATGATTCCCATTGGGGACCTATGCATTGGGGACATGCAGTGAGCAAAAATCTCTTAGATTGGGAATATCTTCCAGCTGCTCTTGCACCAGACGAGTTCTACGATAGAGATGGTTGTTTTTCGGGAAGTGCGATTGAGCTTCCTGACGGAAGACAGTTGTTGATGTATACAGGAGTAATCAAGGAAAGACAGAGAAATGGTGGATTTTCAGAGATACAGACACAGTGTCTTGCTGTGGGAGATGGAATTGATTATGAAAAGTATGAGAAGAATCCAATACTTGATGAGAATGATGTTCCAGAGGGCAGCAGCAGAGTTGATTTTCGTGATCCTAAAATGTGGAGAAAGAAAGATGGAACATATGCCTGTGTCGTAGGAAGTCGACCAGCAGATGGCAGTGGACAAATTTTGCTTTATACGAGTGAAGATGGATTTGATTGGAAATTCAAAAAAGTATTAGCTTCTAATAACAATAGATTTGGAAAAATGTGGGAATGTCCAGATTTCTTTGAGTTGGATGGAAAATGGGTATTACTTACAAGTCCACAAGATATGCTTCCTCAGGGGTATGAATATCATAACGGAAATGGAACATTATGCTTAATTGGTGACTATGAAGAAGTGACAGATGAGTTTATAGAGCAACAGAATCAGTCGATTGATTATGGTATTGATTTCTATGCGCCGCAGACTGTTTTGACTCCAGATGGAAGAAGAGTTATGATTGGCTGGATGCAAAACTGGGACACTTGTGCGATTCGTACGAAAGATGAATTATGGTTTGGACAGATGAGTCTTCCAAGAGAACTTTCTATAAAAAATGGAAGATTATATCAACAGCCAATTCGTGAGTTGGAAGATATGAGAAGCAATAAAGTGGAATATAAGGGAGTTTCTGTCTTAGAAACGGTTAGTCTTGAGGGAATAAAGGGACGTAAAATAGATATTGAGTTAAATATATATCCAGAAAATGAGGAAAATATTTATAAAAAATTTGCAATTCGATTTGCACAAAATGCTCAGTATCAAACATCCGTTAGTTTTCGTCCGCATGAGTCTATTCTTAAAATTGACAGAAAATTTTCTGGCTCTAGAAGAGCGATTATTCACCAACGCAGAACAAAAGTGAATAGTGAAAATGGACATTTAAAACTCAGATTAATTCTTGACCAATTTAGTGTTGAGGTATTTGTAAACGATGGAGAGCAAGTTGTAACGGCTACTATGTATACAGAAAAAGAGGCGGATGGGATTTCCTTCTTTGCTGACGGGGCGGCTAAGATAGATATTGTGAAATATGATTTAATATAATGATGCCAGGGTCAAAAAACCGCTCATGCTTGCATGATAAGGTATTTGACCTTTTGACTCGTCAAACATGAGGAAGTGGCAATTTATTAAGAGTATTTTTTTTCGTGCGTGAAGGTAGATATATTAACTTAAACAGGCTTTTGGCAATATGACCAAAGGCCTGTTTTTTTTAGATAAGCTAGATTGGAGTTTAATTCTCAAAACAAAAACAAATGTTCGAAAAAAATATTGTATTTACAGGACTTATATGCTATAATCATTTTATAAAAACATAGTTGATACATTTATAGATAAAATTTTTTCAGAAAATTCATCATCAATACGCTTGGTGAAAAAAGGTTCTTCTGAAGAAATCATGATGAGATTGGCAGTGGAAAATGAAGTTTGATTTTGAGAATGAATTATAATGATGGAGGAAGAAAAATGCATGAGACATCAACAGAACATAATGGAATTTCTTTATTAAAAAAGGGACAAAAGGGCATTGTTCATGCCTTATTTAGTCGTTTGGGGTTAATTCTTTTGCTATTAATTTTGCAGATTGGTATTCTTTTTAGTATATTTCAGTGGTTTGGGAATTTGTTGCCTCATTTTTTTGGCGGAACAGTATTGTTTACCGCTATTATGGTTTTATATCTGCTGAATACTAAAATGGATTCTACGGCAAAAAATACATGGCTTGTAGTTATTATGATGCTTCCAGTATTTGGTTCATTATTGTTTTGGTATACACAAAGTGAGATTGGACATCGAGCTGTAAAGGATCGAATTGAAAAGTTGATTGGCCAAACTGCCAATGTTGTCCCTCAAAATGGGGAAACAATAGCGAAGTTACAAAAAGAAGCACCTGGTGCAGCGGCATTAGCAAAGTATGCCAATCGAAATCTTTGCCATCCAGTTTATGAGAATACTTCTGTGACTTATTTTCCTATTGGAGAGAGAAAATGGGAGGAAATGCTTCGTCAGCTTGAAGAGGCCAAAGATTTCATTTTTATGGAATATTTTATTGTAGACGAAGGATTGATGTGGGGAAAAATTTTGGAGATACTCGCAAAAAAAGTAAAAGAGGGCGTAGATGTCCGTGTAATGTATGACGGAACTTGTGAATTTTCAACTCTGCCCCATGATTACCCAAAGCGTCTGCGTCAATTGGGAATTAAGTGCAAAATGTTTGCCCCAGTAGTTCCTTTAGTATCAACACATTATAACTATAGAGATCATCGAAAAATTCTTGTCATTGATGGACATACGGCCTTTAATGGAGGGGTGAATCTGGCAGATGAGTATATCAATCATATTGAAAAATTCGGTCATTGGAAAGATACTGCTATAATGTTGAAGGGAGAAGCTGTAAAGAGTTTTACATTGATGTTTCTTCAAATGTGGAATATCGACGAGAAGGAACTGAAAATTGACCACTTTTTAAAAAATCATACCCTAGTTCCTGCTCACACAAATGGCTTTGTTCTTCCTTTTGGAGACTGTCCTCTAGACGGTGATAAAGTGGGAGAGCGAGTTTATATGGATATTTTAAACCGTGCCACAAACTATGTACATATTATGTCTCCGTATCTGATTTTAGATGGAGAGATGGAAACTGCGCTGAAGTTTGCAGCAGAGAGAGGTGTGGACGTCAAGTTAATTTTGCCTGGTATTCCAGATAAAAAGGCTCCCTATGCGCTGGCAAAAACTCACTATGCTGCCTTACTAGAATCCGGTGTTAAAATCTATGAATATACGCCTGGATTTGTTCACGCAAAAGTCTTTGTCAGCGACCAGAGGGAGGCGGTTGTAGGAACGATTAATCTAGATTACCGCAGTTTGTATCATCATTTTGAGTGTGCTACCTGGATGTATGGAGTATCTTGTATCGGTGAGATTGAACAAGATTTTCAAGATACACTTTTAAAATGTCGTGAGGTTACACTAGATACGATTTGGGAAGGACATAAATTATTAAAGTGGAGTGGTCTTGTCTTAAAAGTTATTGCACCACTTTGTTAAAAAGTTTTCGTTTTAAGTGAATGAATATCCTTCAAGAGTTTGTTAATAGGATAAATATTTCCGTAATTTTGGCAAATATAATTTTCCATCTGTTTGACCAAGCTCATAGACGGACTGTAATTTATCAGGGTTCTTCTCAATACGACCAATTTTAATTGGTTTTGAAGGGCGAATGACAAATGCCTTCCCTTCCTTTTCCCACTGTAAAAGCTTTTCTATAGAGCGATTATATAGGATATGGCGCTGTGATAATTTATTTGCAATTTTTGGATATTTTTTGCTATAAAGTTTAATTAGGGTAGAAGACATTGGTTTTTTACGGTAATTCATATCACGAGTGAGTATTACGATCAACTTATCATATCCTTGTTTGGAAAGCCACTCAAAAGGGATGCTGTCGCTGATTCCTCCGTCAAGATAGTTTTGTTCGTTAATCTCCACAGGCTGTGATACAAAAGGCATAGAGCCAGAAGCACGCAATACGTCCATCTGCTCAAATACACTTCTAACTTGCATATATTCTGGTTTTCCAGTTTTTATGTTTGTAACGACTGCGAAAAAAGGAATATTTGATTTTTTGTAACTCTCATCATCAAAAGGATCGAGTCTGCGGGGAACTTCCTCGTAAGCGTATTTCGTGCTGACAATATTGCCTTCACGAAGCAGAGGTAAAATTCCTAAATAGTTTTTATCTCGATTAAAACGTTTATTATATCGAATGACTCGACCCTTTTGTCCAGATAAATAATTCACGCCAAATAATGCACCGGCGGAGACTCCGACGGCACAATCAATAGCAATATTATTTTCTAAAAAGATATCTAGCACACCTGCGGTATACATGCCTCGCATGGCACCGCCTTCTAATACCAATCCTGTTTTCATTTATTTTCTCCATTCTATTTCTATTATCTGTCCTATATACTCTATCGTTTTTTTGTATTGTTATTATCATAATGATTTTAAAATACAATGTCAAGAAAGAGTATTTTTTTGCGACTTTTTTCGGTGTTGTGAAGGTATAAAGACTGAGATTCAAAGTTGTTTAACTAGAATCATACAATTTTTTTTCAATTTTCTTACATTTGTAGAATGGAACTGGAAATTATGGTAAAATAAAGAAAAATTTGAATATCAAAATATAGAAAAATGATAGAAAAAAGGGGGAGAAAATGGAAAAAGAGTTAATTCGAGTAGAGCATTTATTTAAAATCTATAATCCAGGAGAAAATGAAGTGCGGGCTTTAGATGATGTTAATGTGACAATTTATGAGGGAGAGTATACAGCTATTATCGGTCAATCTGGTTCTGGAAAATCTACTCTTATGAATATTTTAGGATGCCTTGATGTTCCAGCGTCTGGTTCTTATTATCTTCGGGGAAAGGATGTCTCTCATATGAAGGATGATGAGTTGGCGGAGATAAGAAATGAATATATTGGATTTATTTTTCAGGGGTTTAATTTAATTTCTAATTTGACAGCGAAGGAAAATGTCGAGTTGCCATTATTTTATCGCGGAGTGGATAAAAAAAAGAGAAGTTTATTGTCTACGGCGGCTCTTAAGATGGTCGGATTGGCAAACCGCATGGAGCATAAGCCAGATGAGATGTCGGGAGGTCAGCAGCAGAGAGTGGCGATTGCGAGAGCGATTGCGTCAAAACCACAGCTGATTTTAGCGGATGAGCCGACTGGAAATTTAGATTCTAAATCAAGTAAAGAGATTATTTCTATTTTGGAGGAATTGAATCGAAATGGCAGGACAATTGTGTTGATTACGCATGACGATGAGATAGCAAAAAAAGCTAGGCGAGTAATTAGAATTGGAGATGGAAAAGTATTATCAGATTCTAAGAGGGAGGAAGAAAAATATGAAAAATGAGGAAAATAATAAGAATATAGATTCTGATAGTCTTACTCATAGATTAACAGAGGAAGAGAGAGCGATGCTATTTTCTGATGAGGATATGACATTTGATTTTGAAAAAGATAGAAAGGGAACAGTATTTGATAGACTGAAAAAAAGAGGAGGGAAAGAGGGAGATAACTCTATTCAAAAAGAAAATCAAATTGGAGAAAAAGAAATTAGAGAAGAGCAAATACAAGAAGAGCAAAATGAATATGTTAAAAATGGTCGAAGACCAGGGCGCTTTCAAAGACAAAAGAAGATAGAGGGTGAGCAGGCTCAAATAGAGGGAATTGGTAAAAATAGGAAAAACCATAAACAAAAAGCTACTCGAAAGAGAAAGAAAATGAATCCTACAAGAAAGAAATGGATAATTATAGCAGGAATTGTGGCATTGCTTCTTGTATCTACGATTGCAAAATCTGCTATTAAGGCGATGATGCCGACAAGTATTGAGGTATGTACTGCAAAGATAGGGGAGATTCAAAAAAGTTTAGATACGAGTGGAACATTTAAGAGTATGAGACAAAAGATTTATTTTTCACCAGTTTCTGCTACCGTATCGAAATGTTATGTGGAGGTTGGAGATATTGTAAAAGAGGGAGCAAAGCTTATTGAGTTTGATTTATCTGAGTTACAGACAAAACAGATGGAGGCGAATTTACAAAAAGATTCTAATTATTATAGTTATCTGGACGCTCTTCAAAAGAGCAGAGAGGCAGAACAAAATTTAAGTAATGCGGAAAGTGAGATTGTAAGGCTTAAAAATCAAATTTCTACTCAGAAAAATAATATTAATAGTATACAAAATTATATCGCGGAGCTAAATCGCAATCAGGGGGTACAGACAGATAGTTCAAAGAGCAAAACATCTAAAACTGGGGAGAGCAGTAATGTGGAGTCTATGCTATCTAGTGCACAGCGAGATTTAGAGAGGGCACAAAGCGATTTGGCAGATTTACAGAGCGATTTATCAAAGCGTGAGTCGGAGAAAGAGCAGGCGAAGAGTAGCATTTTGACAGAGGATGAGAAAAAGAAGTTAGAGGTAGAAAAGTACTCGGTGGAAATGTCAGCGGAGGTGGCGGGAAAAACTGTGACGAGGGGAAGTTCAGGAATTATGTCAGAATTTGAGGGAATTGTGACAGATATTAAGACACCGACTGGCAGTATGGCATCACAGGGTGGAGAACTTTTGACGATAGAGAGCAATCAAGAAGTTTATCTTGAGGTGGAACTTAGCAAGTATGATTTGGAGATAGTAGAAGAGGGAGAAAATGCGAAGATTACTCTTGGAAATTATACATACGATGGAATTGTGAGTAAAATAAGTAGAGCTGTCGTTAAAAATGAACAGGGAAAGAGCAGTATTATAGCAGAGATTAAAGTATTGAATCCAGATAATAATATTTATCTTGGAATCGAGGGAAAGGTTACAATTGAGGGAAAGAAATATAAGAATATTCTCGTTGTTCCGACAGAGAGTATTAATGTCTCGAAAAATGAATCTTTTTGCTATGTAATCAAGGATTCTAAGGTAGAAAGAAGAGTTGTGGAAGTTGGAGCGACAAACGGTGAGAGCACCCAGATAGTGGAAGGGCTTAGACAAGGGGAGCAAGTTGTATTAAGCCCAGAAAATGTAGTGGAAAATGGAAAGAAAGTAATTCCGATTGAAAAGAGTGTGGAAGAAGAACTGGAATAAAAGGCAAAGCAGCGAAATTTGATTTTTATTCATGCTCGCCTATAAAGGCAGGCATATCAGTTTGGGAGGAAATATGGAACAAATTTTAGAATATGTAAAGATGGCGTTTGATAATATAAAAAGTAATAAAGCCCGCTCCGTCCTCACTATGATTGGTATCATTATTGGAATTGCCTCCGTTATTATGATTATTTCTATCGGAAATGGTGCTAAATATATGTTAGAAGATCAGCTAAGTGCAGTTGCAGGCGGTCAGGTTATGTTCTATATGGGCAATGATGCGACGAGTGATGATTATTATACACAAAAAGATATTGAAGCTTTAGAGGGAGAAATTGAACATATTAAGGGCATTTTGCCTAACTATAGTGTGGGAGGAGCAACACATACTCAAAAAGGGGAGTTTTCTGTCATACTTTCTGGAGGAATTCCGAATAATGAGACGACGACAAAAAAAGAAATGATTGCGGGAAAATACTATACGAGAGCGGATTTGGATGGAAGAAGATTAGTCGGAGTTATCTCAGAAATAGATGCGAAAAAGATATTTGGGACAAGTGATGTTGTGGGAATGACAGTAGAGGTTAATGTGGAAAATACATTGAAAGATATTATAATTGTGGGGGTGACAAAATCAGAGGAGAATTCGATGTTTTCGTATAGTGGTGATAGTATTACATTAGACATTCCGTATTTATCATTAGAGAACTTTGGATATTGGATGGATAATTTTTATAGTTTGACGGTTTATGTGGATAGTACGGAAAATATCCCAACGATAACAGAAAAAGCTCTTGCTCTTTTAGAGAGACGACATCAAAATGAAGGGCGAAACTGCTATACAGTTGAGGACCTTGGTCAATCAATATCGGCGATTACAAATGTGTTAGATATGGTCACAATCTTTATCTCTTTTGTGGCTGCAATTTCTCTCTTGGTAGGGGGAATTGGCGTTATGAATATTATGCTCGTATCGGTTACAGAGAGAACGAGAGAGATTGGAATTAGAAAAGCACTTGGAGCGAAGACTTCCTCTATTATGTACCAGTTTGTCATAGAATCTGCAATTATTACAGCAATCGGTGGAATTATCGGAATTATTTTGGGAGTTTTGAGTGCTAATCTTGTTGGAGTTATCATTGGAGCAATGATGGGGAGCAGTTTTACGCCAAAAACAAGTATTAGCTCCATTATCGTAGCGACTTTATTTTCTTCTGTCGTGGGTATTTTCTTTGGAATTTATCCTGCAAAGAAAGCTGCAAGGTTAAATCCGATTGAGGCACTTAGAAGGACGTAAAATGAGCAAATAAGAAAATTAAGAAAAGGTTTGAAGCGGGGAGCGTAAGGCTCGCCGCCTCTTTTTTAATATTTATATTGACATTATG
>JBJEOA010000031.1:0-53191 GCA_051880475.1 Lachnospiraceae bacterium | reverse complement strand
ATTTGGCAACTTTATAGATGAGTTAAGGGTCTGGAATTAACCAGACCCTTATTTTGAAAGTATTTTTAAAATTTTTAAAATGTAAAATCTAGGTATGAGGAATTATCTGCTTTATTTTGCCCATTCGCTCTGCTGCCAGCGCCAGGAATCACGGCACATATCTAGTAAGTTCTTTTCTGCCTTCCAGCCGAGCTGCTCTGCTGCCTTTTTTGTAGCTGCATAGCAAGTGGCAATATCTCCGGCGCGTCGTTCTACAATTTCATAAGGAATTTTTAAATCGTTTGCCTCCTCAAAAGCGTGAACTAAATCTAAAACGCTGTAACCGACACCAGTGCCGAGGTTAAAAATCTCACATCCTGTATTTTCCATACTGTAATCAAATGCAGCTACATGACCTTTTGCCAAATCAACTACATGGATATAATCACGGACGCCAGTACCGTCGTGGGTTGGATAGTCATTACCAAATACAGATAGATGGTCTCGAATACCTGCTGCGACTTGGGTAATATAAGGCATCAAATTGTTTGGGATACCATTTGGTTTTTCTCCAATCAATCCAGACTCGTGAGCTCCGATAGGATTGAAGTAACGGAGTAATACTACGGACATAGATTCATCCGCTATGACAACATCTTTTAAAATTTGTTCAATCATGTACTTTGTCCAGCCGTAAGGGTTTGTACAGCCAAGCTCCTTAGCATCTTCTGTGAAAGGAACCTTGTCGGAAGTTCCGTAAACAGTTGCGGAAGAGCTAAAAATGATGCGCTTGCAGCCGTGTGCCTGCATAGTCTCTAGCAGTGCCAGTGTGGTGTCTAAATTGTTGCGGTAATATGCAACTGGTTTTTGAACGGATTCTCCGACCGCTTTATATCCTGCAAAGTGAATGACCGCATCAATATTATGTTTGGAAAAAATGCTTTCGAGTGCAGTTTTATCCGCCACATCTGCCTCATAAAAGATTGGTCTAGTGCCAGTGATTGTTTCAATACGGTCTACAACAGTTTTTTCACTGTTATAGAGGTTATCCACGATAATAACTTCGTGATGACTTAGTAGTAGTTCGATTGCCGTGTGAGAACCGATAAAGCCAGTTCCTCCAGTTAGTAGAATTGTAGACATAGCAAATTACCTCCGTAAAAATTATTTTTGTAAGTATTTTGATGAATATACCACTATTTCGCGGTTATCTTCTGACTACTCTCATAGGCAAGACTATGGAGTTTTTCCGATAAAATTATAACATAATATTGTCGAATATTCAATAAATGTGAAATATTTTTATCTTTTAATGAAAAAATATTGCAATATTCCTCATATAATGATAAAATATTAAAAGTTTATCGAGGGAGTAGTCGGCATAGATTAAGGTATATTTTTTAGAATATATAAATCGAGATGCAGTTTTATCGACATAATGGCTAGATGCCCGGTATTACTTTAAATGACGAGACTCATGGACAGCTTATTTTAGTTGCCCATGAGTTTTTTTATTATGAAAGTCTTTTGTAGCGATAAATTTAGAATTTAGGAGGAAGAGAAATGGGAATTTTGGAGTTATTTATTTTGGCAGTAGGTGTGTCGATGGATGCCTTCGCAGTGTCTGTCTGTAAGGGCTTATCTATCGGGAAAATCGAACTAAAACATATGGTAATAGTCGGTGCATGGTTTGGCGGGTTTCAGGCATTGATGCCTTTTCTTGGATATTTGCTTGGAAGTCTTTTTGCAACGACAATTACAAAATATGCGCACTGGGTGGCATTTGCTTTACTTCTTTTTATCGGAGGAAATATGATAAAGGAAGCCTTTGGAGAGGAGGAATGTATAGATTGCCGTATGCAGCCAAAAGATATGTTGTTGCTTGCCATTGCCACGAGTATTGATGCATTAGCGGTTGGAGTTACTCTCGCCTTTTTAAAAGTTTCTATTATTCCAGCGGTTTCGTTTATCGGTGCGGTAACGTTTCTCTGTTCCGCAATCGGAGTGAAAATCGGAAGTATATTTGGCTCAAAGTATAGTTCAAAAGCAGAGCTTTGTGGGGGAGTGATTCTTATCTTAATTGGTGTAAAAATAGTATTAGATGGGCTTGGAATTTTATAAAACGAAGCGTAAAAATGCTCACCTTTAAGTGATGGGTAGTTTACAAAAGTAGACGCTTGATGGCAATGGTTAAGGCAATAATGAATAAATATGAGTTATGATAAGAGAAGCGAGTTTTGATTCACAACAAAAATATATAAGTCAGGAATAAATATGAGTTATGATAGAAGGGAAAGATAAAATGATAATAAGAGAAATGAAAAGAGAAGATAGCAAGGAAGTTTTTGAGATGATGCAAGTATTTTATGCCTCTCCGGCTGTTCTTAGCAATGGCTCAGAAGAGATTTTTAGAAATGATATAGAAAACTGTGTGGGAGATTGTCCGTATTTAGAGGGATATGTCTTTGTAAAGGAAGATGAGATATTAGGATATGGGATGCTTGCGAAGAGTTTTTCCACGGAGTTTGGAAAGCCTTGTATATGGGTGGAGGATTTATATATGAAGCCTAAATATCGAGGAACTGGCATAGGGACAAAGTTTTTTGCTTATGTAGAGCAAAAATATCCAAATCATATTATAAGACTTGAGGTGGAAGAGGAAAATGAAAATGCGGTTTCTGTCTATAAAAAATGTGGATATGATGTTCTTCCTTATATGGAAATGAAAAAGATTTTATAAAAGATTTTATAATTGAATGAGGAGAAAAATATGGCATTTGAATTTACTATATTAGATTTTATTCAACAGCATTTAAGGTCAGACTGGATGGATAAAATGATGGTAGCTATTACACATCTAGGCGATGCGGGAATAATATGGATTATTTTGACGCTTGTCTTACTACTCATTCCAAAGATGAGAAAAGTTGGGATTGTGTTGGCTGTAGCGTTAGTATTTGATTTAATTCTCTGTAATTGTATCGTAAAGCCTTTTATTGCGAGAATAAGACCGTATGATATAAATACAGCGGTTGAGTTATTAATTGGCAGACAGGTAGATTATTCCTTTCCGTCAGGTCACACGGCTGCTGGAATTACTTGCACAGTGGCACTTTACGCTATGAGGAGAAAATGGCTTTGGAAGATAGCACTTTTTTTGTCGATTTTGATTGCATTTTCTAGAATGTATTTATATGTGCATTTTCCGACGGATATTATCGGCGGAGTAGTTATTGGAGTGGTATGTGGAATTCTTGGCTATGTTATGACTAAGAAGTTTTCCTATTTACGCAATAAAGAAGTTTGAGTTTTTGCTTGACAAATAAAAATGAATGTGGTAGCATGAAGCAAATGTTAATTAGAGATTACGAACAAAGGTGTTTTGCAAGGGGCAAAGCACCTTTTTCTGTTTTTTGATTGACATTTTAAATTTAAAACGGTAGGAGGAATAGCCATGAAGCGATTAGAACTGCTACAGCATACGGACAAGATAAATGAATTATTGGCGCGTTATGGTGTGAAATTTGGAATTTATAAAAATAACGTATTTAAGGAACAGTTATTTCCATTTGATTCAATACCAAGAATCATAGAACATGAAGAATTTAATTATTTAGAGAAAGGGCTCAAACAACGTGTTGTGGCCCTTAATTTATTTTTAAAGGATATTTACAGTAAAAAACAGATTGTAAAAGATGGGATTGTTCCAGAAGATTTTATTTTTGCTTCTAGCGGATATATGGCAGAATGTGAGGGAGTGACACCGCCAAAGGAGATTTACTCTCATATTTCTGGAATAGACCTTGTAAAAGGGAAAAATAATGAGTGGTATATTTTAGAGGATAATTTAAGAGTGCCATCAGGAGCTTCTTATCCGATGATAGCGAGAGAATTTTGTAGGAGAAGTGCTCCTGAGACATTTCAAAATACAAGACTTGAGGATAATAGAAATTATGCCGACCTTTTAAGGAGAACGATGGATCATGTCAATGTGGGTGGACATACGGTTATTTTGACTCCTGGAAGATATAATGCGGCATATTTTGAACATTCTTATCTTGCTGAGAAGACAGGGGCACATCTTGTGAACGGCTCAGAGCTTATGGTGGAAGATGATAAGCTATATTATATGACGGCGACTGGAAAGAAGGAGAGAGTTGGGGCAGTTTATCGAAGAATTTCGGATGAATACTTAGACCCTATGAATTTTAATCCAGAATCCTTAATTGGAATTCCACATATATATGACGTATTTAAAAAAGGAAATGTCGCTCTACTAAATGTACCTGGAAATGGAGTGGCAGATGATAAGGGAATTTATTATTTTGTTCCAAAGATGATAAAATATTATTTGAATGAAGAGCCGATTCTTCAAAATGCACCGACTTATCTTCCATTTTATGAGGAGGATATGAAGTATGTACTTGAAAACTTTGATAAGCTTGTCTTAAAAGATGTCGCAGAGGCCGGTGGATACGGAGTTGTATTTGGCAATTCTTTGACAAAGGAGCAAAAGGAAAACTTTATAGAACTATTAAAGAGAGAGCCAAGGAGATTTATTGCACAGGAAGTTATTGATTTTCAGGATTTAGAGATTTTGGAAAATGGAGAGGTTGTGCCTAGAAAGGCTGACCTTAGAGCGTTTGTCTTGATGGCAGATGAGCCACTTGTTTGGAAGAGTGGTTTGACTAGATTTTCTAGAAATCCAGATTCCTTTATTGTGAATTCATCTCAGGGAGGAGGTTTTAAAGACACATGGGTATTATCTCAGTAGAACAGGCGAACCGTTTATATTGGTTAGGAAGATATACAGAGAGGGTTTATACGACACTTCGTATTTATTCTCAGAGTTTTGACAATATGATTGATGAGATTACAGATAGCTATGAGGAGTTTTGTAATTCCATCGATATTCCAAATATTTATTCATCGAAAGATGATTTTAAAAGGAGATATCCTTTTGACGCAGAAAATCCAGATTCTATTATTAGCAATTTAAACAGAGCATACGACAATGCCATCGTTCTTCGAGAAAGTATTGGCTCGGAAGCTCTATCGTACATACAGCTTGCCATCTACGATATGAATAAGGCGGCAAAAAGCAAGGCACCTTTAATTGAGATGCAAGAAATCATAGACCATATATTGGCATTTTGGGGAATTGCGGATGACAGAATTGATTCAGAGGAAGTAAGAAATATTATTAAGGCTGGAAAGCGAATTGAGAGAATTGATTTATATGCAAGACTTGGCGCTTCACAAAAAGAGTTGATTCGGGAAGTATGCCGTATGATTCCTCGTGTTCAAAGAAGTGGACTCTCTTACGATGAGAGTAAGCTTGAATTAGTAAAAGAGCTTGTAGAAAACTCTGAATTAGACTATTATAAAATTGTGTCTGTTGTTGAGACAATTTTATAATAATAAAACTAGTTAGGAGTGATTCAGTGGAATGTTTACATTTTGAATATAATATGGAAATAAGCTATGCCATCCCTGTAAATAGATGCTATTTTACAATAAAATGTATACCAAAAGATGATGAGAGACAGCGTTTACTAAAAATGGAAATTTCTGTATTGCCAAAAGTAAAATATTCTTTTGGAGAGGATTCTCATAAAAATAGACAGATATATGGATGTGTGAGAGAGCCACATGATAAATTTATCTTTCATATCACAGGGGATGTTGAGATTATTCAGACAGATTATGAGGAGAAGGCAGTTCCTGAGAGAATCGGAATGTATCGCTTCCCTTCTTTAAAATGTCAGCCAGGCTCTAAGCTTTTAGAATATTATAAAACATTTGATTTTTCTGAATGTAAAGATGATTATGAGAAATGCATTTATTTGATGCATAAGTTGTATGAAGACTTTAAGTATGAGAAAAATGTGACAAAAGTGTATACGTCTGCTGAGGCAGCGTGGGAGATGAGAAGGGGAGTATGTCAAGACTATGCACATATTTATATTACGCTGCTTAGGTTAGCGGGTATTCCTGCGCGCTATGTATGTGGGCTAATTATAGGAGAGGGAGAAAGTCATGCCTGGGTGGAGGCAATTTGCGGTGATAAGTGGGTTGGGTTTGACCCTACAAATGATTGTCTAGTTTTAGATGGTTATATAAAATTAGGTGATGGAAGAGATGCCTCGGAATGTGCCATTAACCGAGGAATTATGTGGGGTGGTGGCGAGCAGTCACAAAAAATATTTGTATCAGTTGAGAAAAAGGATTGAGATTTTATGATAAAGACAATAGCATCGGTGGGACTTCCAGTAGATGAGGTATTGGAAATTAAAAAAAATCGTCTTACGCCAGAAAAAAAGATAGATAAGATGAAACGTATTAGCATTGTCACTGGCATACATGGAGATGAGTTAGAAGGTCAATATGTCTGCTTTGAGTTACAGCGACGTATAGAAGAAGAAAAAGAAAATTTGACAGGGATTGTGGATATTTATCCAGCGATGAATCCGCTTGGAATTGACTCGATTACAAGGGGAATTCCGGCTTTTGACTTAGATATGAACCGTCTATTTCCCGGTGATATAGATGGAAATATGACGGAGCATTTGGCGGCAAAAATAATAAAAGATGTCGCAGGCTCTGATTTGGTTATTGATATTCACGCAAGTAATATTTATTTAACGGAAATTCCCCAGATAAGGATTAATGAATTGCATGAGGAGACTTTAGTTCCACTAGCTGAGGAGACGAATATTGATTTTATATGGGTGCATGGTGCGAGTACGGTACTTGAGTCAACCTTTGCCTATAGTTTAAATAGTACAGGAACGCCTACTCTCGTCGTAGAAATGGGAGTGGGAATGAGAATTACAAAAGATTACGGAGACCAGATGGTGGACGGAATTTTAAATGTCATGCGAACTCTTGGAATCTGGAGCGGAGAGGTGAAAAAAACTAGAAAACCGATTATTTCGAGAAATCCTGATGATGTAAGCTATCTAAATGCGAGTGTTGGAGGTTTGTTTATACCTTCTGTAAAGCACTGGGAAGAATTAAGACAGGGACAAGTCATTGGAAGAATTGTCGACCCCCTATGTGGAAAAGTACTAGACGAGGTAAAAGCTCCAGTGGACGGTATTCTTTTTACAATCCGTGATTATCCGATTGTAGATGAGGGCTCTTTGATGGGACGTCTGCTAAGAAGGGAGGTATACCGTCATGAATAAGAAGATAATTTATGAGATTAAGGGGATGTACCGAGATAATTTTCGAGTGACTGGATATGAATTTGGTGAGGGAAAAAAATCTGTCTGTATTGTAGGAAGCTCTAGAGGAAATGAGGTACAGCAAATTTATTGCTGTTCTCAGTTAATAAAGAAATTTAAGCAGCTTGAGGAAGAGGGAAGAATTAGAGAGGGAAATAAGATTCTTATTATTCCATCTATGAATCCCTATTCTATGAATATCCAAAAGAGATTTTGGCCTACGGATAATACCGATATTAATCGAATGTTTCCAGGATATGATTTGGGAGAGACGACTCAGAGAATTGCGGACGGTGTATTTCGAGAAATTATGGATTTTGAATACGGAATTCAGTTTACTTCGTTTTATATGCCGGGAGATTTTATGCCTCATATTCGCATGATGGATGAGGGATATAGTAATGTGGAGCTAGCTAAAAAATTTGGTCTTCCGTATGTCGTAGTGAGAGAGGTAAGACCGTATGATACGACGACATTAAATTATAATTGGCAGGTGTGGAATACGCAGGCATTTTCGCTTTATACAACGACAACTTCTAGAATAGATAGAAACGCAGCTGGACAGGCAGTGTTATCTATAATGAGTTTTTTGTCTAGTCAGGGAATTATAAAATATAGCGGACCTGAAATTGCAAAATCGAAAGTAGTAAAAGATACGGAAATGATTTCGGTGCAGACGGCGAAATCTGGTATATTTGAGCCGTTGGTAAAGGCTGGGGCGGAGGTTTTTGTCGGACAGCCACTTGCAAATGTTGTAAATCCTTATGACGGGGAAATTATGGAGACACTTTTCGCTCCAGTGGATGCTTATATGTTTTTCATACATAATGAGCCGTTGACGTATGCAGATACGGCGGTGATTAAGTTAGTGAGAAGATAATAAAAATGTTCCATAAGAGAAAGTAAATGAGACTTTTCGACGGCAAATTTAAAATTTTTGTTTTCAATCTGCTCTTAATATGGTATTATAAAAAAAGAGCAAATGAATATGCCTTGCTTTGATAAAGGAGCAGGGCATTTATTTTTGGAGGAAAGTATGGTTAAGTTAATTCAAGTCATTTACAATTTTCTTTGGGGAGATTTGATTGTTCTCCCTCTGCCAGGTGGGGGAACGATACCTCTATCTATCTTAGTCATTTTATTAATTCCTACGGGAATTTATTTTACTATTCGCACACGATTTTTGCCGATTCGTTTATTTAAAGATATGATAGCGGCGGTATTAGAGAAAAAGGATGGAAAAAATAATACGTTATCGGTAGTGCAGACGTTGATTGTATCAACGGCCACTCGAGTGGGAATGGGAAATCTAGTCGGTGTAGTTGCGGCGATTTCTGTCGGCGGTGCCGGAGCAGTGTTTTGGATGTGGGTAACGGCGTTGATTGGCTCGTCTACCGCATTTATTGAGGCGACTTTGGCACAGATTTATAAAGAAAAAGACCCTCTCTACGGAGGATATCGAGGCGGCCCTGCGTATTATATTCATCGATATTTTGAGGAGAAGAGTGGAAAGCCAAGAAGATATGTTCCTTTATCTGTGTTATTTGCAGTTTCTGGTTTGATTTGTTGGTGTGGAATTAGTCAGGTGATTAGCAATTCTGTTACATCTGCGTTTAAAAATGCGTTTCAGATTCCACCGATTTATACGACGATTGCGTTAGTAGTACTAGCGGCGATTATTGTGCTTAGAAAAAATGCGACTGTTAAAGTGCTAGATATATTAGTTCCGATTATGGCAGGATGTTATTTCATGATAACAGTTATCCTTATTTTGATTAATCTTAATCAAGTTCCGGCCGTGTTTGGGCGAATTTTTTCAGAAGCGTTTGGTCTAAGGCAGGCTGTGGGAGGTAGTTTTGGTGCTGTATTAATGAACGGCGTAAAACGTGGCTTATTTTCGAATGAGGCGGGTTCAGGCTCAGCTCCCTGTGCGGCAGCGACGGCACAGACAGACCATCCGGCAAAAGTGGGATTGGCACAGGCGCTTGGTGTATTTATAGATACTATTTTGATTTGTAGCTGTACAGCTATGATTATGTTATTGACGCCGGCAGAGCTTACGAAGGGGCTCGTTGGCATGGATTTAATGCAAAAAGCGATGGAGTATCACCTTGGACAGTTTGGTGTCATTTTTATCGCAGTGACTTTATGGCTTTTTAGTTTTTCTACTTTTATTGGAATTTTATTTTATGCGCGCTCCAATGTCGCGTATCTATTTGGGGATAATTGGATTTCACAGACCGCATATAAAATTTTGGCGTTAGCTATGTTATTTGTAGGCGGACTTGCAGCGTATACGGTTGTCTGGGATTTAGGAGATGTCGGAGTGGGATTGATGACTCTATTTAATATTTTTATGCTATATCCTCTATCGAAAAAAGCATTAGATTGCTTGAAATCTTATGAAGAATTAAAAAAGAAAGAGAGATAGAAAGGAGTAAGGTATTATGACAGGGAGAACCCATTCTTTTGCGGCTGTAGCGGCAGCTGTCACAATTATGCAGCCAAGTAAACCGATAACGATTTTATTTGGGGCTTCTCTTGCCTGTTTGGGTGGATTAACTCCAGATGTGGATTTATTTCAGTCAAAGCTTGGGCAAAAAATTTCAAAACTTATTGTCATTACTTTTTCAACCGTTATGATTTTAAGTTTAATTAAGCAATGCTTTGATTTTGATGTAGTGGCGTATTTTTCACTGAGCGAGGTTTTCGATTCGATTTTTCGGGGAATCGCGCTTTTTCTCTTGCTTTGTTTCATAGGGCTAAGCACAAAGCATAGAAGTTTTACCCACTCTATTTTGGGAGGAGCTCTATTCATATTTTGTATTTATATGGCATTTCCAAAGTATTATATGTATTATCTTATTGGATTTGTTTCCCATTTGATTTTGGATCTTCTAAACAAAAAAGGGCTTCAGCTTTTTTTCCCGCTGGAAAAAAAAGTTTGTATTTCATTATGTAAGGCTTCTAATCCCTATGTGAATGGAGTGCTTATTATAATTTCTAGTTTATTAGTTATCTTTCATGTACTTCGTCTTATTTTTTAAGTTTATTTTCTGCTCTTAGTAAAAAGAAGGATAGATATGGCATGGAAAGAGAGCTTAGATAAAAGAATAAAAAGATATCATAAAATAATCACTCTATTTTATGATATCTTTTTTGTTAAATTATGGAAAGAAAATACAGTTGTTAAAATAGGAAATATCATGTAATATAAGTCTTTAGAAAGGATGAGTGTGAAACATATGACAAAGACAGAATATACGAGAGGATTTCAATGTCCAAAAATGCTTTGGCTAGATAAAAATATGCCTGAGGCTGCCGTGAAGGTGGAAGATCCTTCAAGAAAGAGAATATGGGATGCGACAGAGAAAGCGGCGAGGCAGTATTTTGGTTCTTGTGTTGAGGTATCAAGATATATGACAGAGGAAGAGATGCTAAGACAGACAAGAGAGTTTTTAGAGGCGGGAGAGAGTAAGATTGCCAACGCAACATTTTGTTATGATGGCGCATTTTGTACAGTAGATATGTTTATAATTAGAGAAGATAAAATATATATAATCGATATTCATCCCTCGACAAAAACAAAGGTTAGATACTATGATACAATGGCATATGAGTATTATGTTTTGTCAAATGCCACTGGGAAAGAGATAGAGAAATTATTTTATATGCATATTAATGGCAAATATATAAGGGAGAAAGAGCTTGATTTAGATAAGCTTTTCTTGTTAGAAGACTGTACAAAAGAAGTGATACAGCGACAAAAAGAGACGAAAAATAAGATAAAGTTATTAAAAAATATAAAAAAGCAGAAAAAAGAAGTAAAAAAAGAAATCGGTGAACAGTGCTATTTGCCCGTCCAATGTCATTATAGGCAGTATTGTCACCAAAATATTATAGAGCCTTCTGTTTTTTCAATTCATGGTCTTCACGCGAGAGAGCGGTATGAGCTTTATTATGCGGGAATAATAAGTTTTTCGGATGTGCTAAGAGAAGGAGTTGAGCTTTTAGAGGGGCAAAAATTACAAGTTGAGACAGAAGTTTATAATAAAGAGCCGACAATTAAAAAGGATGAGATAAAAAAGTTTTTAGATACCATAAGTTATCCTCTTTATTTTTTGGATTTTGAGACGTTTCAGCAGGCTGTGCCAGAATATGAGGGAGTGAGACCTTATCAGCCAATTCCATTTCAGTATTCTCTCCATGTTTTGAAAAAGGAAGGAGCCAAGCTAGAACATTATGAATTTTTAGCGAGAGAGGGGAAAGACCCAAGACGAGCGGTGGCGGAGCATCTTTGCAGACATATTCCGAGAAATATTTGTATTCTTGCCTATAATATGGGATTTGAAAAAAGTGTCTTAAAAAATCTTGCGCAGCTTTATCCAGATTTAAGGGAACATCTTACCAATATCCAAAAAAATATGAGAGATTTAATGCTGCCATTTAAAGATTATAGTTATTACTGTAAGGAAATGGAGGGCTCTCACTCTATGAAGGCAGTTCTCCCTGCTCTTTATCCAAAGCAGAGGGAGTATGATTATCACACGCTAGATGGTGTTCATAACGGGGAAGAGGCGATGAATATATTTTGTGAGCTTCCAAAATATAGTGAAAAAGAAAAAATAAAAATTAGGGAGGAGCTTCTTGCCTATTGTAATTTAGATACGCTTGGTATGGTGAAAATTTTAGAGAAATTGAGAGAATGTGTGGAGTAGGAAACGACTTGTTCTTAGTATTAATAAGTTATGGTTCGGTTACGGTTCGGTTACGGAAGGGTTGCTATAATACTTTGGAATATGAGATTTTTGCACAATGAGACAAGGAGTATAGAGATGACAAAAAAGTTGCGACTGGATATAATTGGGTATATAGTACTATTTCTTTTAGCTGGAGTATTAATCTTTCATATGCGCCAGATAACAAATCAATCAACGCCTTCGTTTGTTTTGGATGCAACGTTTATCGGAGAATATAAACAAGGAGATGGCGAGTGGAAGGTATTTGATGAAAATGCAAATCTGTCGGCATATGACGGGGACCTTATATTGAGAGGGGAGTTTAATGAGAAAACCCCTATGTATATTAGTTTTTATCTAAATCATATCGGAGTTAAAATATTGGTAAATGGAAAAACTGTTTTTGAATCTGGCGAGACGGGAGAGGTCGCTTCGGGGATGACATGTGGGGCGTACTGGAGCGGTTGGCTCTATGAGGAAGAAACGTTAAAAGACGAGATAGAAATACAGTTACATAATCCACATCACTATGGCAATAGCGACGCTTATAAACAATTTTTTAAATCGTTATGTTATGGATCTGGTATGGCGTTACAGGAGCGTGCGGTAGGGGAGAGCAGACCTTATTGGGTAGTGGGACTTTTTATTCTCGTTGTTTCGATTGCCTTAATTGGTACGGCAATTGGATATTTCTTGCAGAGGAATCCTTCTGGTGATTTATTGTGGAGTATGGGTTTTTTCTCTCTTTTTGTGAGTGGTTATATTTTATTAGATACTGTTGATTTAGAGTATAAAAGTAGGATGATTGTACTCAATACTTGCATGAGACAATGCTGTATCTTTTTTTCTGCACTAGGGCTTACGGACTGCATAAGAAAGACAATTACAGGAAAGAGAAAGAGGATTGTAGACTGTATGGCAGTGATATCAGGCGTTGTTATTGGGATTCTTTTATTACTTTCTTTTGCAGATATCATTACCGTATATGATAGTGGTATGTATTGGGCACCTGTACAGGCGGCTGTATCGCTTGTATTAATTTATTTATGTGTTAAGGAGTATGGACAGAGGACAAAATCTATAAAAATGCTTCTTCTCTCGTACATAATCGTGTCGGGGTTCTTTCTTTTAGAACTTGTGAATGCCCGGGTAAATATTTGGACGAATGGTCTTATAATCAAGATTGTATTTTTCCTAGTATTTATCTTTCATCTTATATGGGCGGCAAAGTTGATAGCGGTCAATCATAGTGAGGCGGCAAAAACAAAGATATTGACAGAAAAATTGCGAAATAGCAGAATTATTCTCTCTACGAGTCAGATAAGATCACATTTTATCTTTAATATACTGAATGCTGTCAGCGGGATGTGTGAGTATGACCCGAAAAAAGCAGATGAAACGCTGATACGATTTTCTAGGTATTTAAGAAAGAATATCGATATTATGAGAGAAGATGTGCCAGAGCCGTTTTTTAAATCAATGAGCCATTTGGAGGATTATATTGCGTTACAGCAGGTACGTTTTGGAGATAAGATTCGATTTGAGAAAGAGCTTGAGGTGACGGATTTTAAGATACCGCCACTTGTTTTACAGCCGATAGTGGAAAATGCTATTAAGCATGGACTTCTTCCTAAAAAGGGTGGAGGAGTCATTACAATTCATACGAAAAGTGACGAAAAAAATATTAGTATTATTATTGAAGATGACGGGGTTGGATTTGATATGACACAGATAAAAAAAGAGGAGTCGGTTGGCATTGATAATGTTCGTTTTCGTCTTGAGAATATGGTAAATGGCAAGATAGATATAAGAAGCTGGCCAGAGAAGGGAACGAAAGTAATAATGACGATACCTTATCAGAAGAGGAAAAATAATTAGGAGGATGAAAAATGAGAGTAATCTGTGTAGATGACGAACAGCCAGCATTAGATAATTTTAAGATGAAGTCAAAAAAATTATCGGAGATAGAAAGTCTTCATTTATTTTCTGACGCAGAAGTCGCATTGGAATGGGCTAAAAAGAATCCTGTGGATGTCGCTTTTTTAGATATAGAGATGTCTGGAATAAATGGAATTGAGCTTGCGAGGTATTTAAAAGAAATTGATTGTAATATTCGGGTGATTTTTATAACTGCATTTGAACAGTACGCTTTAGACGCTTTTAGAGTCAATGCCATCGGTTATATGCTAAAACCTTATACGAGTCAAGAGATAAGAGAAGCGCTAGAGAGGGCATCATTAATACGTTATCGTCCGAAAAAACGGGTTGTGATACAGACAATACCAGATTTAGTTGTCACAGTGGACGGGGAGAGAGTGATATGGAGACGCCCAAAGGCAGAAGAATTATTTGCGTTTTTTGTGGATAAAGGAAATTCAGGAGTGACAGCAGGAGAAGCCATTTCCTGCTTATGGCCAGAGCGCTTAGCGGACGAAAGTCTTCACTCTTTGTATCGAATGACATATAAGAGAATGTATGATGTGTTAAAGGAGAAGGGAATCAATAATATTATTGCATCAGAAGGAAATAGAAAATATCTCGTTATAGATCAGGTAGATTGCGATTTACATCGAATTTTGTCAGGAGATAAGAGAGCGATAGAAAGCTACAGCGGCGAGTATCTAAGACGGTACTCTTGGACGGAACCTAGAAACGCACAGCTTTATAGTCTGAAAACTGCGTGGGAAAGATAAAATAGGAATAAAAGAAACGTTTCTTTGCTAAGTTAAGTAAAGAAGCGTTTTTTTATGCAAAAAAAATACTGTAAAAGAAAAAGATGTAACTTCGGTTACGATATAGTTACAGTGAAAATGATATATTAATAAAAATAATGAGAAAGGAGATATGACATCATGAGCAAAAGACTAAGAAGACTAAGAAAAGAGGATTTTGGAGAACTATGTAGAAAATGTATCAATGAAAAGTATCATATAAATTTACAGCCTGAAGATTGTTATTATTGTATTTATAAATATGAATGTTCGCAGTGTAAAAAAGTAAAAAATATTGTTTTTGATATCGGATTTTTGTCTAGGTGGAAACTGTATATACATTCATCTAAGAGAGAGGATGAGAGCTAAAATTTTTTTAAAAAAAATAAACAAAAAACTTACTATAAGTTACGGTTTGGTTACAAAAGGGATGTTATAATCAAAGAAAAATTTTGTACAGCAAAGCTTCATATATATAATATTAGAAAAATTTTAAGGAATATTTGCTGTGATAAAAGGGGTGTGATAAAACATTAAAAGATTCATATAATGATGCCTGTAAAAGGCAGGTGAGATATTCGATATATCAAGCCTAAAAACATTTATATTGTTTTACCTCGTCAGAGGAAAAGAGAAAGGAGGATTAAATATGAAGCAAAAACAATGGAAGAGAGTCCTTTCGTTTATGCTTTGCTTTTTATTGACAGTTGGTATGATACCATCAAATGCATTAGGAGCAGAGATTAACACAGAGGACCAATCGATTGTTGCGCAGGGGCAAACGGATGAAAATTCAGACAGTCTTATGGAAGAGTCATCCGAAGAGATGGAGCAGACTGAGATAACAGAAGTTGCTCCTGTCACGCAGGAAGTGACAACAGAAATTGCTCCTGCCACAGAGGAAGCGACAACAGAGGTTGCTCCTGTCACGCAGGAAGCGACAACAGAAGTTGCTCCTGTTACAGAAGAAGCACCAAAAGAAGTTGCCTTCCATCAGACAGAGAATGTCGATGGAGTGCAGGTATCGGTTACTGCGGATGAAGGAGTATTCCCAGAGGGAGCTACTCTTTCTGTAGAAAAAGTTTCCGATGAGGCTACTGTCAATGCATTCAAGGAGACAGTAGAGGAGCAAAACAATTCCGATTCTAAGATTATGGATGAGATCACGAAGGAGTTGAAAAAACTCGCAGCAGAGGGCGTGGACGATTTTGGAGTTGGAACAACAGAAGAATCTAGTGACCTAATCGTATTTGATATTACAATCAAAGACAAAGACGGCGCAGAGATTCAGCCTGATACAGAAAAAGGACAGACAAAGGTATCTTTTTCTAATATCAATACAGATGAGAATACAGAGGATATCCAAGTATTCCATGCTGACAATGATTTAAAGAACGTAGAAGAACTTTCTACAGATGTAGATGTGAACGCAGGCAATGTAGAAGTAAATGCAGAGCATTTTTCCTATTACTGCTTAAGCACATTAAAAACTGGAGTTCAGTTTGAAGTAAAAGAACTAAAAAGTACAAACGCCTACCTTAATACAGGTATTTACTATCTCAAAGAGAATTTGACATTTAATGGAAGTACAGCAGAATCTGGATTGAAGATTAATTCCAATCAGGTAGTATATATCTATATTCCATCTGGTATTACACTGACAGCAAAAGGAGGCAATGCCTCAGGTACTAGTGGCGGTGGAGCTGGTATCGAACTGCCAAGCGGAGCAAAATTAGTCTTTCTTGGAGAAGGAAAGGTAGTTGCCACTGGTGGAAAAGCAGCAAACGGTCAAAACGGTGAAGACGGAAGGTATGCCTATACGAGAATAGTGGAGCAAGGTTTAGTATACTCTGGAAAAGGCGGAGACGGCGGATATGGCGGCGGCGGAGCTGGCGCTGGTATCGGTACAAAAGGCGGAACCGGTGGATATGGAGCTGGAAAAGGCGGAGCTTCTAAAAGTTTTCCTTATGACGATAATGGCTCTTTCTATGGAATTGATGGAGCTAAGGGTGCATCAGGAAGCAGAGCGAGTGCGATGGGAGACTTGTATAAAGGTTCCGTCCAGTTTACAGTAACTGGTGGCGAGGCAGGAACCGCTGGAGGCTCTGGAGGAAATCGAGGAACTGACGCAACTTATTACTCTAATGGTTTTGTTAGAGGTATCGCTGGCGGAGCTGGCGGTGGCGGCGGCGGAGCTGGATACGCTGGAGCATCGATTGGAAAAGGCGGAACTGGTGGAAGCCAAGGTGGCGGCGGCGGATCTGCTGCTTATATCTGGGGTCTTTGGTTCGTCGGTGGCGGCGGCGGTGGAGCTGGATACGGAGCTGTAAGTGGAACAGGCGGAGCTTGGGCTAGCGATAACAAGTTCGGCTCTGAGGATAGAGATTCGAATAAAACAAAAGTTTCTTTATCTGGTACTTTGCCAACTGGCGGTCAGGGCGCACAAGCATGGGTTAAATCTAAAGCAGGTAACTACGCATACGGATACGCTGGAGACGGCGGAAGTGGTGGAGACATAGGAAATAAAGGTGACAGCACAAATCCAACAGAGGTTACAGAAAGCCAAAATCCTTATAGCACAATAAGTTTCCAAGATGCGACAGAGACAGACTTAGCTAGCCAGAAGTACTATACGACAAAAGAAACAGAGATTACAATTCCTGAATATAATGGACCAAAAGCAGATAAGTTTATTGGCTGGATGGTAGAAGTCGGTGCAGGAACATTGGATTCCTCATTCGGAGAGAAGACAACGGGAGCTTTTCTCGCTGCTGATAATAGCTCTTTTGGAGATACGACTCTCTATAAGCCAGGAACTACGGTTAAAGTAGATAAGCTAGCTTATGGAAATGTAACGATGCAGGCGATATGCAGATCTGAGGTGACAATTGATGTTGCAGCAAAAGACAGCACTTATAATGGAAATCCATATCCAGGATATGAGGTGGCTCCTGTTGTGACAGGTCACGAAGACCTCAATGATGCCTTAGTTTATGAGTACACTGGAACGACAAATGCAGGTGAGTTTTATATCAGCAATGCTGCTCCAACTGAGGCGGGAGATTATGAACTGACAATCCATGTACCATATGACAATGAAGATTATTATGGAAGAGTAGATCTTAAGTTTACAATTCAAAGAGCAGATGTTCAGAAAGTTAATCTTGACAACTGGACTTATAAAGATGCACCAAAGACACCATCTGTTGAGGCTGTCGCTGGAAGTATCACAAAGAACGATGTTGTCTACACTTATAAGAATCAAGATTCTGAAGATTATACAGATGTTGTTCCAACCAATATAGGAACACATAAAGTAAAAGCTACAATCGCTAAGACATCAAATTATAATAGCGGTGAGGTGACAGCTGACTTTACGATTCATCCAAAGTCTCTTAAAACTGAGATGATTACTCTTACTCCAAATCATACGATGTATGAAGAGGGTACAGAAGTTACACCAGTGATCACAGTTACAGATGATGATAATGAGACATTAACATTAGGAAAAGATTATGAAATCGTGGCAGATGAGAGTACAACAACTGCGACAGACTCAGGTGAGTATAAGATTACGATTTCTGGTAAGGGCAATTACGGTGAGAAAGCCGTTGCGAACTGGGAAATTGAGAGAAAAACAATGACTCCTTCTGTAGCGGATGTCAATGTGACTTATGACAGACAATATCATAGTATCGCAGTGACAAATATTCCAGCTGGCGCTAAGATCACTTATCGCTCTGACGCTGAGGCAAGTGAGAGTGAACTCGGAGTGATGAAGGGAGAGTTTTCTAAAGAAAATCCATCCTTTAATGAGGTTCGAGAATTCAGCGGAAAGGTGAGAGCTTATACAGTAGAGTATAAAATCGAAGCACCTAACTATTATGATTATATTAGTCAAGCTACTATAACAATCAATCCAAGAGAAATGAAGATTAGATGGCGTGACACAGAATTTACATATGATGGAGAAAAGCATCTTCCAATCGCAACGGCATTTGACTTACTTGGAAATGATGTATGTTTAGTTGAAGTAGATGGAGAGCAGACACAGGCAGGTATTTATACTGCAACTGCAATAAAACTAAATAATAAAAACTATAAGCTTCCACAAGATGCACAAACGACATTTACAATTAATAAGAAACCGATTACTATTTCTGAAATTACTGCAGTTGACCGTGACTATGACGGAACTGTCGATGTAGAGTTAGAATACGGCGAATTAGAAAATATAGTTTCTGGAGACTATGTACGTGCTTATCCACTTGGATTAGGTGAGATGGCAGATAAAAATGTCGGCACAGATAAGAGTGTCACACTTCCAACGATTATTTTGTATGGAAGTGCTGCAAACAATTATGAGCTTGTTAACCTTCCACAGGTGAAAGTAAATATTACTCCTCGTCCAGCAGAATTTGCATGGTCCGCAGAGAATTTGACTTATACAGGTAAACAGCTTCATATGGATGCAGTTGTTGCAAATAAGGCATTAGAAGAGGATACATTCTCTCTCGTTTTAGAAGAAGATAAAAAGACAGAGGTAGGAGAGTACACAGCTAAAGTAGTTGCTCTTGGAAATGACAACTATACATTAGAGGGCTCAGCAAGTGCAGAAAAAGACTGGAGCATCAGCTATCTTGAGGCACCAGACGCAGTGCTTCTTGGCACAGAAGGCGATAATGATTGGCATACAAGTGGAGTAGTTGTAATTCCAGTGGAGCCAAAAGAAGAGGACGATAGAATTTATCAGATTTCTACAGATGAAAAGAACTGGGTAGAATATTTAGAGTATTCTGCTGAGGGCGAACATACAGTAGAGTATTACTTAAAAGATACAGCAACTGGATATATTACAGATAAGAAGACCGTATCCTTTAAGATTGATACAGAACTTCCAACAGGAGAAATTAAGGTTGGAAATAGCAGCTTTAAGACATTCTTGCAAAATATTACATTTGGTTATCTATTTAAAGATACTGTAGATGTAAAAATCACAGCAGAGGATGCAATGAGTGGCGTAGCTAAGATTGAGTATGTAAAAGTAGATCCACAGACATCTCAACCAACACCTGATCTTGAGTTAACAGAGGGCGACAGCTTTACAATGAATGCAAACGATAAGAGCGTCATTTATGCTGTTTTGACAGATGAAGCTGGTAATCGTTCCGTAATTAATTCAGATGGTGTCGTAGTTTATAAAGATTCTAAGGCAGTTGAAGCTATTAACTATATAAAGAGCACACAAGAAGATGTAATAGCAGGACTTGAGTTAAATGGCAATACTGTTGCTTCCATAAAAGTTGGCGATACAGTTTTGACAGAAGGAAAAGAGTATATCGTAAATAGCGATGGTAATTTAGTCTTCAATTGGGAATATTTAGATACCTTCCAGGTAGGTCAGTATCCAATTACGGTTTCCTATAACGCACTTGGTGAGGCAGATTATATAGTAGGAGAAAAGCCAAAGGATAGCGAAATTACATTAATCGTAAGCTATATAGAAGCGAATATAGAGATTACAAATGATATTAGTAAGATCTATGACGGAAAACCAGTTGACGCACCAACTTATACAACAAACAGTGATGGTACTGTGAAGATTCAGTATTTAGTAGATGGAGTTTATACAGACAAAGCACCAGCAAAGGCAGGAGAGTATAAAGTAAAAATAACTGTCTTAGAAAATGAAAATTATTCACGTGCTTTTACTGAGACAGACTTTACTATTAAAGAGGCAACTCCAGTAATAGAATTATCCGATATGGATGTTTTCTATAATAGAAAGCCAGCAGAATACAGTGCATCTGTAACATTAGTAAATAACGAAGAGTATATCGGAGAAATTTCTTATAGTTACAAAAAAGCAGGAAGCGAAGACGAGTACACTGAAGGTTTCCCTGTAGTCGTTGGTGAGTATGAGGTAAAAGCAGAAATTCCAGCTGAGGTTAACTATACTGCTGCTTCTAAGACAGCAAAATTGACAATAAAAACTAGTGAGATTACTATCTCTGGAATTGAGGCAATCAATAAGGTATATGACGGAAATACAAATGCAGAGCTTGATTACAGCAAAGTGGTACTTGACGGTATTATAGAAGGTGATGAAGTAAGCGTAACTGCAACAGGAAGCTTCGAGTCAAAAGCAGCTGGAAACGACAAGAAAGTTTTCATTTCTGATTTGACTTTGAGCGGAGAAGACGCAAGCAACTATAAATTGGCAGCAGATGGACAGCAGACAGAGACGATAGCTGACATTGCAAAGAAAGAAATTACTGTTACAATTACTCCAAACGGTGGAACTTATGGACAGGAAATTCTAAAAGCAACAGCTGTATTAAACGACGTAGTAGAAGGCGACGAGGTTCCAGTGAAGTTGACTTATACAGGAACAGCAAATGATGGAACAGATATAGGACAGACAGAGGAAGCTCCAACTTTAGCAGGTACTTATACTGTGACAGCAACAATCGACAACGAAAACTACGAGTTAATAGGAGAGACTAGCGCAGAGTTTATCGTAAACCGTGCAAATCCAGGACTTTCTGTTACTGCAGTTCCAGTAAAAGTATATTACGATCCAAACTTCACTCTTGAGGTGAGCAGAGAGAGTAATGAAACAGATCCAGTTTTCGACTCCAGCAACAGAAATGTAGCAACAGTCGATGAGAATGGAAAAGTTTATATTCAGGGAGCTGGAGAGACAACAATCTCTGTAAGCATGGCAGAGACAGCAAACTATCTTGCAGATACAAAAGAAGTAGCAATCACGATTAAGAAGAAAGCTGGAAAACTTGAAGTAGAGCAGTTAGTTTATAATGTAACATATGGAGATCCAGATTTTGTAATCAGCGTTATAGAAGAAGAGAGTGAATCTAATGTGACATTCGCTTCCGATAATGACGAAGTAGTAACTGTTGATGAAACTGGTAAAGTGCATATCGTAGGTGCCGGAGAGGCTCAGATTAAAGTAGAATTACCTGAAACAGAACATTATGCTGCAGTGGCAAAAACTGTTATAGTAAATGTAGCAAAGGCGCAGGGCGAAGGAACTGTTCTTTTACCTGGATGGACTTATGATCCAGATGAGAATACATCCAATACTCCAGCGGTAGCATCTCGCACAAATGGAGTTGACCATGTAACTTATTTGTATAAGGTAAAAGGTGCAGAGGATGATACTTATGTAGAAAAACGTCCAATTGATGCTGGAAATTACACATTAAAAGCAATTTTTGCAGCAACATCTAATTACTTAGAAGTAGTTTGTACAACAGACTTTGTAATTGAAAAAGCAAAGAAACCAGCAAACACACCAGAAGGTGAGAATGCGAAGTTAACAGCAAAGAATAGTGATAAGACAGCAGGCGACGTAACATTGCCAAAAGGATGGAGCTTTGATAATAATGATGCAAAACTTATTCCAGGTGGAGTTATCACAGTAGGTGCAACTTATAGCGATACAAAGAACTATAAAGAGTATAAAGTAGAAATCCAAATCAGCCAGAATCCAGAGTTGATTGTAAATGGAACAGATACTTCTTATACAATCGGAATCGACAAACAGGCAGTTATTAAGTCTACAGGAGCAGCATCCGAGCTTAAGGCAGTTTTGGTTGACAATGAGCAGGTAGAAGCTTCTAACTATGAAGTTGCTGACGGTTCTACTATCGTGACATTGAAGAAAGCTTATCTTGATACATTATCAGAGGGCAATCATAAAGTAACTCTCTCTTACACAGTAGGAAGTGTAGATACAACATTAAAAGTAAATGGTCATGAGTGGAGCAAAGACTGGACATACGATGAGACAGAGCACTGGCATGAATGTGTCTGCGGTGAGAAGAATGATGTTGAAGAGCATATCCTTCAATGGATCATCGACAAAGAGCCAGTAGGAGTAGAAACTGGTTCAAGACACCAAGAATGTGAAGTTTGTGGATATAAGGGAGAAGCAGTAGAAATTCCAGCTAAGTATCTTGCTATGGAAAAAGCTACAATAGAAGTTTCTTCTGAAGAACAAATCTACTCAGGAACAGAAAAACAGCCAGCTGTTAAAGTAACTGATGGAGAGAAAGAATTAGAGCAAGACGTAGATTATACAGTGACATACCGTAATAATATTAATGCTGGAACAGCAACGGTAGAAATTAACGGAATTGGAAAATATTTAGGAACTGTAACAAAAGAATTTACGATCGAAAAAGCAAGTATTGGTAACTATACACTTACATTATCTGCTACGAAATATAGCTATAGTGGTTCAGCAAAGAAACCATCTACAACTGTGAAGGATGGAAGTAAGACATTAAAGAAGGATACAGATTATACTGTAAGTTACAAGAATAATACAAATATTGGATTTGGAACTGTAACAGTAAGTGGTACTGGAAATTATACAGGTACTCTTACAGCAGAAATCAGTATCTCTCCTGCTAAGCCAAGTCTCTCTGGATTTGGCAAGGTAACATCAGGTCTTACTGTGAACTGGTCAAAGGTAGCTGGTGCAACAGGATATGAGATTTACCGCAGTCAAAACGGAGGCACTTACAAGAAGGTAAAAACGATTACTTCTGGAACTACAAAGAGTTGGACAGATACAGGTGCAACAAAGAATGGTGCAAAATATAGCTATCAAGTTTTAGCATACGCAAAAGTTGGAAGTAGAACGATTAAAGGCTCAAAATCAAGTTCAAAATCCACATATCGTTTAGATACTCCAACTATTAGAACTTTAACAAGCAGTAAAGCAAAGACAGTGACTGCGACATGGAATAGCAATAAAGAAGCATCTGGTTACTATATACAGTACAGCACAACAAGTAATTTCTCCAATGCAAAATATGTGGATGTAAAAGGTACAAAGAATGTATCTAAGGCAATTAGCAAACTTACATCTAAGAGAAGATATTATGTACGCATGAGATCTTATAAGACTGTAGGTGGCGCAAAATATAATTCCGCATGGAGCACAGTAAAGTCTGTAGTAGTAAAATAATAAAATAAAATTTAATATTTGAAACAGACGAAAACTCCCCGTCTTTCCCGTAAAAAGGAAAGACGGGGAGTTTTAAATTATACAACCGCTTCTATTAATACTCGATCGCCTAAATATATTTCTTTCACTCCTATCTTTTTTTTCTGATTAAAATTATAACTTAACATATACCCTTTTTTAAGATGAAAATAGTCAAGATAATCAGAAAGTTGTTTTTCGCCTCGCTTATTATAGGAATCTCCACGCCATATTTTTAACTCAATAATGAATTGTTCACCCAAATAATCTACTACCACATCCATACGCCGTGCATTTCGTGTCTGGGGTTCAATATAATAATTGCCTGTTCCATTGATAATTGGGCGAAGGTAGAGTAGAAAACGTCTGCGACCTTCCTCTTCATCAAATTCTATCTTCTGATCTCCATAGATACTGTCAAAATGTTCCACAAATTTTTTCATGACCATAACCATATCTAAATGTCCATTATGAATGAACTGAGATTTATTATTTGCAGCAGTCATAAATATTTCATTACTTTGTGCCTCACTTGTTGTTAGAAAATAATTGTACAATCGAATCTCAAATATTCTATTTGAAATTTCAAGTATTCCAGCATTATTTTTTACGAAACCAAACATGACTGCAATATCTACAATGGAGTCATCGGGATTATAAACAATTCTTTTTCCGCCAAATAAAATATCGTAAATAATTTTTTGAAGGATAGAATAGTCATTTAGTTTTCCAATTAGAGATTCAAATAAAGTATTTTTTTCAGATAGCAAAATTCTGACTGCTTCGAGAAAACCTTGTGTTGTCCATGCAGATGTCTTATCAGGAAATGCCTCGCTTTTAGACACTTTTTCATCAATCAGTTTGCAAATACGTGACACAAGATAAGGATAACCTGCTGTATAGTCATAAAGTATTTTGGAAATTTTTTCTATACACATTCCTGTGTGATAATCTTTCTCATATTCACAAAGCATACCAGCAATTTCGTCTTTGGAAAAACTCATTACCACATTGAAATCTGCCGCAATATTCCATGGACTGTTCATTTTATGTTCATCATTAGGTCTGATTTTTCTCTTAATATTTTTTACATCATACACACCAGCCAAAATTACTGACCAGAATGTAGGCAACTTATTACGCTTCATATAGTATCCTCTTAACTGAGCGAGAAAATCTAAAAAAACTTGATTATTTGTTGCACTGTCTACTTCATCTATCATTAGAACAATAGGTTTTTGAACAGTTCGACACCATTCACTTAGAATCCGAAAAAGATTTTGCAATGTATTTCTTTTGGAAGTATTTGTTATGAGATTTTCTAATTTTACTTGTATTTCCTCTGGTAAGAAATCGGTATATTCCAGTAATTCATTTGAAAATGCTTCTACAAATATTTGTTCTGTCTCAAAAGACGCATGCCCGAGCATCTGAAAATCTAAATTAATTACATAGTATTCGTGACTAAGAAATTTTTCTAAAGCTGCTAAAGTCGTAGTTTTCCCATATTGCCTAGCACGGTTTATCGTAAAATATTGACCTTCATCAACCATTGCCTTAATTTGCTTTAGTTTTTCTGTAATGTTCACCATATAGTGAATGTCAGGTTTGCAGTCTCCTGTTACGTTAAACACTTTGCTCATATTTTATCCACTCCTTTCCGGTGCAAAAGATGATAATATATCTATTCTGAATATAGATTATCATAAAGCTGTCAGACATTCAAGATGATGATTAAGCCATAGTGGATACTTGATAATAATTCAAGTGGAAATATGGGACATAATCTGATAAGATATAAGGAAAAAAATTAAAATAAGAGAGGAGGAGGAATGTATGCGACCACCTAAAATAAAAGAGTCGACAAAAGAAGAGAGAGAAAACTATATTCGTCAAAAATTTCGTTGCAAGTCAGATTGTGAATCTTGTGGTATATGTAGAGTGTTTCGTGGGCAAGATCCAGAGATTGTATATCAAGATTATATCAGCGGAGAACGAGAATTTTTAGATATATCGGTTCAATATAAAAGATAGAGGCATTTCGTGAGTTTTTTGTGAACATGTTTTTCTAGAATTGACAAAAAGAAAAAAATGCTTTATTATAATACTCACAGATAGTTCACTAGCGAACCATAATGATTTGCTGTGAAAGTATAATAAAATGAATGGGAGGAACTATTTATGATTGATTTGAGGGAATACACAAAAAAACAGATAAAGCTATGCGAGAAAAATGACGCGATAGACAAAGAACTTTATGTGGATTTAGGTGTAAAAAGAGGCTTAAGAGATGAAAGCGGAAAAGGTGTATTGACAGGACTCACCAATATTTCCAGCATTCGCGCTTTTAAGATGGTTGACGGAAGAGAGGTTCCTGACGATGGAGAACTTTTATACCGAGGTTACGATGTAAAAGATTTAGTAAGGGGAGGAATTAAAAAAAGATATATTTTCGAGGAGGGTGCTTATCTGCTTTTATTTGGAGAATTGCCAAATGAGCAGCAGTTAAAAGAGTTTAGCAGGATGCTTAACGCCAGTATGACATTTCCAAAAAGCTTTGTCCGTGATGTCATTATGAAAGCACCAGAAATTGATATTATGAATACAATGACGAGATGTATTTTGACACTCGCTTTTTATGATAATGAGAAGGAGAATCTTGAATTTAGCAATGTTCTAAGACAGAGCATCCAATTAATTGCCACTTTCCCAATGATGGCAGTATATGGATACCACGCTTATAATTACCGTGATAATGGGGGAAGTGTCTATATTCATAATCCAGACCCAGATTTATCAGTTGCAGAAAATATTCTTCGAATGTTAAGAGGAGATATGCAGTTTACAGAGCTTGAGGCGAGAGTGCTAGATATTGCCCTACTGCTTCATATGGAGCATGGAGGAGGTAATAACTCTACCTTTACGACGAGAGTTGTGACGACATCTGGAGCAGATACGTACGCTGTGATTGCGGCTGCGATGTCATCTCTAAAAGGAAAGAAGCACGGCGGTGCAAATCTTATGGTTATGAATATGATGGATGATATTAAGACTCATATTTCTAATTATGAGGATGAGGAAGAAATCGAGGCATATTTACACAAGATTTTGAACAAAGAAGCCTTTGACAAGAAGGGGCTTATCTATGGAATGGGACATGCCGTTTACTCCCTATCTGACCCAAGAGAGGTTGTATTTAAGGGATTTGTAGAGCAGCTTGCGAGGGCTAAGGGAAGAGATGCCGATATGGCGTTATACCAAAAGATTGAGGATATAGCGACAAGCTTAATCGCAAAAGAGAGAAAGATTTATAAGGGAGTAAGTCCAAACGTCGATTTTTACAGTGGCTTTGTATATGATATGCTTGGAATTCCAAGAGAACTTTATACTCCTCTTTTTGCAATCGCCAGAATTGTCGGTTGGAGTGCACATCGAATCGAGGAGCTCGTGACGGCAGATAAGATTATTCGTCCAGCGTATAAGAGCCTTATAAAGGGGAAAAAGACATATAAAACCCGTGAAGATAGATAGGGTATCTTCACATTGGATTTTAAGGGTTTTGCTTTAGGCGAAAATAATTTTTCTCATACTCGATGATTCCCTCTCTTTGCATTTTTGACAGTTCACTTGAGAGCGCACTTCGGTCCACACCGAGATAGTCCGCAAGCTGTTGGCGATTAAAAGGAATTTTAAACTCATATTTTCCAAGTTTGATTGCCTGCGAAGAGAGATAGGATAATACTTTAGCTCGGATTGATTTTGGAGTTGTGTGGAAAATTCTCTTGGACAGATTTAAGTTTCTTTGGGCAGATATCATGAGAAGATTTTGGATTATGCGGGAGTGATAGATGCAGGCGTTTGAGCAAGTCTTTAATACTCTCGCTGTATTTAAAAATAAAATCTCACTGTTTGCGGCGGCGATGACATTTATCATAGATGGCTCTGATAAAGAGCAGGCGTAAGCTTCCGCAAATATCTGACCAGTTCCGATATGGTCTAAAATAGTTGTATTTCCCCAGATATCAATATGCTCAAGATAAACGCCGCCAGATAAAACTACGCCGATATCATGAATGACATCCCCAATATGAAAAATAATCTCTCCCTTTTGAAAAGTTTTTGTGACGGGAGAAAGACAAGTAAGAACTGTAGAGAGTTCTTCCTTTTTTATGCCTCGAAATAATAGTGTAGGAAGTAATAAATTTTCATTCATAATTAAAATCTCCTAAAAAAAGAATTTATGTTGTAATTACAACGGACAAGTTGTTTTTATTGTAGTATACTCCGATTATGAAGTCAATAAGCAAATTTTTTAGATTTATCAAATAATCTTAATTAAATCATAAAGAAAAAAGAAAGGAAGAAAAAATTATGTTTTGTTTTCAATGTGAGCAGACAGCAGGTGGAAAAGGTTGTCAGGGAAAAGTAGGTGTCTGTGGAAAGAAGGCGGATACGGCAAAATTACAAGATGAATTAACAGGTGCGTTAATTGGGCTTGCCAAAGTATGTGCAAACAATCCGATTACAAAAGAGACGAACCGCATTATTTTGGAGGGACTTTTTACAACAATTACGAATGTAAATTTCAATAATGATACAATTAATAAGATGATAGAAAAGGTAAAGGCAGAAAAAGATAAGATTTCTCCTTCTTGTATGAGCTGTATAGCAAAATGTGGAAATACAGATGACTATGATATGGAGAAAATTTGGGCAGCAGATGAAGATATTCGCTCTTTAAAATCTCTTATTTTATTTGGTATCCGTGGAATGGCGGCGTATGCCTATCATGCAATGGTGCTTGGCTATGAGAGTGAGGAGGTAAATGCTTTCTTTAGAAAAGCACTGATTATTTTGGCACAAGACTGGGAGATGGATAAATTTCTTCCTATTGTGATGGAAGTTGGAGAAAAAAATTTAGTTTGTATGGAGCTTTTAGAGAGGGCAAATACACAGACGTTTGGAAATCCAGAGCCAGCGGAGGTTTCCCTAAAAGTAGAAAAAGGACCGTTTATTGTCATAACAGGTCATGACTTATATGATTTAAAACAGCTTTTAGAGCAGACAAAGGGGAAAGGAATTAATATTTATACACATGGCGAGATGCTGCCGGCACATGGCTACCCAGAGCTTCGCAAATATCCTCATCTAAAAGGAAATTTCGGAACTGCATGGCAAAATCAGCAAAAGGAATTTGCAGACCTTCCAGCGCCAATTCTCTACACAACAAACTGTATCATGCCAGTAAAGGATAGCTATAGGGACCGTGTATTTACAACGGAAGTAGTATCTTATCCCGAAATGGTTCATATCGGAGAAGAGAAAGATTTTACACCAGTTATCGAAAAGGCGTTAGAGCTTGGCGGATTCGATGAGGAGAAACAGTTTACTGGACTTAACGGCGGTAAAGTAATGCTTACAGGATTTGGAAAGAATACCATTTTAAATGCGGCAGAAACGGTAGTGGAAGCTGTGAAGACAGGTGCAATCAAGCATTTCTTCCTAGTTGCCGGATGTGACGGAGCCAAAAAGCAAAGAAGTTATTATACCGATTTCGTAAAGCAAACGCCAAAAGATTCGATTATTTTGACACTCGCCTGCGGAAAATATCGCTTTAATGACTTAGACCTTGGGACAATCGGCGGGCTTCCACGTATTATGGATATGGGGCAGTGCAATGATGCCTACGGGGCAATTCAAGTAGCAGTGGCACTTGCCAAGGCGTTTGAGTGCGAGGTAAATGATTTGCCTCTTTCTATGGTACTTTCTTGGTATGAGCAAAAGGCAGTCTGTATTTTACTTACTCTTTTCCATCTTGGAATTAAAAATATTAAACTTGGGCCAAGTATACCAGCATTTTTATCTCCAAATGTACTAAATTTCTTAGTGGAAAATTATCATATTGCCCCTACCACAACACCAGAGCAGGACTTAGCTGATATTTTGGGAAAATAGGGAATAGAGAAACAAGAAGCAGTGAAGAAAGGAAAATAGGAAGTAGAGAGCTCTGCCAGATTTTGATTTTCCCAGGCGGAAGAAGTTGACAGTCAGAAAAAAGAATGTTAAAATATATACTAAATTAGTAGGAAATGGGGTAAATCAAGATGGACGCAGTGGAAAAATTGATAGATGGACAAGATTTGACAAGGGAAGAATATATACAATTGCTCCAGCATATGGAGGAGGAAGAGATAGCGAACCGTCTTGCGAGGGAAGCAGTGAGGCTTCGACAAAAGTATTATGGGAATAAAGTCTATACAAGAGGTCTGATTGAGTTTACGAATTATTGCAAAAATGATTGTTATTATTGTGGAATTCGCCTTAGCAATAAAGATGCAGTTCGCTATCGACTCACAAAAGAGCAGATTTTGGCTTGCTGTGAGAATGGATATAAATTAGGTTTTCGAACATTTGTCTTGCAGGGGGGAGAAGATCCCTACTTTACGGATGAAAAGATGGTGGATATTATTGAGTCGATTAAGTCGGCCTATAAAGAAGTTGCGCTAACCCTCTCGCTCGGAGAAAAATCCTATGACAGTTATAAAAAGTTTAAGAAAGCGGGGGCGGACCGCTATCTTCTTCGCCACGAGACGGCAAATGAGAAGCACTATAGGAAACTCCATCCAGAGAAGATGAGCTTAGCAAACAGAAAGCAATGTCTCTATGATTTAAAAGAGCTTGGCTATCAGGTGGGGGCGGGATTCATGGTAGGTTCGCCTGGACAGACGGTGGAAACGCTGGCAGACGATTTAGTTTTTCTAAGAGAACTCCAGCCTCATATGGTCGGGATAGGACCGTTTGTTCCCCATCACAGCACAAAATTTGCCAATGAAAAGGCGGGAAGTGTGGTACAGACATTGTTTTTATTATCTGTTATAAGAATTATGCTTCCAAAAGTTTTGCTCCCTGCCACGACAGCACTTGGAACAATGGACCCAAGAGGCAGGGAAAAAGGAATATTGGCTGGGGCTAATGTTGTCATGCCAAATCTCTCTCCAGTGGAAAACCGCAAGCAGTACGATTTATATGATAATAAAATTTGTACGGGCGAGGAGGCAGCAGAATGTAAGGGATGTCTGCAAAGGAGAATAGAATCCATCGGATATGAGATTGTCACAGACCGAGGGGATATGTATTCTTTTTCTATTTAGTCAAATTGGAAGGCGATTCTTGACAAAAATAGATTTCTAATCTATAATTTAACAAAAGAAACACGACGAGGAAGTCGATTCTAGTTTTTAGAGTCGGCTTTTTTTGTTATTTAGGGAGTTATCGCCTATGCGATATTACAGTGAGAATGTAGAGGACATTCTTTGGAGAGAAAGGAAGGAAAATCTATGACAGAAAAAGATAGAGAAGAGAAATTAAGAGAAGAACGCCTAGAAGATGAGGAAAAAATGGGAATCGCCGATGACTGGGCAGATTTAGCAAGTCAGGAATTGGCGGATTATATTGAAGAGCAGGGAATTCAGATTCGCTACTAGAGGAGACATAGCTCCTTTTTGGACAGGTCGACTATTCTAATATAGAGATATTATCTTTTTTATTTAGAAGTAGAAACTCGATTGCCAAAAAGGAGCTTTTCCATTTGTGCAAAGAAAAAAGTAATAATCAGGCTTGAAATTATGACCAGACAATAACTAAATATTCCAAATTTATTGAGGTTTATCCCGTGAAAATGATAATCGATAGGAACGGCATATATTATTTTTCTCATCCATATGTGAACAATATAAAGCTCAAGAGAATATTTTCCCGCCATAGTCAATATTTTGGAGAGAGCAGAAGTTGGTTTTGCCTTTAGCTTTAGCAGTTCAAAAAAATAAATTAAGACAAAACATACGACAAAGGAAAGAGGAATATACCAGCAACGACGAAACATATCTCCCATGTCGTTTTCATAGTCATATAATTGAGTGCTGTATGCCAGTATGAAAAATACTATAGTTCCATAGCTGACATTTTCATTTCGCTTAGCGTAGCTTCCTACTAAAATTCCCAGAAGAAAAATAACGATTCGAGACAGGGCGCTTTCTATGAGCGTATAGTAGGATTTAGAAAGATAGCGGACAGAGAGGTTTAAAAACAAAACGAGTATGATTAAAATGCCAGAGCGAAGAAGTACTTGTTTTTTTGAACGTCCTTGTTTTCCATAAATATAATAATATAGAATAGGAAAAATGAGATAGAGGGGAATAAGGAGTGCAAAATACCAAAGTCTGGTATATCCGCTTCTCCAAAAGGAGTAGAGAGTAATATTTTTCACAAAGGCAGAGATACTTTTGTGATAAATTAAGTCTTGTCCAACCCAAAAACCTCCAGAAACTAGGAGATAAGGCAAAATGACTCTTTTTATTCTGTTTTTATAAAAACAAGATAAATCAGGATTTTTGCTAAAAGAATAGTATAAGCCTAAACCAGATAAGAGAAGAAAAATTTCAACTCCGCAATCACCTTTTGAAAAAATAAAATTAAGTATATTTAATTTCCCTGGAAAAATCATATTATTTCGATATCCGTGAAATAAGATAATCCAAATGATAGAAAATCCCATCAATTCCACTCGATATTTACTCAAAAGTCCCCAACCTTTGAGAGAAGTCTCTGTCTGATTCATATTTTTCACCTCAACTTATTTATAGTCAGTCACACTGCGCTCCCTCGTGAACCTTTATTTAGTATAAATCTTTTTGAGCAATTTGACAAGACAGGAAGGAAAAGGTATGATACAAAATAGTAGAGTTATTCTTGCCCTCTAACTGGTAATATTTTACAATAACGATAAAATAATAAATAGGGTATGGTAATTAGCTCCATTTTATTGTATAATGAAAGTACCGCATGGGATTATTTGGATTTAGAATATTTTAGATAAAAGAGAGAAGAAAGTGAGGAGTGAAAAAGGAATGAAAGTAAAAAAGAAGCAAAAACGCAATAAAATATTCCAAAAACTATATGGAATTTTGCTTGTACTCTGTCTAGTTATGGGAGTGGCTGGAGAAACTGTATATGCAGAGGAGAGTACTGCAACAGACAATAGAAAACTGCAAAATGGTAGTTTTGAGGAGGGACAGACATGGACTAATGCTTATTCCCAACCAGATCAAAGTGCCGTTTCCTCTTGGAATACGACCGCCTTTGAAGGGAAGATTGAATTATTTAGAGAAAATACAGGCACTTATATTAATGGTGTGACATTAAAGCCGTCAGCTGGAAGTTATGCTGCGGAACTGAATGCGGACGAGGAAAGTACCCTATACCAGAATGTAAAGACAAGTCCATCTAGCATATACGAGTGGGGACTAGATCACGGTGGTCGTACTACTATGGATACGATGGCTTTAGTGATTGGACCAAAACAGTCGGTCGATCCGTCGAAACCAAATAAGGCTGGGCGTGATCAACTAATGCAGATGGTGGACTGGCTGATTGCTCAGGGAAAGACGAGTGTAAAATCTACACAGGGGTTAGGCGAGCAGTTTATCGTTTATAGTAAAAAATTTGAAAAAGCTGGTGCCTTTGTGGACAATGCGGGAAATAACGCATTTAGTTTAACTCCAAGTACGATTTATACGGAAGAATGGCATATCTGGATTATGGCAGACGGTAAGACAACAAGTGGAGAGAATCCATGGGGGCATTATGGATCCAATGCAGAGAGTTCTTCTAGCCCTGAATCTAGCTCTGAATCTAATACTAACTCTGGCGGTAAATCCATGGATTTGGGTAAGTATTATCTCTATACCGTGCCAGCAGGACAGACCGAAACTTTATTTGGCTTCGTGTCTGTTGGATGTAAGGATAACCAAGGAAAGACCTATGGTAACTTCCTTGACAATATTAAATTCCAGATTTATCATCCACTATCAGGAAGTTCAACTGCACATGGAAGTGCTGTAATCGGTGGCAGTGATGGAACAACTGAGGGGGAAGGCAGCGAAACTGGTCATAAGGTTTCTATTGACGAAAAGTTGGCTACATATGTAAAAGACGGAGAAGCACTTAAGATTCAAGGTATTATAAAGAAAAATGATGCAGATGATGGATGTGAGTTTGTCGGTGTCTATTATACCGTTCAAGGTGCAGATGGAAAACCAGAAACGAAATTTTTGCTAAAAGCTGGAAATGAAATCGAAGATACTGGAAGTCTAACAGGAGAGCAGAAGAAGGGAAAATGGCTCAAATCGACGAATGCGAATGGTGATATCATTTATACCTATTATCTGAATGATATTACCTCGGCGACGGATTTACATTTTATCTTTATCAAGAGTCCAACGGTCACATATGATCCAAATGGTGGAAAACCGTATGTAGTGAATAGAATTTATAATACTTCAGAAGCAGCCAATGTATACAGTTTTAAGCCAGCTACAGGAAGTAATTCTGATACAATATTTATTTCTCCGTATGTATCTTATGCGGCAGACGGTCAAAATGATGGCTGGAAGTTTATGGGATGGCTATTGACTGGTGATACGGTAGAGAATATTCCAGAAGGTGTAGATCAAGTGAATGCGAACCAATTAGGCAGTTTATTACTTCCAGCAGAACATACGATTGCTTGTAATTACTCTATTATTGGAGCATCGGGTAAACTGGCCGCACAGTATTTTAAGATTTTTGGTAAAGATGTGACATTAACAGAAACTATCATCAAAAATGGAGATGAAGTTACTGGCGTTCAGTGGACAGATAGTGGAGAAACAAGAGCGTATGCAAATGTCCATATGGGTCTTACCATGGTAGCACAGTGGCGCTGGCGTCAGGCATTTATCCCTCAGGTAAATAGTGGTAGCACATATATAGATTCTGATAATGGTGGAACAGTGGAAATCACTAGTGTAACAAATAAATCGGACACGAATTATGATGCTACATATGGTGGAAAAGGCGGCAAATCCTACCATGCGACAACTGATGAGATGGTAACTGCCAAAGCAACAGCCAAAGATGGTTTTACATTTGAGGGCTGGTATGATTCGGAAGGAAATTTGGTTACTACGAACACTACTTACAGCTATGTTGAAACAAAAGAAAGTGTAAACACCTACTATGCGAGATTTTCTGGAAGTGTGACACAGACCTATATCCGCCAGGTAAAAGATGGAGATACATGGAAGGATACGACAGATGATAAAATCGGAACGCTTGGTCGTTATACTTACACCGATGCAGCTGGAATGTCAATCAGCTCCACAGCAACGGCAGGAACAGGATATAAATTTGTCGGATGGTATGACTCTGATGGCAATAAAGTTACGGACGATATGTTGACCAATAACGGTGCAACCATTAGTTATACAACAACAGGGGATGCCACATACTATGCGCGTTTTGAAAAGACGTATACTGTAAAATTTGTGGCACAGACAAAGCAAGCCAACGGAAGTTTTAAGACCAATAATGTTGGCGGTAAGGTATCTGTAGCATCTGTGACGGATGTAAATGGTGCTGCTGCAAGCTCTAAAGCAACTGTAAATACAAATTATAAATTCCTCGGCTGGTATGATGGTAGCGGTAATCAGCTAAGTACGAATGCCACATATTCTACCACGACGACATCGGCAACGAACGGAGTTACTTACTACGCAAGGTTTGAGATTGAATATAAACCAACGGTAGAGAATCAAGTTTACCTCTCTTTTATCGCGGAGAGTAAAGAAACACAGATTCCATCTGCATTTGATGGTCGAAACGCAGGAACTGGAAAGAATACAAATGACTATGGTCTCGATAATAAATTCGGCAATACAATCGCCACTGGATTTAAGTATTCCTTGAATACGGTGACAGATGTAAGTACCATCCAGATTACTGTGACAGTGCCAGCTTCTGCCTATGTAAAAGTAGGAGGTACTGGAAGTTTTACAGGCAATGGAAATTCTATTTTGGAAGACAGTGCTGGAGTTTCGTACAATAAGGGAAGGATTGAGCAAATCAGTGGAGCAACAACGCTTACTTATTACTGGGATGCAACGGGACTGGAAGCAGATAAACAATATGGTTTTATTATCGACAACCTCTATGCCCCAGGAGCTACCGCTACGATTACTGTTAACGGAACAGCAGGAACAAAAGTAACCAATGATAATGGTGTAGTTAATACAGCCTCAGGAGAGTATAGGGGTAAATCCCACTATCCACAATAAGTCTGAATAAGATAGTATATTAAGATAGTATATATTTTTAAGAGAGAAAGGAAGCCAGAAGATGATATATGAGATTGCCGGATTAAAAGTAGAGATGGAGCCAAAGTTTGGGCGTCTGATAAGGCAGAGTGAATCTTATCAATCTTCTGGCGAACCTATTATGAAAATAAAGCCAAATCCATATGATAAAGCGCGGATTGTGATGGGGAAAACTTCGGAGGAGGAGATGGAATATATTTGCTATAGTGCAGCATTTTGTCGGGAGATAGTAAGGCACGGTCGTTTTTTCCTCCATGCTTCTGCCATCGTCTATGAGGGAGAAGCCTATCTTTTTTGTGCGCCTTCTGGGACGGGGAAATCGACGCATACAGCTCTTTGGAGAAACTTATTTCCTAAAAGCTATATTTTAAATGACGATAAGCCGGTGATTTGGCCAAAAGAAGAGAAGATTACTGTGTGGGGAACTCCGTTTGCGGGAAAGACAAACTTGCAGGTAAATCGGGGAGTTCCGTTAAAAGGAATCTGTTTTTTAAAGCAGGGCAGTGAAAATGAAATTTGGAAATTGACAAAAGATAGGGCATTAGCTTTGATGTTAAATAATACTTGGCGCCCAAGAGAGAGCGATGGGATGAATGTATTATTGGATATGATGGAACAAATAGTGGCAAAGATAGGGATATATGAGATGAGCTGCACGAAAGAATGGGAAGCGGCAAAACTCTCATACAGAGTGATGAAAGGAAGGGAACTCGATGAGTGAGAATAAAAGAGCATATGAGCCGCCAAAGGCGAAGGTGTATCGATTTGACGATAATGACCAGATATTGACAGAAAGTGGGGGAGTAAATGAACCACTGCCACCAACTCCAGAGTATGCGGCAAATGCGTTGAATGAGTTGATGGGTGGAACAAATACGACGATAGAATAATAAACGAGAATGAGAGAGGAAGGCTATGCGTCTGATAAAAGATTATATTTTAAGAAAGGTAAATGGAAATACGGTGCTTATGCCGCTTTCTAGCAGGGAGACAGACTTTAATGGAATGATAGTGCTAAATCATACGGGTGAATTTATTTGCAATATACTGCAGCAAGATACAGACAGAGAAAGTCTGATTGTAAGTTTGGCAAAGGAGTATGAGATAGAACCAAAGCAGGTGGAGGCAGATGTGGACGCATTTCTTTTAGAGCTGGATTCTTGTCATATGTTGGTGCGATGAGACAGATGGGGAATTTAGAAAATTGTCTGAGGGAACTTGGCTATGCGATTGTGCCGATTAAGGGAACGAGTATGTGGCCCCTCTTTAAAGAAGGAGAGAGTCGGGTGCAGCTTGTGTCGAGAGAGGGAAGGCAATTAAGAAAAGGAGATATCATTCTCTACCGAAGAAAAAATGGCATACTTGTTTTGCACAGAATTATAAAAGTCATGGAAGAGAATACATTTTTGGTATGTGGAGATCACCAGTGGAAGCTAGAAGAACAGGTAGAGGAAGAGCAGATTCTTGCCGTGGCGCAGGGATTTTTTAGAAACGGACGCTATGTAGATGAAAAAACATGGTGGTATCGGCTATACAAAAAATTTTGGAACTTAAATTTAACGGTACGCAGATACTGTCTTGCGTTTTTGAGGCTAAGCGGTCTAGAAAAGAGAAGTTTAAAATTAAGGAAGTAGATTCATCAAAATATCTTTTGATTGTAAAAGTTTGGGAAAAATATTTTACAATAAAAAGACATTCTGGTGAATTTTTTATTTGGAGAAAAATTAGCGTCTCCCCTGCCAGTTTCGCCATTTTGCCATAGTGGAATCTAAGAAAAAGAGAATTTACTTTATATAACAATTTGTGATATAATAAATAACTAAAAGGAGAGGGATAAATAACCCCTTTTTTGTATAGAAGAGGAAATAATAATCGGAAAAATTGAAAAAAGGAGAGAAGATATGAACGATTTAGAATTACTCTGTATGGGATGCATGAAAAAAAAGCCGAATAAGGGAACTTGTCCTTACTGTCATTTTGACTTAGAGCATTACGAAGCACCGCTGCATCATTTACAGCCAAGAACCATTTTAAATGGAAAATATATGGTTGGGAGAGCTTTAGGTGAGGGCGGATTTGGAATTACTTATATTGGCTGGAATCTAAACTTAGAGATTCCACTCGCAATCAAAGAATATTTTCCAAGCGGATTTGTAACGAGAGACGTAGGAAGAACAGATAATGTATCTGTCTTATCAGGAAATAAGGCACAGTTTTATGAAAAAGGAAGAGAAAAGTTTTTTGATGAGGCGAGAATTTTAGCGAAATTTGATGATATGGAAGGTATCGTATCCGTAAAAGACGTTTTCAAGGAAAATGGAACTGCCTATATTGTCATGGAATATTTGGATGGCGAAGATTTTGGAAGTTTCTTGCGAAGAAATGGTGGGAAACTTCCGGTGGAGAGTGTCTTTGAGATGATGAGACCGGTTATGAAGGCGTTGATTGCTGTACATAGTAAAGGATTGATTCACAGAGATATTAGTCCAGATAATATTAGAATTACGACAAATTCTAATGTGAAATTAATTGATTTTGGAGCGGCAAGAGAAGTGTCGGGTGGAGAGAAGAGTTTATCCATTATGCTAAAGCCAGGATATGCGCCAGAGGAGCAGTATCGGACAAGGGGACATCAAGGTCCTTGGACGGATGTCTATGCTCTTTGTGCCACGATGTACCGTGCAATCACTGGAAAAAAGCCGATAGAATCTCTAGACCGCATGGGAAGAGATGAGCTTTTAAGTCCATCTCAGCTTGGAGTTTCCATCAGCCAGAGTCAGGAATATGCTATTATGAAGGGAATGGCGGTATTGGCGCAAAATCGTTGGCAGAGCATACAGGAATTATATGATGCTATTTTCTCTGTGAATAATCAGTATCAGGGAGAAAATTATCGTGTCAACCAAAATTATGTTAGTAATCGGATGAATTCTAATGTGGATTCGACTATCTATGAGCCAACTCCAGAGCCAAGACACTATGGAAATCAATATAATGGCGGTGGAAATTATCAGCAAACTTCTAAGGGTGGAGAATCCTCTGCTCAGCCAATTATTATTGGGCTTTTGATTGCATTAATTGCCCTAGTTGGCATTGGAGGAGTGATGATGATGAAGATTGCAATGGGAACGGATGATTCAGCGAATAATAAGAGCCAAGTAGAGGAGACAACGAAAGAGGAAGTGACAACGACAGAGGCAACGACAGCGGCTCCTACAACAGCAGCGCCTACAACACAAGCTCCTACAGTAGTAGCTCCTGCGACTTCCGCTCCTGTCACAGCTGCCAAAGCTCCTGTGATTACTAGCAGCGAGTATATTATTCCAGGAAGTGATAGCAGATATATCGGATATAGTGATATTGCAGGATTATCCAGCTGGGAAATTAAGCTTGCAAAAAATGAAATTTATGCGAGACATGGAAGAAGATTTAATAATTCTGATATTCAGGCTTATTTTAATAGGCAATCTTGGTATTATGGTACGATAGCTCCAAGCAATGATTCCTATATTGAGAACCGATTTAACGACTATGAGAGAGAAAATGTAAAATTTTTAAAACGTTATGAGTAGGAAGGCAGAAGGAGAGGAAAGATGGAAAAAAGTAAGGAAAGCGGGACTAAAATTGCACTAATTATTATATGGATAGCGATAGTAGCTGCAATTTTTGTCATCTCAGCTATGGCTATATTATTATTAAAGGAAAATAAAAGTTTAAAAGCGAAAAATAAAGAGCTAGAGCAAAACCGACAAGAAGCATTTTATGAAGAACAAAAAAGTGAACAAGAGATGGCTTCAAAGGAAAATCAAGCTGGGGAGGGGGAAGATTTGGCTTCTTCTGAGAAAGTAGAATTTTCTACGCAAGATCAAAAGCAGGAGGAAGCTGCTGCCCCAGTACAAAGCAATCAAAAAATCGTCGCAATTGACCCTGGACATCAAGGGTGGAATGTAGATATGTCTGCGCAAGAGCCAGTTGCTCCTGGCTCAAGCAAGACAAAGGCAAAGGCAACGTCTGGGACAAGTGGAAATTACTCAGATCTTCCAGAGTATCAGTTGAATTTGGATGTGTCCCTAAAACTTAGGGATGAGCTAGTAAAGCGAGGCTATCAAGTTCTTATGACAAGAGAGGATAATGATACCGCCATCAGTAATTCTGAGAGAGCGAAATTGGCGGCGGAAGGTGGAGCGGATATATTTATTCGCATTCACGCGGACGGAGAAGACGGAGGCTCCTCTGTGAGTGGAGGTCGCACAATGATTTCGACGGCCAATAATCCTTATGTAGGCGAGTTATATGAGGAATCTAAGACTTTGGCGGAATGTGTTTTAGATGGCTATTGTAAGGCGACTGGATTTAAGAAATTAAGTATTATAGAGACAGATACGATGTCAGGAATAAATTGGAGTCAGGTACCGGTTACTATTTTAGAGATGGGGTATATGAGCAATAAACATGATGACTTGTATATGGCAGATGAGAAGAATCAATTTATTATGGCAAGAGGAATTGCAGACGGCGTTGATCAATATTTTGCAAGTCTAGGCAAAGAGGAACGATAGCGGGGGGGGGAAAAAACCTTGGATTATAGAAAAGAAGTAATGAGAAAAAAAGGAGCAAAAAACTCAAGAGATCAGAAAATAATTCTTATTCTTAGTCTTCTCATTTTTGTTGCGGTCATAATAGTTGGTATCATGATGTTAAAAATGCTCTATGACAATAATAAAAGATTGCAAGATAAATTGGACTATATTTTTCCCTATAGTAATACAAGATATTTAGATGAAGCTGATTTAGAGGGAATTCCTAAAGAAGATATTCGCATAGGCAAAAATGAGATTTATGCGAGATATGGAAGGAAGTTTAATACGAAATCTCTTCAAGAATATTTTGATTCAAAGGATTGGTATGAGGGAACGATAGAGCCAGAAGACGATAGTCAAATCGAGGAAAAATTTAATAAATATGAAAAAGAAAATGTAAAATTTTTACAACAACATCAGTAAAAATATAAGAGACGGATAAGAGGAAAGGATGGAAAAGATGAGAAAACAATTTCCGATATATCAAATCCTATTATTTTTGGCGTTCTTCGTCTTTTCTTATCTCCCAGTAAACGCAGAGGATTCTATTCCAAAAGCTGTAAAGACGGCGGCAGAAAATGTGGTGCAGGTAGTTTGCAAGACAGATGTGGGAGAGGAAATGGGAGCAGGTTTTGCTGTGTCAAAGCAAGTAAGAGAGGAAGAGGAGAAAGAAAAGAAAATGTATATTGTCACTTCCTATCATCTTGTGGAGGCAAATAAAAAACATATTGAGGTAAAATGGAAAGAACAGACGGTCGATGCCAAGGCGGTTGGGTATTTTCCGACACAGGATGTGGCAATTTTAGAGCTTTCAAAAGATTTTGATGATATAAAACTGCTTCCAATCCGTAAGGAGAAACAAAAAAATGAGACTAGTATTTATCTAGTTGGATACCAGTTTGATGAGGAAGAGATAAAGGATGTAAGGGGGAAGATTATTTCCCAAAAAGAAATGGTCGTGACGGAGGGAAGAGATGCAATCTCGGTTTATGAGACGGATGCAAAGCTTGATAAAAAGAATTTAGGCGGACCTGCGCTTGATAAAACGGGATATGTCGTTGGAGTAAATTTCTATAATGGAAATAGCGGGGCAATTATCACAGAAAAAGAGCTGATTTATTTTTTGGAAGAAAAAGGTATTCAATATAAAACAGTTCAGATAAATTGGATTTTAGTTGGAATTTTGGCGATTGTTTTTGGATGTTTTACTCTTATTTTTATCTTTATAAAGTCAAAAAATAAGAATAAAAATCAGCTAAAACCATATATTGTGGGAGTACAAGGTGAGTTTGGCGGTTTTCAATTTCCAATAGAACCTGGGGAGACAATCTGGTTTGGAAGAAATTCGGGAGAGTGTCAAATTGTATTTCCTAAGAATAAAAAAATAAGTAGGAGACATTGTAGTATTTCCTATGATTTTGGGCAACAGTATTTTATTTTGACAGACTTAAATTCTAGTAATGGGACATGGATTGAGAATGAGAGAATCGAGCCATCTCAGCCTGCAGTATTACAAAGTGGAGATGAGTTTTATATTGGAGATTCTAGCAATGTATTTAGAGTGGAGTTGATATAAGATGGCGGCAGCTGGAATAAGTAAACGAGGCGGAAGATTAAAAAACGAAGATTATATAGGACAGGCACATCAGGGAGCTATTTCTTGTTATGTTGTGGCGGACGGTCTAGGTGGACATGGAAGCGGAGAAATTGCTTCGCAGACGGCCGTAAAAGCAGTATTAGATTGTTTTGTGAGAAGACCAGAAATTTCACAGCAGATGTTAAAGAGTTATCTAGATTACGCGCAAAATGCTATTGTGCAGAGAAAAGAAAAAGATGAGAGTTGCAAAAATATGGGAACAACAATCGTTGTCCTTATAACAGATGGAAAAAAAGCCGTTTGGGGACATCTGGGGGACTCAAGATTATATCGTCTGCGTAAAAAATTACTTTATGAAATTACAGATGACCATTCTGTTGCTTTTGTCTCTTATCAGATTGGGGAGATTCCGTATTATAGTGATATTCGAAATAGCCCAGACCAAAATAAACTTTTGAAAATACTAGGAGAAAAAGAAAAATATGCACCTCAGATTTCTCAAGTGATGTCTATAGATAAGCATACAAAGTTTTTGCTCTGTACAGATGGGTTTTGGAAGTATGTGACGGAGGAAGATGTGGAATACACCGCAAGAAAAAGTAAGACAGAAAAAGAGTGGTTAGAGAAGATGACGGCAATTGTTGAGAAAAATTTAACTCCGACAAGTGATAATTATAGTGCAATTACTGTTTATTTTAAGTGAGGTAGTTTATAAGGGGGAGGGATGCCCCTTAATATAAAAGGAAGGATGAAAAAAGTATGGAAATGAAACGCTGTTTTAAGGGACATTTTTTTGATGGATCAAAATATATAACTTGTCCGTACTGTGCAAATAATAATGATGAAAATGATAAGACAATGGCAGTCATGCCAGAGGAACTAGAGGAAATTGGGAGTACAGTGGCACTTGAGGCAAATGATAATATTGCTTTTGGGCAGGATATGGGAAGTTATCAGGCAGAGCAAAATTTTAGAGAGATAGAAGATGCAAACGATGATAAGACAGTTCCTATGGATTTTGATGATTTTTTCAAAGAGGAGAGGATTGATATGGGTATCTCAGACGAGATTTCTGATTTTGCAAAAGAGGAATGGAACGACTCGACCGTGCCAGAAGACCTTGAGGATATATTTAGGGACGAGGGATATCAAGATGAGAGATATCAAAGCGATGGATATCAAAGTGATACATATCAAAGCGAAGGATATCAAAATGCTAGATATCAACCAGAGGAGAATGATTGTGGAAAGACAATCGGCGTTTTTAGTATGACGAAAGTAGTCGGATGGCTTGTCTGTGTCAAAGGCAGTGAAAAAGGAAAGGATTTTGTACTTGGAAGTGGAAGAAATTTTGTCGGTCGCTCTCCGAGTATGGATGTATCTCTTCCTGGAGATAGCGGTATTTCTAGAGAAAACCATGTTATTATTACTTATGAGCCAAGAAAAAATAATTTTTCTATTTCTTATGGAACGGGACACGGAATTGCGTATCTAAATGGAGTGGAGATATTAAATCCGATGAAGCTAGAGCCATATGACCAAATTGAACTTGGAGAGACAATACTTATTTTTATTCCATTTTGTGGAGAGAACTTTAAGTGGGGGGAGTCTAAATGATAAGAAAGAGATTTTATGCTCTCTTTGCTCTTATTTTATGTATTTTTATGAGTGTATCTGTTACGGCAGATACTTTACATAGTGTATCTATTAGACAAGTTTATTTGTTTAAAGACATTTTGAGAGTGTATGCTGATATAGAAGATATCAATGGAAAGTCGATTGAGTCGATGAAGAAAACAAATACTGCAGGGTATCTTAATCAAAAGAAATTGACGACAAATAGTGTGAAGAAATTTTATGAGACAAAAGAGGGAGTGGCAGATATTTTTTTGGTGGATATCTCGAAATCTTTAAGTGATGCCCAGATGAAGCAAGTAAAGGTGGCAATGAAAAAATGGGCGGGTGAGATGAAGCCAAATGACCGAATGGCAATTCTCACATTTGGAGAAGAAGTGAATACAATTTTGGACTATAGTAATGATTCAAAGTCCATTCAAAAGGCGATTCGTAGTATTGAAAATTCTGGAATGAAGACAAAATTATATGGAGCGGTGGACGAGGGATTGAATCTCTCACAGAGAAATGATGTTGACCTTCCAAAGAGAAGAAATCTTATTCTTGTGACGGACGGTTTAAATGACTCGAACGGCGGAGTTTCTATGGAAGATGTCAGCGATAGACTAAAGAAGATGAGAATCCCAATTTATTGTCTCTGGCTAGAAGGAAGAAGTGGGAGTGAGGGCGAGAGCACAATGAATACACTCTCGGAGCGCTCTGGCGGAAAAAAATATAATTTGGGACAAAATAATATTAATACAGTATATGACCAGGTGCATAGTAAAATTCAAAATAGTTTTGTCATTGATCTTGCCTATAGCGATGATGAGTTTTTAAATGGAACTTCCTCTAACTTAGAACTTAAAGTGACATCAGATGGAAAAACACCGACGGCTTCTTTGGACACTTATTTTAGTGCACCGACGGAGGACGCTGGAATGGGACAGGTTATGTCTGATGCGAAATTATTGACAGAACAAAATAAAGAGAATGGTGAAAAAAAAGAGAGAGAGAAAGTTGGGAATGAAGACGACAAAGAGGGCGATAAAAAACTCTTTTTGTTACTTGGAATTGGAAGTATCTTTTTAATCATTATAATAGCGATTATTTTTATCATTTTTAGGTTGGCAAAAGGAAGAAGGAAAGAAGAGGCAAACAACTCTTATCAAAACTACGGAAATTCTTTTGATTTAGACCACACAAACCAGCGTTATCAAAATCAAAATCTAAACCAAAATTATTCCGAAACGGCATTTGACCTAAATGACTATGGGGTGAGAAAAGAAGGAGTCGAGCAGACAAGAGGGTATAAAGACCATATTTGGAATGAGCTAGAAAAAAAGGTGATAGTAAAGCTATCTGATATAAATACAGGAATCGTCAAAAAGGCTGAGATACAAAACGAATATCATATTGGCCGAGGAGCAGATAATGATTTTGTAGTGAATAGCCCAAAAGTTTCAGGAAGACATTGTATTTTGTATATTGAAAATGGTATTGTATATATCGAGGATTTGGGCTCTACAAATGGAACAAAATTAAATGGAAGTTTTGTACATGAGAAAAAACAGTTAAAAACAGGAGATACACTTGTAATTGCCGATAAAACATATCGAGTTGAGATTTAGATGAGGATTTCATATTGCTCCTTAGAAAAAGACGAGGAGTCATTTACTCAGAAAGGGAGGTGAAAAATTTGCTTTTTGGATTTCGAAAAAAGAAAAAACAAGAAGAATTTTATTACGAGGGAGAAGAACAAAATATTAGTTTTTCCCAAGAAATAAAATCCAAGGAAATGATGGATGCCTCTTTCATGTCACCAAATAGTACAGATTTTTCTTGTGAACAGCTAGAAGAGAAAGATATTGTGACAGTAAAAATCTTTCCAGAAGATGAAAAAGAGAGACAAGAAAAGGAATTAAATATTTGTTTTTCTTCTATTATAGGTTCTAGAGATTATCAACAAGATAGTTTGGAGTATCGTCTAAGAGAAGATGAATTTTTAGGAGCTGTCTGTGATGGAATGGGAGGAATGTCAGGAGGGGAGTTAGCAAGTCAGCTGGCGATAAAAATATTGATGGAGCAGTTTGACAATGCACCGTATCCGATTTCCAATATTCCACTGTTTCTCTATCAAGCTGCGAAAAAAATGGATTTGGCAGTTGCTGATTTAGAAGACGAGACGGGAAAGCCAATCCAAGGCGGAACAACAGTTGTAGCAGTTTATATTTACAAAAATAAATTATACTATATGTCAGTGGGAGATAGCAAAATCTATTTGATTCGAAATAAAAAGATGGTATCTATTACAAGGGAGCATAATTATAAGCTAGTTTTAGACCAGTCTTTGCGGGAAAAGGCAATTTCAATAGAGGAATATGAAGAAGAAATAAAGAGAGGAGAAGCCTTAATTAGCTATCTTGGCATGGGAAATATAAAGCTGATTGATATTAATCAAAATCCATTCTCTTTACAAAAGGGAGATATGGTTTTATTATGTAGTGATGGGCTTTATAAATCTTTCTCCGATAGAGAGATTCAAGATATTTTAGAGCTTGGAAGTGAAAAGTTTGAGCAGTTAGCTACAATATTAACAGAAACTGTTCTAAAATATGGGAAGAAACCACTAGACAATTGTTCTATTCTTTTAGTAAAATATCAGGGAGAACAAGATGGGAGGTAATAAGGATGGATATAAGAAAATGTGAAAAAGGACATTTTTATGATGCCAATAAAAATAAGACCTGTCCACAATGTATGCAAGAGAGAACAGGAAGGATGACTGGGTTTGATATAGGAAATCCTAATAATATTAATACAAGAGCAAAAGCGATGAATGCGCAGTATGAAAAGGTACATGTAAATTCTAAAAGAAAAAATTATGGGGCAGGGACATCATTTGAGACGGACGAAAATCGTACCGTGGGATTTTATTCTATGAAGATGAAGATAGAACCCGTTGTTGGCTGGCTTGTATGTATAAAAGGGGAAGATGAGGGGACAAGTTTTCCACTAAAGCTTGGACGAAATTTTATCGGTCGAGGTGCCAATATGGATGTTGTATTAAAAAACGATCAGTCAGTCTCTAGAAAAAAACATGCGATAGTTTTGTATGAGCCACGAACAAAAAGTTTTATCGCACAGCCAGGAGAATCTAGAGAGCTAGTTTATTTAAATGACGAGATTGTTTTGGTCAGTGAGAGATTAAAGCCATATGATATTCTTGCGGTTGGAAATAGCGAACTGGCCTTTGTGCCATTTTGTGGGCCAAAATTTTCATGGGAAGATTGGGATGAAGAATAAAAATGGTGAGAAGAGATAAAATATGTTTTGGCTGTATGAATGAGATTGAAAATCCAAATCAAGCTTGTCCAATTTGTGGATATCATAAAATGGAGAGTGAAAAAAGGCATCAGGCGAGATGTCTAAAACCTGGAAGTATGGTAGGAGAACATTATCTTCTTGGAAAAGTTCTAGGGACGGGAGGATTTGGAATTACTTATTTGGCAAAAAATTTAAAAACAGGGGAGACTCTTGCGATAAAGGAATATTTTCCTGCTGAAATTGCCCAAAGAGATGTCTACCGTTCAAGTGGAAGTGCGATTACTGTAAGTGGAAGTCAGAAAAGAAAATTTTACGAAATTGGATTGCAAAATTTTGAGAAAGAAGCAAAAAATTTACTTTTCTTCCAAAATTTAAAAGGTATTGTAAGAGTAGAAAATTATTTTCGAGAAAATGGGACAGCTTATCTTGCGATGGAATATGTGAATGGAATCTCGCTTAAATCTTATTTAAATAAGAGGAAAAAACCGCTTAGCGAAAAGCAGGTTTTAAAAATGATGAGGCCTGTATTATGTGCATTAGAAAAAATACATGAAAAGGGAATGATACATAGAGATATTAGCCCGGAAAATCTTATTTTAGATCGAACGGGTAAGATTACTTTAATTGATTTTGGGGCGGCAAGAATGTCAACCGGAGATGAGACAAAGAGTTTGACTATTTTATTAAAACATGGCTACGCTCCGATTGAGCAGTATCAGTCGAAGGGAAGACAGGGTGCTTGGACGGATATTTACGCCTTATGTGCAACTATGTATGAACTAATGAGTGCTGTGATTCCTCGACGCTCTGTAGATAGAGCGAACGAAGATCATATGCCAACTTTAAAAGAACTTGCAAAAACGGACGAAAATATCCATGTATCTGACTTGGTTTCTGATGTGATTCAAAAAGGAATGGAAGTAGAACAAGACAAGAGATATCAAGATATTGCAAGTTTTGGAAGGGCACTTTATCAGAGCAAAAATTGGAGGCAGCCAACGAATATCGCTGCTTTTAAGGAAGGTGTGGGAGAACAGACAAAATATACGGGAAAATTAGAAGCGAATAGGGAGCAATTTTTAAAAGACCAAAGAAGACGGTTTGAGTATGAGAGAAAGAAAGAGCAAGAAAAATTTCTACGGCAAGAAATAGAGAGAGAAAAACTTCAACAAGAATATAGACAGCAGCAGCAATATAAGCAAAAAAAAGAGCTTGAAAGAGAAGAACAAAGAAGGAGAGAGGAGCAAGAATTTTTAAAGAGAGAGTACGAAAAACAAGAAGAGGAAAAAAGAAGACAACAAAAACTGAGAGAACAAGAAGATAGAAAGAAAAAAGAGGCAGATAGTGTACAAAAACAACGGAAGGTTTTAAAACAAGCACAGACAAAAGTTGTGGAGACACCAAAAAGAGAGATACATTACCGGACTTTAGAATCGGTCAAGGAAGGGAATAAGGATTTATGGTATAATCCATATGAGCAAGAAGATGTAGATAAAAATATTTCTAAAAAGAGAAAAATATTATTAGCGTTTGGATTTTTTTCTCTTTTTATCTGTGCAGGAATTATTTTCTTACTTTGCCGCACAAAGAATGAGACATATGTCAAGTTTGGTACCTATCCTCAGAGTGAAATTACGGGTAGTGCCATTACAAAAGAAATTAAAAATGCCGAATATGATGAGAGACGGTTTGCCACAGTAAATGGAAAAAGATATAGAAAAGCCGGAAAATACTATTATGTTTTTGATGATATTAGGTGGAGAGTTTTGGAGAAAAAAGATGGTAAAGTATTACTAATAACGGACCGCATTTTAGATGCGATTATTTTCTCACCGAAAAATGAGGTCATATCTGACTGGGAAAATTCTTTTATCCGCGAGTGGCTAAATGATTATTTTTATCATGCAGCATTTACAGAAGAAGAGAAAAAGGCTATTATAGAAAGTACAATAGAGACAAGTGGGGTGGAGACAAAAGATAAAGTATTTTTATTGTCCACAGAAGATGTGACAGATAGGAATTTGTATTTTACGAATGATAGTGAGCGTATATCAAAACAAACGGTGTATGCAGTGAGAAGAGGAGCACAGACAGGAGATGAGAGTGCGGGAAGATGGTGGCTTAGAACACCTGGAACGAGAGAAAATACGGTGCAGGTTGTGAGGGCAAATGGCTCATTGGCAGAGAATAGTTATACGGTTATGAGCAATGACTGTGGTGTTCGACCTGCCATATGGGTAGATGAGAGTTATTTTGAAGAATAAAAAAATAATATAAGAATTTTAGGAGGCTTCAATGAAAAATATTATAGTAGGGCAATCAGGAGGACCGACTGCTGTCATTAACAGCAGCTTATACGGTGTTGTAGAAGAAGGATTAAACCAAAAAGAAAAAGTAGGTCATGTATATGGAATGATTAATGGAATCCAGGGATTTTTACAAGATAAAATCATGGATATGGGATTGGATCTCACAAAAGAGGAGAGAGAGCTTTTAAAGGTAACACCATCTGCCTATCTTGGCTCTTGTCGATATAAACTGCCACAGGATTTGACGGATCCTGTATATCCAGAATTATTTAAAAAATTTGAGAAGTATAATATTGGATATTTCTTTTATATAGGCGGAAATGATTCTATGGATACAGTAAGTAAATTATCTAGATATGCAGAGCAGATAAAGAGTGATATTAAATTTATCGGTGAGCCAAAGACAATCGATAATGATTTAGTACTCACGGACCATACGCCTGGGTTTGGCAGTGCTGCTAGATATGTTGCGACGACAGTTCGAGAGATTGCGACAGATGCCAATGTATACGAGGCGAAATCTGTAACGATTGTAGAGATTATGGGAAGACATGCAGGTTGGCTTACTGCGGCGAGTGTTCTTGCTAGAAAATTTGAGGGAGATAATCCATTTTTAATTTATCTTCCAGAGGTAGATTTTGATGTGGAACAATTTTTAGAAAAAGTGCAAGAATGTATGGAGAAACATCCGACTGTAACGGTATGTGTGTCAGAAGGAATCCACGATAAAGATGGTGTATTTTTATGTGAGTATGATAATCAGGTGAAATTAGATAGTTTTGGACATAAAATGCTCGCAGGGTGTGGAAAATATTTGGAAAATCTTGTAAAGGATAGACTTGGAGTGAAAGCTCGCTCTGTAGAATTAAATGTAAGTCAAAGATGTTCTGTCGGCATGATGTCAAGAACTGACCAGGAAGAAGCTATCAAGGCTGGAAGATTTGGAGTACAGGCAGCTCTTTTAGGAGAAACTGGAAAGATGGTCGCTTACCAGCGAGTAAAAGACGCTCCTTATGAGATGGAATTATCTTTGGAAGATGTCAATGAAATTTGTAATAAGGAAAAAACAGTACCAAGAGAATGGATTAGTGAAGATGGATCTGATATTAAGGAGGCATTTATCCAGTATGCGCGTCCACTTATTGAGGGAAATGTGACTCCTTCTTTTGGAGAAGATGGACTTCCTGTTTTCTTATATAGATAGGAGAAATTATTTTGTGAATTTTGTCTTGCTCTGTCTTTTTTCGAGAGATGGAGAGGAAAATTCACAAGAGAGAAAGAAGAAAAAATGAATCAAATAAAAAGGAAAAGAATAAATACGGAGCAATTAAAAAGAGATATAGAGCTTTTTAGGAAACAATGGCGCAGTATTGTCTTGATTTGCTTATTATTAGCAGTTGTTCAGTATAAGTTTCATGGTTTATGTAGTTTGCGTATTTTAACGGGATTTCCATGCCCGGCATGTGGCATGACAAGAGCAGTAATTCTTTTCTTTCACGGCCATATAGGGGAAAGTCTTAGGATGCAGCCTTTATGGCCTTTTGTCATATTTGTCGGAGTGTTCAGTTTATATTGTCGATATATAGGGTTAAAAAGAAAGTATTTATATTATAGTTATACGGTAGCTGTAGTGATTGCACTTTTTATATTATATTTTTATCGAATGTATTTGTACTTTCCCTATCAAGAGCCTATGACTTATCATATGGATAATATATTATTTCAAATATGGAAGGGAAGATAAGAAAACTGAGGGAAAACTTATGAAAAAAGGATGATTGTAGACAAAAAGTCTTTATGTTAATATAAAAATGATATGAGGGGAAAATATCTTTTGCCTCTGACATTATAAAAATAGAATGTACATAAAGAAGAAAGGGGATAAACGATGAGAAATCAAGAATATACGGACGATATTACTTCTTATAAGCAGCCATCCTATCAACCTTATCGAAATGAGGAGGTTGGTGTTTTTGATTGGATTTTGACATTAATTATTTTGAGTATACCATGTCTTAATTTTATTATGATGTTTTTGTGGGCTTTTGCTTCTGGGAAGGCAAGTAAGAGGAATTTTATGAGGGCAAAGCTTATTATCATGTTAGTGTGGATTTTAATCTTTGTTATATTAGTTTTAAACTTTAGCGGAGAGCTTAGTGAAATTTTATATGAGATAAATCAAAAGTTAAATGAGATTATGCAGCAGTTACCAGTATAAATAGTAAGAAAAAAGGAAAGAAGAAAGGATAAACAGATGTTAAAAATTGGGTCTCATGTTGGGATGAGTGGCAAAAAAATGTTTTTAGGTTCTGTGGAGGAGGCAGTATCTTATGGTGCGAATACGTTTATGATATATACAGGAGCTCCACAAAATACAAGAAGGAAAAAAATTGAGGAGCTTAGAATAGAAGAGGGACATGCGGCAATGAAGGCAGCAGGAATAGAGGAATTTATTGTACATGCTCCCTATATCATTAATTTAGCTAATACTGTAAAGCCAGAAACATTTGAGATTGCTGTGCAATTTTTGGCACTTGAGCTTGAGAGAACACAGAAATTAGGAAGTAAAGTATTAGTTCTTCACCCAGGGGCACATGTTGGAGCAGGAGTAGAGGCTGGAATTTCTAAAATTATAGAAGGACTGAATGAGGTACTTACAAGAGACGGAAATGTTTTTATTGCATTGGAGACAATGGCAGGAAAGGGAAGCGAGATCGGAAGAAATTTTGAGGAGCTTGCTCGGATTATGGATAAAGTCAAATATAATGAAAAATTGCGGGTATGTTTTGACACTTGCCATGTAAATGATGCAGGGTATGATATTGTTCATCATTATGACGAGGTGATGGAGGAGTTTGACCGTATAGTAGGAATTGAAAAAATAGCAGTGTTTCATATTAATGATAGTAAAAATTCAATAGGAGCTAAAAAGGATCGACATGAGAATCTTGGATTTGGTTGTATTGGATTTGATGCTCTTAGAAAAATTGTGATGGATGAGAAGTTTATTCATATTCCTAAAATTTTAGAGACGCCTTATATAAAAAATCCAGAGAATAGTAAGAAGTCCTATCCTCCGTACCGATTTGAGATAGAGATGTTAAGGAAGGGAATTTTTAGAGAGAATCTAAGAGAGGAAATTTTGGAGTATTATCTTTGAAAATTTGGGGATAAATGCTAATAAATGCAAATAAACGCTAACAAACGCAAAAAAAGTGGAAGGAGTTCTTCTTTTTAAACACGCTGCGTTTCCAAATTTTAACCGCACGCTTATTTATGCTGCTTGCGCGAACTCGCTTCTCCTAGATAAAGTCCGATTGTTCCACACTGCGTGTTCTCACAATCGCACCAACATTCGTACTCCGAGCCATTGCTCTACGTACTCATGTTGTTTAGTCTGTCAAATGACGAAGTAAATTTGAGCAAGCTCAATTTACTTCGTCGCTTGACAGGGACTTTATTAAACAAGCTAGTGCAGTTAAAATCTTTGGAAGCCTTGCTATCGTTTAAAAAGAAGAACTCCTTCCTTTTTTGCTGTGTTATGAAGTTTATGTAAACTAATGTTTATAATTTGACCATACATAGATATATTAGGTGAAGTGAATGTATAGATGCCCTTTAGTTTATAGATAGTACAATTAAGAATTAAGACTTAAATTTATTATATCGTATCACAGAATAAAAAGCAAGAATTGAAAGAACATACGTGTCAGTAGCAAAATTAGGTCATTCGGAGATTTCGGAGTTCCTAAATGAGACAAGTTTCCCCACGATACCGCTTTGGTATACGAGGATTTAGCTATCTACAGACAAAACATGACACCTATAGACAACATATGACATTAAGATAGTGTAAAATTTTTGTAAGTTGAAAAGAAAAAAAGACTTGACAAGTACAA
>JBJEOA010000030.1:0-13184 GCA_051880475.1 Lachnospiraceae bacterium | reverse complement strand
GAAAACTTTCAATTCTCAATCATGTATATGTTTATACACATTTTGAGTAGCAGGATAAAAGATGGAGAAAAAGTATTTATGTATTGATGTTGGTGGCAGTTCTATTAAATATGCTATTATGGATAGAGGACTTCGTTTCTTCGAAAAAGGAAATATTCCCACACCATATGAGGGAATAGAAAAATATTTAGATGTATTGGAAGAAATTTATCAAAAATATAGTACGATAGTAAGTGGGATTGCGATGTCTGTTCCAGGAATTATTGACAGTAAAAATGGAATTTGTATTACTGGAGGAAATTTAACTTATATAAAGAACTTTCCTCTTGGAAGCGAATTAGAAAAACGATGCGAAGTACCAGTTACAATAATGAATGATGCCAAAGCGGCGGCAATGGCAGAGGCAAAATGGGGCGCTTTATCAGATTGCAATGATGGAGTTGTCATTGTGCTTGGAACTGGTGTCGGAGGAGCATTCGTGAAAAATGGAGAAGTCCATATGGGAAAAAATTTCTCGGCAGGTGAATTTAGTTTTATTATGACAGACCAGACGGGAAATATTCCAAAGAATACTTGGGGAATTTTAAGTGGAAAAGAAAATTTAAATACGATGGCTGCGATGGCAAGAGGAGAAAACTTAGAAAACGTGACGGGATTTGAAGTGTTCAAATGGGCAAACGAGGGAGATGAGAGAGTGTTAGAGGTACTTGACTCCTTTACAAAGACAATCGCACAGATGATTATAAATCTTCAGCTCATTTTAGATCCAGACAGATTTGTAATTGGAGGGGGAATTAGCCAGCAATCTATTTTAATGGAGTATATTCAAAAAAATTTAGATTATTATTATTCACTCTATCCTACTCCTTTTGAAGATTTTCCAAGAGCCAAAGTACAAACTTGCCAGTATTTTAATGATTCTAATTTGATTGGAGCATTGGGATATTATTTAAGTGTAGTAGAGAAAGAATAGATATATATTATGTAGGAAGAAAAGTCACAAAGTATATAAATGTACTCTGTGACTTTTTGTCATAAATTATAATTTTATTAACATTTTGTATTATCAAAAGCAGGGTTAAATGCATAGAAGTTTTTAGAATCTAGACGGTCTTGAACTCGCCTTAATGCTTCTCCAAACCTTTGATAATGCACAATCTCTCTCTCTCTTAAAAATTTAATCGGCTCGCAGATATCGGGGTCTTTGATGAGACGGATAATATTTTCGTAGGTAGTTCTAGCTTTTTGTTCTGCGGCGAGGTCCTCAGTCAAATCTGTAATTGGGTCTCCTTTAGACTGGAAAAATTTAGAAGTAAAAGCTTCTCCGCTTGCCGCCATTGGCCAAAGTCCGAGAGTGTGGTCTACATAATAATCTGCAAATCCTTGTTCTTGAATTTGTTCTGGTGTTAAGTCTCTTGTAAGTTGATGAACAATCGCACTAACCATTTCCATATGTGCAAGTTCTTCCGTTCCTATATCGGTGAGAAGTCCTGCTATTTCTGGATAAGGCATGGCATAGCGCTGAGAAATATAGCGCATAGATGCAGCTAATTCTCCGTCAGGACCGCCAAATTGTGTTATGATTATTTTTGCCATTTTTGGATTCGTTTTTTTAATTTTTACTGGAAATTGTAATCTCTTTTCATAATTCCACATATCTTAATCCTCCATTTCCCAAGGCCAAGGCTTTTTTGCCCACTCCCAGTATCGATCATTTGATGCGGTTGAGATTGTCAAAGGTCCAAAATGAGCAGAGTATTCTTTGAGAGCTTGATTTCTAGCCTTATTATAATTATTAAAATATTCTAATGCTTTTTTATCATCTGGATGTGTGTCTAAAAATAATTTTGCCTCATCTACAGCAAAACTTACTGCGTTAATATAATCCATTAATTTTTTTTGATCAATCCCTCTCATTTTAAACAACATCTCCTTCCATAAAATGGTAAGTCTAATTCTTCGAAGATGGTGCCTTTGCAAAATCCTTCGTCTGGTTTATAAAGCTTTTGCCATTTTTGCCATTTTATATAGGCCATCGCTAAGACCATATCATCCTCTTTGTCATGAATATTTGGATAATTTGGTTTATCGTAGTTACAAGGACGAGTTTTGTCATAATTATATTGGTTTCTACAATTCGCCATTTTGTCTTCTCCTTTCTTTTTGAAACAAGATTTGCTTGTTTAACATCATAGTATGTCGTTTCTTCTCGCTTTGTGCTTTATAGTATAGAAGAAAGACAGTTTTAGTATGAGGAAAAACGGGAAAGAAATGAGGCAAAAATAAATGTAAATAATGGGATTTTGATTTTGAAGGAAAAAGAGAATAATAAAAATGACAGACTATTTGGAATGCTTGAATTGCGAATTGTAACTTTTTATAAAAAAATTTTTACGTAATACAGTTTAACACTTTACTGTCTGAAAAAAAGGTGATATAATACGAAAGAAATTAATGAAAAATTTCGGTAAAACGAAGGGAGTAATTATGGCAAAACGTGTTTTAAGTGAACGAAAAAAAACAATGTACCAGGCAATTTTGGAATTGAAAGATTTGGACGAATGTTGTGCTTTTTTTGATGACCTTTGTACTGTGACAGAACTGCGCGCGATGGAGCAGCGATTTGAGGTGGCAAGTATGTTGCACAAAGATAAGGTATATACAGAAATTATGCAGACAACGAATGCAAGCTCTGCAACCATAAGTCGAGTAAATCGTATGTTAAATTACGGGACAGGCTGTCTAGGAGAGATTTTAGACCGAATGGATGAAAAGCAGAAATAAAGAATAGAAAGGATTTTACCATGAGACAATTAATGTTAGGTAACAAGGCTTTTGCTAGAGGGCTTTATGAGGCTGGATGTAGCGTTGTTTCAAGCTATCCAGGAACTCCAAGCACCGAGGTAACAGAAGAAGCCGCAAAATTTGAGGAAATTTATTGTGAGTGGGCTCCAAATGAGAAAGTTGCGATGGAAGTCGCTTTTGGAGCATCCCTTGCTGGAAAGAGAAGTTTTTGTGGTATGAAGCATGTTGGATTAAATGTGGCAGCAGACCCATTATTTACATGCTCATACACAGGAGTAAACGGTGGTATGGTCATTTGTGTAGCAGATGATGCTGGAATGCATTCTTCTCAAAATGAGCAAGATTCCCGCCATCATGCAATCGCATCGAAAGTTCCGATGCTTGAGCCATCCGATTCCGCTGAGGCGCTAGAATTTACAAAGAAGGCGTTTGACCTCTCAGAGCAATTTGATACACCAGTTATCATTAAGATGTGTACAAGAGTGGCACATTCTCAGAGTGTCGTAGAGACAAGTGAGAGAGTAGAAAGGGAAGCAATTCCTTATAAGAAAAATATTGCAAAATACGTTATGATGCCAGGAAATGCGATTCGTCGTCACCCGATTGTAGAAGAGCGTACTAGAAAGTTAATTGCGTATGCAGAAAATTGTGATTTTAATAGAGTAGAGATGGGAGATACTTCAATTGGTATTATCACTTCCTCCACAAGCTATCAGTATGCGAAGGAAGTATTTGGAGATAAGGCTTCTATCTTGAAATTAGGTATGATTAATCCACTTCCAGAGAAATTGATTTTAGATTTTGCTAAAAAGGTAGATAAGCTTGTTATTATTGAAGAATTAGATCCTATTATTGAAAATCACTGTAAGCAGCTAGGATTAGAAGTGACAGGAAAAGATGTATTCCCATTAGAAGGTGAGTTTAGCCAGACAATGGTGGCACAAAAACTTGGCGTGGAGATTCCAGATTTCAAAAAATTAGATGATATGCTTCCAGGAAGACCACCAGTTATGTGTGCGGGATGTCCACATAGAGGACTCTTCTATACATTATCTAAAAATAAATGTACTGTTTTGGGAGATATTGGATGTTACACACTTGGCGCTGTAGCTCCGCTTTCCGCAATGGAGATGACGCTTTGTATGGGTGCTTCCATTAGCTCTATTCACGGATTTAATAAAGCTCTCGGTGAGGAGAGTGAAGGAAAAACAGTTGCCGTTATCGGAGATTCTACATTTATGCATTCTGGTATGACAGGTCTTGCTAATATTGCTTATAATCAGAGTAATTCTACTGTTATTATTTTAGATAACTCTATTACAGGTATGACAGGACATCAACAAAATCCGACAACTGGATATAATATTAAGGGAGACCCAGCAGGTAAGATTAATCTAGAAGCGTTATGTCACGCAATGGGCTTTAACCGTGTTACAGTTGTGGACCCTTATGATTTGGCACAATGTGATAAGGTAATTAAAGAAGAATTAGCGGTAAAAGAGCCATCTGTTATTATTAGCAGACGTCCTTGTGCTCTATTAAAATATGTAAAACATAAGAAACCTCTTATTGTGGAAGAAAAGAACTGTGTGGGATGTAAATCTTGTATGCGTCTTGGATGTCCAGCAATTAGTATTAAAAATAAAAAGGCAGTTATTGATGAGACACTTTGCGTAGGATGCGGCGTCTGTCAACAATTATGTAAATTCGATGCATTACAGTCAGGGGAGGTAAAATAAGATGACAAAAAATATTATGATTGTCGGCGTTGGCGGACAGGGATCTCTTTTGGCGAGCAAGCTCCTTGGACATCTTCTTCTCACAGAAGGTTATGATGTGAAAGTATCAGAAGTACATGGAATGAGCCAGAGGGGCGGAAGTGTAGTAACTTATGTAAGATTTGGTGAGAAAGTATATTCTCCAATTATTGATAAAGGTGAGGCAGATTTTATTGTTTCTTTTGAGAAACTTGAGGCTGCAAGATACATAGAATTTTTAAAAACTGACGGAAGAATCGTGACAAATACACAAGAAATTGATCCAATGCCAGTTATCACAGGTGCTGCACAGTATCCAGAAAATTTAGTGGAGAAAATGCAGGAATTGGGAATTAGAGTAGATGCGATGGATTGCCTTTCTCTTGCGAATGAGGCGGGTTCTTCTAAGGCGGTTAATATTGTATTAATGGGAAGACTTTCTAAATATTTTGATATTCCAGTGGAAAAATGGGAAAAAGCGATAGAGGCTTGTGTACCATCTAAGTTTTTGGAGTTAAATAAAAAAGCATTTGCTCTAGGAAGAGAGCAGTAGAAAGTCGCAAAAGAAAAAATATAGCTCTATCAGATAGCGAATCAAGTTTAGATAATCTTGATTTGATTCGCTGATAGGGACTTTTATATTAAATCTAAAGGGAGAAGAAACATGAAAAATTATTATCAACCAGAAATTGAGACAATGCCACTTGACCAACTTCAGGCATTGCAAAGCGAGAGACTTGTAGAGCAGGTAAAACATGTATATGAGAATATAGAGTTTTACAGAAACAAAATGGACGAGATGGGAGTAAAACCAGAAGATATTAAGGGAATTGATGATTTACATAAACTTCCATTTATTTCCAAAGATGATTTGCGTGACCAATATCCATACGGGTTATTAGGTGTACCTTTGTCTGAATGTGTTCGTATTCAGTCTACAAGTGGAACAACAGGACGCCGTGTTGTAGCATTTTATACACAAGACGATATTGAAATTTGGGATGACTGCTGTGCTCGTGCTATCGTAGCAGCAGGTGGAACAAAAGATGATGTTTGCCATGTATGTTATGGATATGGATTATTCACAGGTGGTCCTGGATTAAACGGTGGTTCTCATAAGGTTGGATGTTTGACACTTCCTATGTCCTCAGGAAATACAGAAAGACAGCTTCAGTTTATGGAAGACCTTGGTTCAACGATTATTTGCTGTACTCCTTCTTATGCAGCTAACTTGGGCGAGACAATTACAGAGAGAGGACTAAAAGATAAGCTTAAATTAAAAGCAGGTATTTTTGGTGCAGAGCCTTGGACAGAGGAGATGAGACATAATATTGAGGAGACTCTTGGAATTAAGGCATATGATATTTATGGATTGACAGAGATTTCTGGTCCTGGTGTATCCTTTGAGTGTGAGGAGCAGGCAGGTATGCATATCCAAGAAGACCATTTTATCGCTGAGATTATTAATCCAGATACTGGAGAAGTATTGCCAGAGGGTGAGGTTGGAGAGTTAGTATTTACTTGTATCACAAAGAAAGCATTCCCACTTCTTCGTTACCGCACACGTGACCTTTGCTATTTGACAAGGAAGCCTTGTTCTTGTGGACGTACTCATGTTCGTATGCATAAACCTATGGGAAGAAGCGACGATATGATGGTTGTAAAAGGTGTCAATGTATGGCCATCTCAGATTGAGACAGTTTTATTACAGCAAGGATATCAGGCAAACTATCAAATCGTAGTAGACCGTGTTGGCAATAATGATACAATCGAAGTACAAGTTGAGCTTACACCAGAGATGGCTGAGGCAAATGATGTTTCTATAGAAAGCAGAGAAAAGAAAATTGTGGCAGGTCTTAAATCTATGTTGGGCATCCGTGTAGATGTAAAAGTTGTAGAGCCTAAGACAATAACACGAAGTGAAGGTAAAGCGGTTCGTGTTATTGATAAGAGAGACCTATATAAATAAATTATAATAATTATAAAAAGCAGTTCAAGATTAAATGATATGAGCTGCTTTTTTCTTAATTATTTTAGACAAACTTACATGAAAAATCAGAAAATTTTATAAAAAGGAGATGTATTATTATGATTATTGATTTTCACACCCATACCTTTCCTGAAAAGATTTCTATAAAGGTTATGGATAAATTAAGTAAAGTATCTGGTGCAATTCCTGATACAACAGGTTCTATCCCCGCTCTTGTTGAGTCTATGAAAAATGCCAAAATCGATTATTCTATCAATCTTCCTGTTATGACATCACCAAATCAAGTTGTCTCTGTAAATACAGGATTAATTGAATCAAAACAATCTATGTTAGAAAGTGGTATTATTACCTTCGGAGGAATGCACCCAGATTTTATTGATTATAAAGCTGAATTAAAAAGATTAAAACGAGAAGGTATTGTGGGAATTAAGCTTCACCCAGCTTATCAAAATATGGATTTAGACGATATCCGTATGATGCGTATTATCGCTTCTGCCTCGGAGCTTGGACTTATCGTACTAATCCACGCAGGATATGATATCGGAATTTATGACCATAATTATTCTTCTGTAGCCCATATTTTAAAAGTTTTAAAAGAAGTACAGCCAGAAAAATTTGTATTAGCACATATGGGAAACTGGGCTTTTTGGAATGAAGTAGAGAGTGACTTAGCAGGAGCTCCCGTATGGCTTGATTCCTCCTTCTCAATTGGCCCAATCAACCAACGCCAAGATGGCGGTGTTTACCCTTATAATAACGTTGTTTTAGAAGATGAAGATTTTCTAAGACTTACCAGAAAACATGGAATAGACAAAGTATTATTTGCCACAGACTGCCCTTGGCAGGGACAAAAAAAATATGTAGAGCGTTTCCAAAATATTGGTTTGACCAAGGAGGAGCAGCATCTTTTCTTTGCAGAAAATGCAGTCAAACTGCTTGGACTTTCTCTATAATGGAGAAGTGTTAATATAAAAACCAGACTGCTTTTCAACTGTCTGGTTTTTGTATTATAATGTATCTTCTATTTTCTTTCTCACCCTATATGCTACATCTGGTTTATTTGTAATTAGAGCCGTTACCTGTGCTTTAATAAGTCGTTCCATATCTTTTTCCTTATTAACTGTCCACACTCTCACATCAAGACCTGATTTCTGATATTTTTCCAAAAAGCCTTCCATCTTCACATGACACAATGCTGGATGCAAACCATGTACACCATTTTTCTTTGCATACTTTTCTACATTCAAAATAATATCACTATAAAGATAAGCTGTTTTCGCCTCTGGTGCTAATTGCTGCACTTTACTAATACTATAATGATTAAAAGAGGAATAAATTACTGATTTTTCCATTTCCTCCTCCTGAACCATACGAACTACCTTTTCTTCTATCTGAGGATACCAATAGACTCCTGTTTTTAGTTCAATATTTACTTTCATATTCCAAGGTTTGGCCCACTTCAATACTTCTCGTAGAGTAGGAATCTCTACATTTTCATACTCTTCCATATGGTTATGAAAGGAAAATTTTCTCAATTCTTCGAGTGTATAATCTCGAATCTTTCCTTTTCCATTGCTAACTCTATTTATTGTCTCATCGTGAATAACAACAATCTCTCCGTCTTTCGTAAGATGGACATCTAATTCAATTCCATCTGCCCCCTGTTTATGTGCTAAAATAAAAGCCGCCATAGTATTTTCTGGTGCATACTTACTAGCTCCGCGATGTGCAAAAATTTCTGTCTTCATACTCTCTTTTTTTACTGATTTACCAAATTATATTTTTTTATATAATTTTAATCACTTTATTTCTCCTTTCATCAAGCTTACTAAGAGATTATATAATTTATTTTATATTGGTGTCATCAATAGGCAATTAAATTCAATTTAAACTTTTGTAAATTGAATTGAAAACTAAATATATGAACTACCCATTAATTAAAGGCAGTAAGTATTACTCTTCATTTTATTTATGTCTCTGATTATAAGTTTGCCTATGGAAGTAGTCAATCAAAATATTTTGCAATTAATTTAGTATAATCCATTGACTTTTTTACTTTTATCTGTTAAAGTATAGAAAGTCGCTTTTATCATTTAAAGCTAAAAAACTTTAATACATAAACAAAAAAAAGAGATAAAGCGTAAAAGTGAGAGACGAAAAGAAAAAGAAAGGAAAAATGTCATGAAACTATTAATTTTAATTATCTACTTTGCTGTATTAATTGGTATTGGCTTATACTGTAGAAAAAATGCAACAGATGTCAATGGATTTGTACTTGGAGGAAGAAGTGTTGGACCTTGGCTTACTGCCTTTGCCTATGGTACATCGTATTTCTCCGCCGTTGTATTTGTTGGTTATGCTGGGCAGTTTGGATGGAAGTACGGTATTGCTGCAACTTGGGCTGGTATTGGAAATGCTATTATCGGTTCTCTTCTTGCATGGGTAGTGCTTGGAAGACGTACTCGTATTATGACACAGCATCTTGATTCTGCTACGATGCCTCAGTTTTTTGGAGAGCGGTTTAAGAGTCAGCCTCTAAAGATTGTAGCTTCTGTTATTATCTTTATTTTCTTGATTCCATATACAGCGTCACTCTATAATGGTCTTTCTAGACTTTTTGGTATGGCATTTGATATTGATTACTCTGTCTGTATTATTTTAATGGCAGTTTTAACTGCTATTTATGTAATTGCTGGTGGTTATATGGCAACTGCAATTAATGACTTTATTCAGGGTGTCATTATGTTATTTGGTATCGTTATTATTATCGCAGCTGTTCTTATGAGCAAAGGTGGATTTATGGCAGCTTATCAGGGACTTGCTGAAGTTACAGATGAGACAGTTTCGGCAGCTCCAGGTGTTTTTGCTTCTTTCTTTGGTCCTGACCCACTGAACCTTATGTTTGTTGTTATTCTTACATCTCTTGGTACATGGGGACTTCCACAGATGGTTCAGAAATTTTATGCAATTAAAGATGAGGCATCTATCCAAAAGGGTACAATTATTTCCACTTTATTTGCCTTAGTTGTAGCTGGAGGTTGTTATTTCCTCGGAGGATTTGGACGTCTTTTCTCTGACCAGATAGATGTTGCTGCAAACGGATATGACTCTATTATTCCTACAATGCTTGAAAACTTATCACCAGCTTTGATTGCGCTTGTAGTAATTTTAGTATTATCTGCTTCTATGTCTACTTTATCCTCTTTAGTTATTGCATCTAGTTCAACACTTACAATTGACTTTTTGAAGGATAATTTTATTAAAAATATGAGTGAGAAAAAACAGCTTCTCATGATTCGTGTACTTGTTGTTGTATTTATTGCTATCTCTGCAATTATCGCATTAGTTCAGTATAAGAGTTCTATCACCTTTATTGCTCAGCTTATGGGAATTTCATGGGGTGCTTTGGCAGGTTCTTTCCTTGCTCCATTCTTATACTCCTTATACTGGAAAAAAACAACAACAGCATCTTGCTGGGTATCCTTTATTTTCGGCTCTGTGCTTATGATTGTAAATATGGTAGCGAGAGAGTCTTTGCCAGTAATTATTCAGTCTCCAATTAACTGTGGTGCGATTGCTATGTTAGCAGGTCTTATTATCGTTCCAGTTGTTAGTTTAGTGACACCAAAACCAGATGAGAAATTTACAGATGAGATATTTGCTTGCTATGAGAAGGACACAACCGTTCCTCAAAAGACAGCACTCGGAAAATAATTAATCAGGACAGGGGACAGACCTCTGTCCTGTTTTGAAATTAAGAATTAAAAACTAAGAAACGCAAGAATGAAATGGGGTATCTTCTTTTTAAACACGCTTCGTTTCCAAATTTTAACCGCACGCTTATTTATGCTGCTCACGCGAATCCGCTTCGCTAACGCTCCCGCAGCAAAACTAGTGCAGTTAAAATCTTTGGAAGCCTTGCTATCGTTTAAAAAAGAAGATACCCCATTTTTTCTTGCTGTAATATGATAGCTATTAGTACACTAGGACAGATGTCTGTCCCCTGTCCTAACTCTGTCCTAACTTCCTGATTTGAAAGTGAGTATTGACTTTTTATGGTATTTATGCTATCGTATAAATAATGTGACGCTTTAGTGAGTGAAAGATAAAAAGCGTAAAAGTCAAATGAAAAGAAAGGATGTATATCAATGCCTGTTACAGATTTATTGGAGAGAAATCATAAGCTCTACGGTGATGAGACTGCTCTTATAGAGCTTAATCCTATGGTAAAAGATACGATGAGAAAAACATGGAAGGAGTATGACTTAGTGCAGAGAACTTCCAATCGACCATATAGAAGAGAGATTACGTGGAGCGTTTTTGACGAGAAGGCAAATCGTGTCGCAAATATGCTATTAAGCCGTGGTGTTCAAAAAGGCGACCGCGTTGCCATCTTAATGTTTAACTGTCTTGAGTGGTTACCTATCTATTTTGGAATTTTAAAAACAGGTGCTATTGCAGTACCGTTTAACTTCCGTTTTGACACAAAGGAAATTCAATATTGTGCGAATTTAGCGGAAGTTCATGTATTATTTTTTGGACCTCAGTTTATCGGAAGAATTGAATCTATCGCAGATGAATTAAGCAAAGGAAGACTTTTAATTTATGTCGGAGATGGATGTCCAACTTTTGCAGAGAGCTACCGAGAGTTAGTGGCAGATTGCTCTAGTCAGGCACCTCTTATTCGCTTAGAGGAAGATGATGATGCCGCTATCTATTTTTCTTCAGGAACAACAGGATTTCCAAAAGCAATTTTACATAATCACGAGAGTTTAATGCAGGCAGCACAGATGGAACAAAAACATCATTTGACAGACCGAAACGATACGTTCCTTTGTATTCCACCTCTTTATCATACAGGTGCTAAGTTCCACTGGATGGGAAGTTTATGTGCGGGAAGTAAGGCGGTGCTTCTTACAGGAACATCACCAGAGATTATTTTGGACGCAATTTCTAAAGAAAAATGTACGATTGTTTGGCTTTTAGTTCCATGGGCACAAGATATTTTAGATACATTAGACCAGGGAATTTTAAAATTAGAAGACTACGATTTAGAACAGTGGAGATTAATGCATATCGGTGCACAGCCAGTTCCGCCATCTTTAATTAAAAGATGGAAAGAATATTTCCCAAATCATTTATATGATACAAATTATGGCTTATCAGAATCTACTGGTCCTGGATGTGTACATCTTGGCGTAGAAAATATCCACAAAGTAGGAGCAATCGGAGTTCCTGGATATAGATGGCAGTGTAAAATTGTTGACCCAGATGGAAATGAAGTGGAACAAGGAAGCGTCGGCGAGCTTTGTGTAAAGGGACCTGGACTTATGACTTGCTATTATAATGATCCGGAAGCTACGGCAGAGACTTTAAAGGATGGATGGCTCTGCACAGGAGATATGGCAATGCAAGACGAAGACGGATTCTATTTCTTAGTAGACAGAAAGAAAGATGTCATTGTAAGTGGTGGAGAAAATATTTATCCTGTACAGATTGAGAATTTCTTGTCTGCTTTTGATAAAGTAAAAGACGTCGCCGTCATTGGTCTTCCTGATAAACGTCTAGGTGAGATTACAGGTGCTATTATTTCAATCAAAGATGGCATGGAATGTACAGAGGAAGAGATAGAAGAATTCTGCAAAGAACTTCCAAGATATAAACGTCCAAAGAAGATTATTTTTGCAGAAGTTCCAAGAAATGCGACTGGTAAGATTGAAAAGCCAGCTCTTCGCAAGAAATATGGTGCAGATTACTTAGTTGCACAGCAAAATAGAGGCTAGATTTAAGATAAAAAACGCTAGAAGGAAATTTTTCCCTTTTAGCGTTTTTGCGTTTATATTCCGTAAAAATAGAAAAGTTAATTTAGAGTATACTTCCATCTGTAGATATTGTGTAAACTTCAAAAGGAATCTCTTTTTTTGAGTTTTTGATTGCATTTTTTGCAGCGCGCTCGAGTGCACCACAGCAAGGCACAATCATTCGAGTCATTGTCACACTTTTAATATTATTATTGGCAAAAATTGCTGTTAATTTTTCTGTATAATCTCCCTCATCAAGTTTTGGACATCCAACTAAAGTGATACGTCCCTTTATAAATTTATTGTGAAAATCTCCGTAGGCGTATGCTGTGCAGTCAGCGGCGATTAAGATATCTGCTCCGTCAAAATATGGTGCAGTGATAGGAAGTAATTTAATCTGAACAGGCCACTGGGATAGCTGACTCTCGCAAGGAGAAGAAACAGCAGAATTTTTTGGGCGTTCAATCGATCTTGCCTTTGAGCCTGGGCATCCTGAAAAAATGGCAGTCTTCTTTTCGTTTTTGGCAGCTTTTGCCGCCTGGGCAGCTTTTACAGCCGCTTCATCGTAGGCTGGAGCTTCTCTTTCTTCAAAGCTAATTGCATTCATTGGACAGGCAGGAAGACAGTCTCCAAGACCGTCGCAGTAATTTTCTCTCATTAATTTTGCTTTATTGTCTACAATATCGATAGCCCCTTCATGGCAGGCAGCGGCGCAAAGTCCACATCCATTACATTTTTCTTCGTCTATTTTGATAATTCTTCTAATCATAATTTTCCTGCTACTCAAAATGTGTATAAACATACACATTGTTGAGAATTGAAAGTTTTCAC
>JBJEOA010000029.1:9895-13685 GCA_051880475.1 Lachnospiraceae bacterium | reverse complement strand
CATCTCCCGAATCCTCATATCAAGATTCGTATACCTTCTTTGCTCTGTCGTATTTTGAATCATAGAATTTACCATATACTCCGTTCCAACAATAGTGACACATTGTTTTGCCCTTGTAACTGCCGTATAAATCAAATTTCGATTCATCAGCACTCTTGGACCTCCAAGAATCGGCATAACAACAGCTGGATATTCACTTCCCTGTGATTTATGCACCGTAATTGCATAGGCAAGCTCTAACTCATCGAGAAGATTAAATGGATATTCCACCAATCTCCCCTCCTCAAATTCTACTGTTACTTTCTCAGAAAAAGATGAAATCTCTTTAATTCTTCCCATATCTCCATTAAATACCCCTAAACCTTCTTCTAAGATATATCCTCTCTTATTTTTAACCTGCCATCCCAAATTATAATTATTTTTAATCTGCATCACCTTATCTCCCTCTCGGAAAATACCATTATGCACCTCTTTTTCTGCCTTTTGACCATCCGCTGGATTAAGATAATACTGAAGCACAGTATTTAGTCTCTCGACTCCAAGCTCACCTTTTCTCATCGGTGTCAATACTTGAATATCAAAACTTGAGGCATCTACATAATTTGGCAATTTATCCCTCACAAGATAAACGATAACCCCTATAATATCTCTTGGGTCTTCTCGATGTAAAAAAAAGAAATCTTTGCTCTTATTATCTAATGAGATAGCTTCTCCTGCATTAATTTTATGTGCGTTTAGAACAATATCACTTCTCTCTTTTTGTCGAAAAATCTTCGTCAATTTTACAACTGGAAATACTTTTGACGCAATCATATCTTGAAGCACATTTCCAGGACCAACCGACGGAAGCTGATTGGCATCTCCCACAAAAATAAGTCTCGTTCCGCAGACAGTCGCTCTTAAAATCGAATACATAAGATGGATATCAACCATGGACATCTCATCTATAATCAACACATCTATCTCTAACGGATTTTCCTCATTTCTTTGGAACTGAAGTCTAGCCTTCGACTCCACATCTCCATTTAACTCAAGCAATCTATGAATTGTAGATGCCTCATATCCAGTTGCCTCTTTCATTCTCTTTGCCGCACGACCAGTTGGAGCTGCCAACATAATTTCCATATTTTGCTCCTCAAAATATCGAATCAACGTATTAATTATCGTTGTTTTTCCAGTTCCCGGACCGCCAGTAATAATCAAAACCCCATATTTTGCCGCCATTCGAATTGCCTGTCTTTGTAGCTCATCTAAATCTATTTTTTCTTCTTCTTCAATTCGTTTAATTTCCTTTTCAAGCTCTTTTTCGTCTATATCCTCCTCAATATTTCTCTCGCAGAGCATATTAGCCGTGTTAAGCTCCATAAAATAATAAAACTCACTATATATTTTCTCTTCCTCATTCTCTGTCTTAATCACAATCTTCTTATCTAAGACAAGATTCATAAAATGATCCTCTATATAATCTGGGCTAATACCAAGAAGTTGCGCCGTTTTTCTCACAAGTATTTCCTTTGGCAAATATATATGCCCAGCCGCCACTCCCTGCATCAATATATATAAAATACCTGAGCAAATCCTAAAATCCGAATCTTGGTCAACACCAACTCTTCTTGCAATCTCATCCGCAGTTTTAAATCCAATTCCCGATATATCCTCTGCCATTTGATATGGATTTTCTTTCACGATGCGATATAAATCTGGTCCATATTCCTGATAAATTTTCATCGCATAGTTTGCAGTAATTCCGTACTCAGATAAAAACATCATCGCCTGTCTCATGTCCTGTTTTTCTTGAAATTGCTCTGCGATATCCATAGCCTTTCTATCAGAGATTCCCTTAATCTCAGCAAGACGCTCTGGCTCTTCCTCAATAATTCGAAAAGCATCTTTTTTAAACTTTTTTATAATACGTTTTGCAAGTTCCTTTCCTATTCCTTTTATCGCACCTGATGCGAGATATCTCTCCATTCCTCTGTGGTCTGTCGGTATTTTTGTCTCATAAGAATTCACTTGAAATTGTGGTCCATGCACGGGATGTTCTATGTACGTTCCAACAGCACAAATATATTCTCCCTCATTAATATATGGAAAATTTCCTACTAAAATTTCATCGAAGTCCTCTGCCTCTAAATACAAAACTGTATATCCATTCTCCTCATTTCTAAATTTAATATGAGATACATATCCCTCAATTTTCTCTTCCATATTTCCTCACCTCCCACTCAAGTAATTAGGCTTTTCTAATTCATAATTGATATGCAAAAGGCTGTCGCAAATTGCCACAGCCTAAATAAGTTTTTTATGTATAAAAACAAAGATATTACGGGATATTTTAACCTAACATCATACGATTAGGAGAAAATACTTTTTAACCAACTCCAAAATCCTTTTTTCTTTCTTTTGATAGTTGTCGTAGCACCGCTTTCTAAAAAGCTTACGAACTTCCCTGTTCCCTCCGCCACAACTGTTAGAGGATTTTCTGCAATATGTGTCTCAATTCCTGTGCTTTCTTGAATTACTTCATCTATACCATTCAATAATGCACCGCCTCCAGTGAGCAAGATTCCCTGCTCAGAAATATCGGCCGATAATTCTGGTGGAGTCTCTTCTAGTACAATATAAATTGTATCTATAATCTCTTTCACACAGTCCTTAAGAACTTCCCTCACCTCTTTGGAAGTGATATCAATTGTCTTTGGAAGTCCTGTCACAAGATTTCTTCCTGTCACTTGCATATTTCCTAAATCTTCTCCCTCTCTAAGGGTTCCGATATTAATCTTTAATTCCTCTGCCTTTCTTTCTCCGATTAATACATTGTATTTTTTACGAATGAATCGAACAATTGCCTCATCGAAATTATCACCTGCAACCTTAATAGAATGGCTCACAACACTATTTCCAAGAGAAATTACAGCGACATCTGTTGTCCCGCCACCAATGTCTACGATTAAATGTCCACAAGGTTTTGTGATATCAATTCCTGCTCCCACAGCTGCCGCAACTGGCTCCTCTATGAGATGTACTTCCCTTGCACCTGCATTATATGTAGCGTTTATTACCGCATCCTTTTCCACATCGGAAGCTTCACTTGGCACACAAATATTAATATTTGGACGTTTGCCAAACATATTTTTCGTTGGAACTTTATGAATAAAATATTCTAACATTTTCTCTGTCACAACAGAATCTGAGATAACCCCCTGTCTTAGAGGACGAACAACTGTGATTTCCTCCGGTGTTTTTCCGATCATAGAACGTGCTTCTTCTCCAATTGCCACTAACTGTTCACTTTCTCGGTCAAATGCCACTACGGATGGCTCCTGTAATGCGATTCCCTTTCCCTTTACATATACCAGTATATTTGCGGTACCCAAATCAATTCCAATATCTGCTTCTGCCATATTTATTTCCCTTTCTTAATTCTTTCATTTATGACTACCTGCGAAATTAAGCACACTAGTTCATCATAAACGAATTTACGTATTTTTTCAATACTTATATTTTCCTCATTATTCCCATTAACTACTATATTTTTTATTATTTATGAGATTTCTAAATCTAATCCAATTAATTTTGCGACATCAAGAGGGGTATCTGCCATATATTTAGGAGAAAATTGGGATAATTCCTCTTTTCCTCGAAATCCCCATACTGCTCCGACAGCATCAAGTCCTGCTGCAATCGCAGTTTTCATATCTGTATTCGTATCTCCCATATAAAGACATTCCTCTGGCTGTAACCCAAATTTCTCCATAATGATATTAACTCCTGTTGGGTCTGGTTTTTT
>JBJEOA010000029.1:0-9795 GCA_051880475.1 Lachnospiraceae bacterium | reverse complement strand
CATCTACCTACCATTCATAGTGGTGCAATTGTCCTTCTAACTGCATATTTTTAAATTCGAGCTGTCTAAGTGCCTCATACACAACAATAGATACGGAATTAGATAAATTGAGAGAGCGAATCTGTGGAAGCATTGGGATTCGAATACAATTTTCTTTATTTTCAAGTAAAATTTCCTCTGGTATTCCAGCGCTCTCTTTTCCAAACATAATATAGCAGTCTTCCTCATAGGAAACATCTGTATACGTCTGTTTTGATTTTGTCGTTGCCATATAAATTTTTGCATTTGAATTTTTCTCCAAAAAATCCTCAAAATTAATATAAGTTCTTACGTCAAGCTTGTCCCAATAATCAAGACCCGCTCTTTTTACCATTTTATCGCTAATAGAAAACCCCATCGGCTCAATTAAATGAAGCCTTGTGCCTGTTGCCACACAAGTTCTTCCAATATTTCCAGTATTTGCTGGCATCTCTGGCTCTAATAATACTACATTTATCAAGTTATATTTCCTCCGTTTTTCTAAGCTATTTCGTGTGGAATGTGATTACAAAAGAGTAGATAAAAATTTTTCAATTCTTCCAAGTGCTATCTTTAACTCATCAATAGAGTAAGCATAGGATACTCGAAGGAATCCCTCTCCACTCTCTCCAAAAGCACTTCCAGGCACAACTGCCACCCTCTCTTGATATAAGAGTTTCGTAGCAAATTCCTCAGAAGTCATTCCAAATTTCTTAATGCATGGGAATATATAAAAAGCTCCCTCTGGCTCAAAACAAGGGATTTGAAGTCGCTCAAATTCTCGAAGTAAAAATCTCCTTCTTTGATTATAAGATTCTCTCATTTTTTCTACTTCCTCATCCCCATCTCTCATCGCCAGCACGGCAGCATACTGACTTGTCGTAGGAGCCGCCATAATCGCAAACTGATGAATTTTTAGCATTTGCTCTGCAATGAGAGCAGGTCCGGCTAAATATCCAAGCCTCCACCCCGTCATTGCATATGCCTTAGAAAATCCATTAATAATAATCGTTCTCTCTTGCATTCCCTCTAAACTTGCGATACTCACATGTTCTCCATGATAAGATAATTCCGAATAAATCTCATCTGATATGACAATTAAATCTTTTTCTCTTACCACCTCAGCAATTGGCTCTAGGTCTTCTCTCGTCATAATCGCACCTGTCGGGTTATTTGGATAAGAAATCATTAAAATTTTTGTTTTATCGGTGATACATTCTAAAAGTTCCTCTTTTTTTAACTTGAACGAATTTTCTTCTTTTAACTGTAACGGAACTACAGTAGCACCCGCTAATTTTGCACATGGAGCGTAAGAAACAAAACAAGGCTCTGGGATAATAACTTCGTCTCCTGGATTAATCATTGCACGAAGAGCAATATCGATTGCCTCGCTTCCCCCCACAGTAATAATAATCTCATTTTTAGGATTATAGATAAGTTTCTGTCTTCTATATAAATAAGCAGCGATTTCTTTTCTCAGCTCTAAAAGCCCCGCATTAGATGTATAAAAAGTTTTTCCCTGCTCTAAAGAATAAATTCCCTCTTCTCTCACAAACCAAGGTGTATCAAAGTCTGGCTCTCCCACACCGAGAGAAACAACATCATCCATCTCATTTGCAATATCAAAAAATTTACGAATTCCAGAAGGTTGAATTTCAACAATAGTTTTTGATAATGGATTTCTCATAATGTAATTCTTCTCCTCTCTGCCTTTGGTTTGCTTTCTAAGATAGAGCCGTGGTCTTTATATTTTTTCAATACAAAGAGTGTAGAAGTGCTAAGTACAGAGTCAACTACTGCCAATTTATCTGAGACGAATCTCGCTACTTCTCGCATTGTTTTCCCTTGTAAAATAACCATAAAATCGTAATTTCCTGAGAGTAAATACATACTCTCAACCTCTGGATACTGGCAAATTTTTTCTGCAAACTGTGAAAATCCCCTTCCTCTTTGTGGTGTAACTTTTACTTCAATCAAAGCCGTCACTTTCTCCGTGCTCGTCTTATCCCAGTTAATTAATGTAGTGTATCCACAAATGATTTGTTCTTTCTCCATCTGTGCTATCTCGTTTGCAAGGTCTACTTGCGTCATTCCAAGCATTTTTGCCGCATCGCTTAAATCAATACGACCATTTCGCTCTAATAAACGTAAAATTTCTTCTCTCATTATGAATCACTCTCTTTCCACCTTATATATTTCGTCGCCTTTTGGAGGCTCTAAAAATCTTTTTTCCTCTCCGTAGTAGACAACGCGGTCATTGCCCTTAACTGCCTTTCCAATTATCGCAGCAGGAATTTTCTCTCTTTCTAAAAGTTCTACTAATTCATTTCCTCTTTGTGTGCAAATGAGCAAGCTTCCGTTTGAAAGAAGTTGATACGGATTTAAATCAAAAAACTCACATACCTCAATAGTATGCTGACGAATTGGAATTTTGGCGAGAGAAATTTCCACTCCTATATTTGAGGCTGATGCCATCTCCCAGATTGCACCAAAAATTCCTCCTTTTGATACGTCATGCATCGCAGAGACACCAAATTCTTTGGCAATCTTTGCTTCTTTCTCAACAGAAATCTCAGATATAACATTTTTCGCCACTTCAAGAAATGGTTTTGCATATCTTGTTAAAAGCTCAGTTTCTTTTTTTCTTATAATCTTGGCTGTTCCACAAAGTCCGACATATTTTGTCACAATAATATCATCTCCCGGTTTCACACCAAAAGTTCGAATGATATTTTCCCTTTTTTCTCTTCCGACTCCCGTAATACAAAGAATAGGAAGACAAACCGCCGTTGTAACTTCTGTGTTTCCACCTAATATTATCATATTGCGAATTTTACATTCTTCCTCTAGTTCTTTCATAATTTTTCGAAGTTCTGACTCTGTGCTAGAAGGCGGCAAGAGCAAATCTACCATAATTCCAACGGGAATTGCACCCTGCGCAACTAAATTATTTACTGCTAGTATTACACCGAGATTTCCTATCTCTTGAGCAGTTCCTATGACAGGATTCTCAGATAAAATTACAACCTCATCTTGCCCCATCCCTATTACGGCCGCATCCTCTCCTACTCGAGGTCCGACAATCGCCTCGCTATCTTTTATTTTAATTTGTTTAAAAACAGAACGTTTTAGCACAGATTCTGGGATTTTTCCGATATTCATCCAATCTCTCCCTTTTTTATAAATATATTTATGAATATAATAATGGAGAAATCATCCCCACTATCATGGTAAGTACAATAAGGATAACAATAATTGCAGCAATAATTCGAGTATTCTTTTTATTATTAAAATTCATCATAATTATTTTCCTCCCTCATATTCTCAACATAAAACAAGGATAATCCCTTGCTTTGTTTATTTTAATGCTTTCGATTTAGATTGTAAAGATATTTTCCTATTTCTATTATAAGTTTGCGTACCATCTTCTCATCCACCTAGTGAAACTTCCTTTTGATTTTGGCATCATAATATGAATAAGTTTTATAATAGACTCAACAATTATCCATATCTACCTCTATCGCTTTAGCCTCCCCCGTCAGAGGGCTTTTTGCATCATAATCAAATAAAATATATTGCTTTTTCTCAATTCTCTCCCCTCTAAGACAGAGACTTGGAATATCCACCGAAAACGGTTCAATATGATATTTTCTTGCGGCCTTTTTGGAATCATACTCTCCTTCTACTTTAAGATAGGAGCAAACTTTTTCCTCCGACTTAAAGAAATTCAAATACATTTTTTTATACTTGCTAATATCTGTCGCCCACTCTGGTCTTGACTTTAGATTTTCTCTTAGATAGAGGTCGTAAAGCAAAATTTCTTTAAAATCTTGTCTCTCCTCACCCCATTTTTCGAAAGCAAATTGCATCAAAATTTCGTATCTGGCAATTCGATTATGATTTCTATCTCTTAGTTTTTCTTTTTCATAGTAATCTGCCAAATCTTTAAAAAGCTGAAATGGTCTATCATACTCTCGCTGTAGATAAGAGAGGGAATAGAAAAACTGATTACTATTATAATAAACCTCCACCATCTCCTCTACAGCCTTCAGCTCTAAAATTTCATCATAAGAAATCCACTTCGTATGGTAAACTTCATAGACAGGATTACTCTGATAGACAAGTCCATAGTCTTTTGCCATCTCATGCATATAGGAGCCTTTTAATACTTTTAAAAATCCAAGCTGCAACTGCTGTGGTTTCATTCGATAAATATCATCAAATGATTTTTTAAATGTCTCATAATCTTCATACGGAAGTCCCGCAATCAAATCCAAATGCTGGTGCATATTTTTTATCTCGTGGATTTTCATAACATTTTTTTCTAATTTTTCCAAATCCATCTTTCTTCGAATTGCCTCAATAGTCTTCGCATTTGTCGATTGTACGCCAATTTCAAGTTGAATTAATCCTGGGCGTAATGTGGAGAGAAGTGCAAGTTCTTCCTCGTCAAATAAATCGGCGGATACCTCAAAATGAAAATTTGTGATTCCATTGTCATTCTCTCTTAAATACGTCCAAATGTCCATCGCATGTTTCTTTTTACAATTAAAAGTCCTATCTACAAATTTCACTTGTTTTACTTTATTATCTAAGAAAAATTGAAGTTCCTTTTTTACGAGAGAAAATGAGCGAAATCGAACTGTTTTATCGATAGAAGATAAACAATAACTACAAGAAAATGGGCATCCTCTGCTCGTCTCATAATATAAAATTTTATGCTCAAATTTTTTGAGGTCATCATAGACAAACGGAATCTCATCCATATCCATACATTTTTGCTGTGGATTTTCGATTATTTCCATATTTTCTTCTTTTCTATACACAATTCCTGAAATTTGCTCTTTCTCTTCTCCTAATAACAGTTTCGAGAAAGTCTCCTCTCCCTCTCCACATATTACCAAATCAATAAATGGGTATTTTTCTAAAACTTCTCTCGCGTCATACGAAACTTCCGGACCTCCTACCCAAATCTTTGTATTGCATGCCACCGTTTTTAGCTCACCTGCAATCCGTCTTACATACTCAATATTCCATATATAGCAAGAAAATACAACTAAATCTGCTTTTTCCAGATAAATATCTCGCAATATATCCGTCTCAAACTGATTGATTGTGTATTCTTTTATTAAAATATTATGTTTTACTTTTTTCTTTTCTAAGGCATATTTTTGCAAACTATATACTGCTAAATTAGAGTGAATATATTTTGCGTTAATCGCAACTAATAATACTTTCATTAAATCTCCATTTCTATCATTATTTTTATCATTATTCCTATACAAAACTTAGTAAACCGTTTGCATTGACGCAGCAAACATATTCATTATATAATGAAATCATCTAGGGAACAAGCAAAACCTATACAAACAACTTGATATTTCTATGCTGGCCAAAATAACTATTGTCCAGAGTAGGATACCGCCTATTATGGAGGAGAAAATTCAAATGAAATACGATATTTTAAAAGAAAATATTAAACAAAAAAATAAATTATTGCTTATCCAACTTAAGATAAAATTATATGATTTAGAAAGAAAAGAAAAAGTTCGACTCGTTGCAATTTTTGAGTCGGGAAAAGAAGATAGAAGAATTGTCTGTCACACAGACTTAAAGTGGAATGAAAATACAAAAGATTTCTTTGTTATCTGCCAACAAAAGATAGAGTTACCTTATGTCTTTTTGCATGGCGCCAAAGAGGATACCGTTCGTCTTCGCTTTGAGATTGAGAGGGCTTATGCGACAACGAAGCTCTTTCCCGTTTATCACTACGAGGCATCTCTCTTTGACAGACCAAAAACAGAGTACTCTCTCTTAAAAAACTGCATTGACAATGTTGCCTTCGCTGGATGTACCCTAATGCTTCCCCTACTTCTCCTAGACGGAGTTTTGGCGACAAAGGGGATTCGGCAGCTAGATACGGGAGATAATACGATAAAGTCTGGAAAAAAAGCAATTTTTTTTCACGCTAATACGATTGTAAAAAAAGCGTGCAATCGAAGCTATAGCCCAAGAGAGTGGAAGACAGCCTACTTAAATCAATGCTACGAAAAAGAAAAATTAAAACCAGTAATTAAAAATCAAGTTCTTTTTTTATCTGAGAGAAAACTAGAAAAAAACAGCAATCTTGACCTTATTTATCAAAGGTTCAAACAAGACTCTAATATAAAAACCGAATTATACGTAAATCCAAAAACAGTAGATAAACTAAGTTTTTCTGAGCTTCGGGTTATCGCAAAGAAAATGGCACAAAGTTCTGTTATTATTTTAGAAGATTTTTATCCTCAAATACATTTTTTAACGCTAAGACCAGAGACGAAGCTTCTTCAGCTTTGGCATGCCTGTGGAGCATTTAAGACTTTTGGATTTTCTCGTCTTGGAAAAATTGGAGGGCCAAGGCAGAATTCTCTCAATCATCGCTCGTATGACTATGCTTTCGTGAGCAGCCAAAAACTCGAACCCATATACGCAGAGGCATACGCCATCCCTACGAAAAATATGCGTGCATTTGGTGTTCCAAGAACAGATTTTCTCTTTGATAATGCAAAAAAGGAGGAAACAAAAAAACGTCTTTACGAACAATATGAGATTCCTACCGATAAAAAAATTATTCTTTTTGCCCCAACTTTTCGTGGTCACGGCAATAAAGATGCTTTTTATCCGATGGAAAACTTCCAGATTGATAATTTTATGAAATCTTTGCCTGAAGATACTATTTTACTTTTGAAAAATCATCCTTTTATAAGAGATAAATTTACTTTCAGCGAACAATGGAAAAATAGAGTCCTTGATTTTTCTGATATGCCAGAAAATATCAATGATTTACTTCTAGTGACAGATTTACTTATCACAGATTATAGCTCAGTTATCTTTGAAGCTTCTTTGCTAAATATTCCAATGCTTTTTTATGTCTTTGACAAAGAGGAATATTTAAAAGATCGAGATATTTACTATGATTTTGACCAGTTTGTTCCAGGACCTGCCATAAAAACTCAAAAAGAACTACAAGAATATACAGCTAAAATATTATATGATCATTCATCTGGGTTAAATCTAAATCAGTTTAAAGCTCAATATTTAGAATCATTAGACGGAAAATGTACAGAGAGAATTTATTCTTTCATCAAAACAGAAATTTTAAAATTGGAATAAATATAAAAAGAAAGCATAGTAAATTAGTTTTACTTATTATGCTTTCTTTTTTGTCAAAATGTCTACAATACGTTTTGTCGCATTTTTATCGAGATAATCATACTGCTGCTTTATGAAATTTTGATATCTTTCTGTATGCACATCCAACTGCGAAAATGCATCGATTACTTCATTCATATTTTTAGCTAAAATTCCTGGGGCATTTTCTCTATAGCTATTATAAAATCCTCTATCGTACTCTTCTAAATCATATGCATATAAAATAATTGGTTTTTGAAGAAGCACATATTCCACCACAGTGGAAGAATAATCGTTAATTAATACATCCGATACAATAAATAAATCCTTAATATCTTGGTATTCCGTCATATCGATACAACGTTTTGGAAGTTTTGGCATACTTCCACGAATCTGTGGATGTAAACGTATCAAAACAACCCATTCTTCTCCTAAGAAATCAACTAATTTTTTCATATCGAATTTTTTTAAAATTTGATTGTTTTCTTCCTCTGTCTCACGAAAAGTAGGGGTATATAAAACTATCTTCTTCTGTCTCAATTCCGGATAAATCTTATAAAATCTTGTGCTCGAATACTTTTTCTTTCTCTCATCAAAATAAAAATCCGTAACTGGAATTCCAGTAGGAAAAATTCTACTTTTGTCAATTCCAAATGCCTCCTCATAGTAAGGAATAATCTGTTTAGAACTGACAAAGAGATGTGTTACACGGCGGTTTCCCTCTCTGACAGCCTTCCTAACTTCCTCGTCGGTTTCAGTGCTAAGCCCAAAGCGCTTAAACGCTCCGACTCCATGCCAAAACTGAGCAATTTTTACATTCTTATCTGGATTCATATAAGCAAGAGGAAGGAAATTATCATTTAGCAAAATATATTCTGACGTCGCTAGGTGATAATTCACTCCAATAAATAGTTTTACCCCTCCAATTAACGTCTTTAAAGCTTTGGCTATTCCTATCTTTTCAGTTTGAAATAATGCTCTCTTTGATATTTTTATAAATTTATATTCTGGGTCTCGTTTTTTCATCTCTTCGTAAACATAACGAATATTGCCCTGAAACTTACAGTCATGAATCATCCAGAGCATCACTTTTTTCTCCTGCACAGGAAAAAGAATACGAAAGATATGAAACAACATTCCATATAGCCAATATCCTATTTTTTTCATCTTCTTATGTTCCTCATTCCACTATTACCGGAAGCGACACTTCCGAATTTTTATTCCTATCTATATTATTATTATAAATATAGTATGTACAAAAGTCAATGAATGACCTATGAATTCAATAATATTTTACGATTTCTTTATATTTCATAACTATGGTAGATATCTTTATATTTCACGACTATTACGGCTTGAGAGTCAAAAAAAACTATGTTAAAATATGAAAAGTACAATAGTTGAAAGAAAAAAAAATAGAAAGGGATTTATGCGAGTCATCTTTCAACTTTATGATTTGCATATTCTCAGTGATTATCATTTACATAATCCTGAGAACAAAAGGTAATCTTATGAAAAAAATACTATTATCCATACTTTTTTCTCTGACAATGATATTTACCGTCTTTGGATGCAGTTCTGATGATATTCTCAATAATTTTATAGCACAAGACGATATAAACACAGAAATTTCTGAATCTGAGGAAGAAACCCAATCATCAGAATCCGTATCGTACTCAGATGAAGACGAAGAAGTTTCTTCAGATGAAATAATTGATATCAACGGCTCTTATTCTTCTAAAGATGAAGTTGCACTTTATATTCATACATATAATCAACTTCCAAATAACTTCATCACAAAGAAAATGGCACAAAAACTTGGTTGGACTGGTGGTTCTTTAGAGCCTTACGCACCGGGAAAAAGTATCGGAGGGGACCGTTTTGGCAATTACGAAGGACTTCTTCCAAAAAAAGCTGGCCGTACCTATACAGAATGTGATATTGATACAATGTATGCCGATAAACGAGGTGCAAAGCGTATTGTATTCTCAAATGATGGTCTTATCTACTATACGGAAGATCACTATGAGACATTTACTTTACTTTATGGGGAGGAATGATAAATGAGACAATTTATCTTAGATGCCAAGTATATGACGAACAGAGAAATGTCTCACAAGTATATCGCCAAACAGCTCTCTTTTCCTACTTATTATGGACATAACCTAGATGCACTCTATGATATGCTCACAGATATATGCGAATTAACTACTATTATACTAAAACATAGTGAATTATTGGAAGAGCAGCTCGGCTCAAGCTATAGCAAACTTTTCATCGAGGTTCTAAAAGATAGTGCCATGGAAAATAATTTTCTTATATTTGAAATTCAGTAATCTTAGCAAAAAGCATGATGTCAGAGTCAAAAAGCTAGTCATGCTTGTATGATAGGACATTCACCTTTTGACTCTGGCATCAAAAATATAAGAGTTATACCATTTATTTTTTTAATTATATATTTTTTCAAGAAAATATTGTATTTTTCGAAAAAAACAACTTGACTTTTTTTATAATCTCCTTTATAATAATCTTTGTTGTGAGAGATATCACATTTGCCCAGATAGCTCAGTTGGTAGAGCAGAGGACTGAAAATCCTCGTGTCACTGG
>JBJEOA010000028.1:12898-56255 GCA_051880475.1 Lachnospiraceae bacterium | reverse complement strand
CCCGCAGCAAAGCTAGTGCAGTTAAAATCTTTGGAAGCCTTGCTATCGTTGAAAAAGCAGAGCATCTTTTCCTTATGCTGTGTACTGGTCATCGAGAGTAACGAAAACCAATAGCTACGATATCCTCTGGAGGCTCCTCCACCGAATTTACAGTAGGACAAATGTCTGTCCCCTATCATGAATCCATTTTTGTTAATACAGTGCAAAAAGGGCGGGTGCCATATCTTTTTTAATAATAGAGCAGTGAGCCATTTTTTTGTTGCGCCAGCTTTGCTGCGGGAGCGCTGTCTGAACGAAGTGAGTTCGCGGGAGCAGCATAAATAGGCGCGCGACAAAAAAATGAGCGAACAAACGTGTTAAAAAAGATATGGCACCCGCCTTTTGCACGTCTCTTTATCTGTTTAAAAGATACGGCACCCGCCTTTTGCACGTTTCTATTTCTTGTCAAGTTTCAAAAACAAAAAGAAGGCTATCACTAGCCTTCCTTTCATCTCTTAACCTTATCGGATTATTTATATTTTCTTTTTCTTGCTGCTTCAGATTTTTTCTTACGTCTAACACTTGGTTTTTCGTAATGCTCTCTTTTGCGGATTTCCTGCTGAATTCCAGCCTTTGCACAGTTTCTCTTGAATCTGCGTAGAGCGCTATCTAAAGTCTCGTTTTCTTTAACGATTACGTTTGACATATTCCACACCTAACCTCCCTCCAGTTGCGAAATTGTGCCTAATCCAACTGTTCGGGTATTATTTTTAAAGCACTATTTGTATTATATCATATTTTTTTGTTTCGTCAATATGATTTTTGTATTTTTCTGATACTTTTTATAAAAGTCTCTAGCGCGATAACGCAAAACAAACTTGTTTATTTTTGAATTGATATTTATTTTAATTGTCCCTCTAAGACGGAAACTGCTTTTTCAAGTGCAGCCTCAATACCAGCAGGGTTCTTTCCACCAGCCTGAGCCATATTTGGACGTCCACCGCCGCCGCCACCTACTAAGGAAGCAATCTCTTTAATTAATTTTCCAGCGTGAGCACCAGCTTTCATAGCCTTATCTCCAACTGCTGCAATTAAGTTTACTTTTCCGTCATTTTCACACGCAAGCACAAGCACACCGCCGTCTACTTGCTCTTTTAGCTGGTCTGCTAAGTTGCGAAGTCCGCTGGCGTCTACATTTTCAGCTTTCATAGCAAGTAATAAAGTTCCTTTTACCTCTTTTATTTGGTCTTTAATATTGCCAAGTGAGCTGCTTGCAAGCTTATTCTTTAAGGATTCATTTTCACTCTTTACTTCCTTCATCTCAGCAAGTAATTTTTCAATTCTATCTGCAAGCATAGCTGGCTGTGCCTTTAAAACTGCTGCGATATCTTCTAATTGTCTCTCTAACGCCTCATAGTGAGCAAATACGCCATCTGCTGTTAAAGCTTCGATTCTTCTTACTCCTGCTGCGATACCAGACTCAGATACAATCTTAAATGCACGGATGACACCTGTATTTGTCACGTGAGTACCACCACAAAGTTCTACAGAGAAATCTCCCATACTTACAACACGCACTACATCGCCGTATTTTTCTCCAAAGAGTGCCATGGCACCTGTTTTCTTAGCCTCTTCCATAGACATATTTTCAATATTAACTGGAAGATTTTTACTAATCTCTGCATTTACGATATCTTCTACCTTCTTTAGCTCTTCTTTTGTCATAGCAGAAAAATGTGTAAAGTCAAAGCGAAGTCTATTTTCGTCCACATAAGAACCAGACTGCTCTACATGTGTTCCAAGTACAAGTCTTAAAGCTTTCTGTAAAAGATGAGTCGCACTGTGATTTCTAGCTGTCTTTACTCTCTTATCCTCATCTACTTTAAGAGTTGCGATATCGCCAACAGCAATCATGCCTTTTTCCACTGTTCCGACATGTCCAATTTTTCCGCCAAGCAATTTGATTGTATCTTTTACGCGAAATACTGCATCTTTTACTTGAATGATACCGTTATCTGCAACCTGTCCACCGCTTGTCGCATAAAAAGGTGTCTCCTCCACAAAGATTGTACCATTTTGTCCATCTGTAAGTGCCTCAACAACTTCTGTCTCTGTTGTAAGTGCCAAAACTTTAGACTCTTTTTCTAGACAATCATATCCAACAAATGTAGATGTAAGTGCTGGGTCTAACTCCTCATATACTGTTGCATCTGCACCCATATAATTTGTTACTTTTCTTGCATTTCTAGCTTTTGTTCTTTGCTCTTCCATACAAGCCTTAAATCCATCTAAATCTGCTGTATAGTCTTTTTCAGCTAAAATTTCCTCTGTCAAATCTACTGGGAATCCGTATGTGTCATATAATTTAAATGTATCAGCTCCGCTAAGTACCGTCTTTCCTTCTTTTCCAAGTTCTTCAATCATATCATTTAAGATGGAAAGTCCCTGGTCAAGAGTTTTACTAAATTTATCTTCTTCCTGTGTGAGAACTTTTAAGATAAATTCCTTTTTCTCCTCTAATTCTGGATATCCATCTTTAGAACCTGCAATTACTGTCTCACTTAGGGCTGCGAGGAATTTACCCTCTATCCCTAACATTCTTCCATGTCTTGCAGCTCGGCGAATGAGACGTCGAAGCACATATCCTCTTCCCTCGTTCGATGGCATAATACCGTCAGAAGTCATAAAAGTAGCGGAGCGGATATGGTCTGTAATAAGACGAATAGAGACATCATTTTTCTCATTTTCTTTATATACAACACCTGCAATCTCACATACTTTGTCTCGAAGACTCTTTACTGTATCAACATCAAAAATGGAATCTACATCTTGAACTGCCACTGCTAAACGCTCAAGTCCCATACCTGTATCAATATTTTTTTGCTCTAACTCTGTATAATTTCCTTTTCCGTCGTTATCAAACTGAGTAAATACGTCATTCCATACTTCCATATAGCGGTCGCAGTCACATCCCACTGTACATCCAGGCTGTCCACATCCGTATTTCTCTCCTCTATCATAATAAACTTCAGAACATGGTCCACAAGGTCCTGCACCGTGCTCCCAGAAATTATCTTCTTTTCCAAAACGGAAAATTCTCTCTGGTGCGATACCGATTTCTTTTTCCCAAATCTCAAATGCCTCGTCATCATTTTCATAGACAGATGGATAGAGACGGTCTTTGTCAAGTCCAACCACTTCTGTCAAAAATTCCCATGTCCAGTGAATTGCCTCTCTCTTAAAATAATCGCCAAAAGAGAAGTTACCAAGCATCTCAAAAAATGTACCATGTCTCGCAGTTTTACCTACATTTTCAATATCTCCTGTACGGATACATTTTTGACATGTTGTAACTCTTCTTCTTGGTGGAATCTCCTGACCTGTAAAATATGGCTTAAGTGGTGCCATACCAGAGTTAATCAATAATAAACTATTATCGTTATGTGGAACTAAAGAAAAGCTCTTTAATGCCAAATGCTCTTTGCTTTCAAAAAACTCTAGAAACATTTTTCTGAGTTCATTTACTCCATATTTCTTTCCCATTTTTCTTTCTCCTTTTACCATTCACTTTTATACTTTCTTAAAAGTACAACAAAAGAAAAGCGGAGCTTTTGTTTCCGCTTCTCTTTTACTTACGCTTCTTTTTTAGCCTTTGCCTTTTTATTATCACTTAACTTCTTGCCCGCAAGAACTCCTGCTACAGCAATTGCGATATAAAGGATATATTTTACTAAATACTCTACAAATGCAGCTACCATAAGAAAACGCCTCCTTCACCCTGTTTGTATATCTAGTCTGTCCAAAGTTTTAATCTATGAAACATACTTCATATATCTCAGGCAATATTGTTTTTATTATAATATATTTTTTTTAAGACTGCAATAGGTTTTGTTGTGAAAGTCCCTGTCAAGTACCAAGTCAAATTGAGCTTACCTAAATTTGATTTGGCAGACTAAACCACATGAGTACGCAAAGCTATCTTCGCTCTGATAATTCTTTTGTAATATCTTCCCAGCAAAGTCCCTGCTCTGACATAAGTACCATTAAGTGATATAAGAAGTCAGAAATATCGTATCGAATCTCATCGTTATTATTTTTAGCTGCGATAATAATATCCGTACATTCCTCTCCTAATTTCTTTAGGATTTTATCTAATCCTTTTTCAAAGAGATAATCGGTATAAGAGTCCATTGTCGGATTATCTTTTCTACTCTTAATCATATTAAATACATCTTCAAACGCATTAAGCGGATTGCGGTCATCATACTCTCTTCTCATAAGGTCTGTAAAGAAGCAAGTTCTGCTTCCTGTATGACACGCAGCTCCAATTTGAGAAACCTCTGCTAAGATAGTATCCTTATCACAGTCAATCATCAAAGCCTTTACATACTGAAAATGTCCAGATGTCTCGCCTTTTACCCAAAGCTGGTTGCGACTTCTGCTAAAATATGTCATCTTTCCAGTCTTAATCGTAAGCTCATAGGATTCTTTATTCATATATGCCATCATGAGCACTTCTTTTGTCTTATAATGCTGCACAACGACAGGAATAAGCCCATCTTCATTTAATTTAAACTCGTCAAAGTCTAAGTCGCTATGATAAGTAGCAACCTCGATATTTTCCTTTGCAAGCCCTTGCTTAATGTCCATGATATCCATTTTCTCAAGAGAATAAAGAGAGATAGACTCCGCATTTGTTGTCTGAATCATATCGGCAAGTTCTTTATAATTTGTACTATAGTTTGACACGATAACAGGAATACTAATATTTTCTCTAATTTCTCTTACTAACTCGTTATAATTTGGAACTGCATTATTGTGGATTAAAAGCAATTCTCCAGCTCCAAGCTCTTGCAATTCCCTTGCCCACTCTACTGGCGTAGGGTAAGTAGACAAATCAATCGCTACAATAATACGGTCACTTCCAAAGCGTTCTGCCACTTCTCTTACAAGATTTTTATTCGCAATCGCAGCAGAATTCATACATACTTTATGAGCTCCTGCATAGAGAATTCTCTTGACATCCTCTAGCTTACGAACACCGCCACAGGCAAGCAAAGGAATATCTATCTGTCTTGTAATCTCTCGAATCTGTGCAATATTTGGCTCTCTTCCCTCTTTTGTAGCCTTACTATCAAAGTATGCGATAGCGTCTGCCCCGCTGTCATTATAATAAAGTGCCGCCTGTACTGGATTATCCAAATCTAAACATGGTATTACTTTTGTAAATTCCATATCCTTCCTCCTCATTTCTAAAAAATCAATTAAGTTCTCTCTTATTTTCTAAAACCTTCCCGTTAAATGGTTCCCTTTGTAGAAAGCACATCTTTAATTCTACTATCATAAGATGTCGCCTCGTCTAGCGCCTTTGCAAATGCCTTGTAAATAGCCTCAATAATATGATGTTGATTCCCTCCGCTGATAAGCTTAATATGCAAGTTCATCTTTGCTGTATAGGAAATCGCATAGAAAAATTCTTTCACCATCTCTGTATCATAATCACCCACTCTCTCAGATGTAAAATCCACATCAAAAGAAAGATAAGGTCTTCCTCCAAGGTCAATTGCACATAAGACTAATGTCTCATCCATCGGCAGCAAAAAAGAGCCATATCGCTTAATAGATTTTTTATCTCCAACTGCCTCCTTTATTGCCTGACCTAATACAATGCCTGTATCTTCAATGGTATGATGACAATCTACATAAAGATCTCCCTTCGCCTGCACATCTAAATCGAAAAAGCCATGTCTTGCAAAACTATTTAGCATATGGTCAAAAAAACCGATTCCCGTCGTCACATTGCAAGTTCCATCGCCATCTAGGCAAAGAGAAAGGCGAATATCTGTTTCTTTTGTTTTTCTCTCTATTACTGCTGTTCTTTTTTCCATAGAAATTTTCCTTTCAATCATAGTTGCCTGTAAAAACAGACATCTCTATTTCTTTTAAGTAATAGTATACAAAAAAACTTGCTATTTTTAAAGCTATTTTTTTATATTTTGTTATTTTTCGCCGCGAACTGCGATAGAATTTGCATGTGCAGTAAGCTGTTCTGCATTTGCAAATGCAATAATATCGTCTTTTACTCCCATGAGAGCTTCTTTAGAATAATAAATAACACTTGATTTTTTAATAAAATCATCTACGCCAAGTGGTGAGAAAAATTTTGCTGTTCCGTTTGTTGGAAGAACGTGATTTGGACCTGCAAAATAATCCCCGAGTGGCTCACAGCTATACTCCCCGACAAAAATAGCACCTGCATTTTTAATTTTCATCATAACTTCAAATGGATTTTCTGTCACAATCTCAAGATGCTCTGATGCGATTTCATTTGCAATTTCGATTGCCTCATCCATATTAGATGCCACAAGTAAATATCCATACTGTTCTAGTGATTTCTCGATAATTTCTTTTCTAGATAATACGGCAGTAAATTTTTCAATTTCCTCTTTTACTTTATAGGCAAACTCCTCACTCGTTGTGACTAAAATAGCACTTGCAAGCTCATCGTGTTCTGCCTGAGAGAGTAAATCTGCTGCCACATATCTTGGATTTGCACTCTCATCTGCAAGAACTAATACTTCACTAGGTCCTGCGATGGAGTCAATACTTACATGACCATAAACTGCTTTTTTAGCGAGGGCAACATAAATATTTCCAGGTCCGACAATCTTATCTACTTTTTTAATAGACTCTGTACCGTAAGCGAGAGCTGCAATTGCCTGTGCTCCGCCAACCTTATAAACCTCATCTACTCCCGCTTCTTTTGCTGCTACTAAAACAGCAGGATTTACCTTTCCCTCTCTAGAAGGAGGAGTTGTCATAACAATATGTGGAACTCCTGCCACTTTTGCCGGAAGAATATTCATAAGTACAGAAGATGGATAAACTGCCTTACCACCTGGCACATAGACACCTACATTTTGTAATGCTGTAATTTTTTGTCCAAGCATTGTTCCATCTTCCTTTGAGGAAAACCAGCTCTGTCTTTTTTGTTTTTCATGATATTCGCGAATATTTTTAGCCGCTTTTCTCATAATTGTAATTAGCTCTTCTCCGACTTCTTTATAAGCCTCCTCAATCTCTTCGTCTGTCACTTTTATATTTTCTTTCGTAATATGAGCGCCATCAAATTTTTCTGTGTAAGCAAAAATTGCCTCGTCTCCTTTTTCCTTTACCTCATTTAAAATTACAGAAACTCTATCTGCATACTCATCATACTGATTTGGGCTTCTCTTTAAAAGGTTTTCTAAAATTCCATCCATTGTTTCTGGAGTCATTTTTATAATCTGCATTTTTCTCTCCCTTTCCTTTCTAATCTAAACTGTCGTATTGACTTTTGCCTGCTCTTCTTGAAGTTTCTTTAAATCATGAATAATTGCCTGAATTCTTTCTTGTTCCATTTTAATACTAACAGGATTTACAACCATTCTCGCAGAGAGCGGACAAATCTCTTCTAATACGCCAAGTCCATTTTCTCTTAGAGTAGAACCTGTCTCTACAATATCTACGATAACCTCAGATAATCCGACAATAGGTGCAAGCTCCACGGAACCGTTTAACTTAATAATCTCAACCGTCTGAAGCTTTTTATTGTGAAAATATTCTCTCGCAATATGTGGATACTTTGATGCCACACGGATTAATTCATTATGCTTTAATAATTCTCTCGCAGATTCTGGACCACATACACACATTTTACATTTTCCAAAGCCTAAGTCAAGCACCTCATATAATTTTTTATTCGCCTCAAGCAAAGTATCCTTTCCGACAACACCGATATCCGCAGCTCCGTATTCTACGTAAGTTGGAACATCTGTCGCCTTAGAGAGAAAGAATTTAAGTTTTAGCTCTTCATTTACAAAAATAAGTTTTCTTGTCTTTTCATCTTTCATCTCCTCGCATGTGATGCCGATTTGTTCTAATAATTCTAATGTCTTTTTTGCAAGTCGCCCCTTGGCAAGAGCAAAAGTTAAATATCTCATACCCATTTTATAATCCTTTCTGAAATCCATCTAAGCTGACAAGAGTTACTGCTTTTACATCCATATCAATCTGTTTTACGGTCTTATTCTCGCGGACATAAATCATTTCCTTTACCTTTTCTCTCTTTGCATAGTTCTCAAATTTCTCGATTGGACAATCTCTGTCCTTTTTTTGAAGTTCTACAATCTTTCCTTTCTTTCGAAATGCAGTGGCAATTTGAATGGCTGCCGCCTGAACTGGACGGTCAAAAACAATTAAAGTAGTATTATTTTCAACTGGAATTTCAATTTTTTGTCTTGAAAGAGCCATTAAGAGTTGGTCTACGACAATGCCAAATCCAATCGCGGGAGCGTCCATACCAAACTGACTTAGAAGATTGTCGTATCTTCCGCCTGTCGCGATGGCATCTCCTGTTCCATACGTATATCCTTTTAAAATCATTCCAGTATAATATTCATAGCGGCTTAACATTCCAAAATCAAAGGTAACATATTTTTCATAACCGTAATCTTTTACAATGCGATATACTTTTTCTAATCGCTCAATTGCAGCTAATGATTTTTTATTCTTTGTGAGTGTCTTAGCCATCTCTAGAGTTTCCTCGCCGCCAAATAATTCATTGAAGCGAAGCAAAACTGCCTTTATCTCTTCATTTTTTACTTTTTCTTCCACAAGCTGAGAAAGTCCAAAAGAATTTTTATTTTCCACTAACTCACGGATAGCTTCCTCTATCTCATCATCTAAGTTCGCCTCTTCCATAAGTCCTTTAAAGAAGTCGGCCTGTCCGATATCGATACGAAACTCTTTAAGACCTGCGGCTAAAAAGCAATCCACTACCATAACGATAATTTCTGCGTCAGCGTCCGCACTGTCAATATTCATAAGCTCTGCGCCGATTTGTGTCACCTCATTTAATTTTCCCTGATAACCACCAAGGTTTAAAAATGTATTGCCCATATAAGAGAGACGGATTGGCATTTTTTCATTCTCATAATATTTTGCAACACTTCTCGCAATAGATGGCGTCATATCCGGTCTAAGTACAAGAGTATTATTATTTCTATCAAAAAACTTATACATCTGTGTGGAGCTTACACTTCCTCGCTCCTGATTAAAAATATTAAAAAACTCAAATGTCGGTGTCTGGATATCTTTATATCCATAAAGCTTTAACACTTTTCTTAAATCGTGCTGAATTTTATTCTTCTTTTGACATTCTTCACTGTAAATATCACGCACGCCCTCAGGGGTATGCAGTAATTGTTCTCTTCTCATCTTCATTCCCTCTATCTTTCATATATCTTTTTAGAAATATTATATTTTGAGATTTATAAAATCCAAGTTTACTTTATCACTTTATCGTGATAGTGTGATAATTTAGTAACGCATTAAACTCAGTTTCTCATTATATACAGGATAGTCTTTTTTGTCAAGTCTAGACTGCACTTGAGTGTCAGTATAGCATAAAAGGAAAAACTTTGTAAAGAAAAAGACAGTATTCTAATAAAAATCGGGTTGTCCTATCGACATCTCCTTTTTTTAATAAAATACTATCTTTTTTCTTTTACTTTTTAACTATAATTGATTTCGTATTTGAATACAGCGAATAATACTTCGTTCCATTTACCGTTTTGTAAGAACGGACTCTCACGTAATATTTCTTTCCTCTTGTCAATCCACTAATGGTTTTATATAATGTAGAACTTCCTGCGACCGTTATTTTCTTGTCATTGGAAAAATTTGGATTTGTCGCATACTGAATTTGATACCCTGTTATATTCGTATTTTTATACCATTTTACTAATATATTTCTTGATTTTGGACTTGTCACCGACCTTAATGTAACTACCGCTGGATTTACTTTTACCGTTACCTTATACGTAGTGGCATTATAATTTTTCGTCGCTTTAGCAGTTGCCGTAATCGTTGTTGTTCCGACTCCTTTTATTGTAACTTTGCCTGTCGTAGAATTTACCGTAGCCACTGACTTATTGCTTGATGTATAAGAGAGCTTGCTATCTCCTTTTGTCAATTTCGTATTTAAAGTAAATGGCGCACTCAATGTATTTCTTGTATAGCTCTTCGTCCCTGTTATCGTTTGACTAGCTGGATTGATTTTTATAGTCTTAGAGATACTTCCTTCATACTTACTGCCATTAAACTTCACGGTCACTTTATACGTTCCCACATTGATACAGTCACCTTCATATGAAACGGTATAATTTGAAGATGACACCGTCTTTCCATTAGAATCTACTATTGTCACAGACGGTTTTTTCGCTGTCCCTGTGTACGTATAGGATGTCGCAGAAAGCTTCATTGTTTTTGGGGCATAGACAATAGTAGTTGTCTGTGTCTGAGCACATGCACTACATTTTTTTTCAATCTTTCCATTTGCAGCAGGTGTCGCTTTTGTCGTCACGTTAATATACGAATGTTCGTGTTTTTTATGTACTTCAAATTCCTTATCTACTAAATCTACGGTTCCCTTTTCATTTGTGGCAGATACAATATATCGGTAGACTCCTACTGGAAGCTTTCCAAACATAATATAGTCATCTATATTGGCAATAGAATAACTTGTGGAATTTGGATAAACTGTTTTTCCCATCATGCAAGTTCCATTTTCATCGTAAACCCCCACCGAAACTTCTTCTAATATTGAACTAGAAGAAATAAGACCTGCGATAGAAAAACTCTGTCCCTCATCTATATCATCTGGAACAATCTCACCTGAAATTGTGGCAAGTGTGGAGACTGGCAAAGATTTTTTCAAAAATAATTTTGCCTCTTCCCCTCTTCTTCTTGTTAATCCGGCTAAAACTTTACCTCCAGATTTATTCCACATAAGAAAAGCATTCGTAATCTGTGCATCTGTATATTTATTAATCCCATTTAATAAATAAGTTCTAATCGTGGATTGACTCATCCATGATGTACCTACATTATATGTAAAACTCACAAGAGCATCAAACTGATTTTGATTTAAATCCACTTTATTTTTTTGTGAAAAATTATTTACATAGCCCACAAATTTAGCCACATCTTGAATTAATAACTCATCCGCTCTTGCCTGTGTTATCTGCATTCCAGCAAAAACATCAGGACCATAATGTCCCCAGCCAATAGTATAATATTTTTCCGTAGCTACTGCCTTATATGCCGTCAGTCTACATCCCTCAAAAGATTTTATTAAATCAAGTCCATTCTTGCCAATACTCATACCGCCAATAGCTTGAATCCAATCTGACCATTCATCCGCATTATTCGATATTTTTTCTCCTGATTCAATATTCTTTCCACTACCATCTCGGTACATATTATATACCACAGACTGCTCACTAGATTCTTCTATTACTTGATCTTCTTCCACTAAATCACTCTCTGCTGCCAAACTAGTTAGCGGTACCAAAGATACTGTCATAAAAAATGACAGACATAGAGCAAGCAATCTATTGCTTAAAAGTTTCCCCATTCCCAATTTCTCCTTTGCTATTTTTTCGTATTTTAGTATCTCTTATTCTACCATTTTTCCCTTTTTTTGTAAATACGAAAATATGATTTATCGCAAAAATAGACATATTTATTGAAACAAAAAAAAGAGAAGATATTTATCTAAATAAAAATACCTTCTCTTTTTTCATTCATCTACCGTTTTTTGACATTTGAGCACCTAGCCACTCCCATAAACAATTCTATAATTTTTTGGCAAAAGTATAACTAGGCATCAATATCTCAAACTTATAACATAGCCTCTAATGTCTTTCTTACTTCCTTAATGAAGTTCTCGCTATTAAGTACAGTGACATTATCTAATGTAGTAATAAGTGCTAAGTCTTTTGTCATCTTTCCACTCTCAATTGTGTCAATTGTAGCTTTCTCTAACTTATCTGCAAATTCCTGCAACTTTGGAAGATTATCCATCTCACCGCGTTTTCTAAGAGCACCTGTCCAAGCAAAAATTGTTGCCACAGAGTTTGTAGATGTCTCCTCGCCCTTTAAATGCTTATAATAATGTCTTTGTACTGTTCCGTGAGCAGCCTCATACTCATAGTTTCCATCTGGAGAGACAAGTACAGATGTCATCATAGCGAGAGAGCCAAAAGCTGTCGCTACCATATCACTCATAACATCACCGTCATAATTTTTACATGCCCAAATATATCCACCCTCAGAGCGAATTACACGAGCTACTGCATCGTCAATCAATGTATAGAAATACTCAATTCCTGCCTCCTCAAATTTTTGTGCATACTCTGCATCATAAATTTCTTGGAAAATATCTTTAAATGTATGGTCATATTTTTTAGAAATAGTATCCTTTGTAGAGAACCATAAATCTTGCTTTGTATCTAAAGCATAATTAAAACAGCTCTTTGCAAAGCTTCGAATAGATGCCTCTACATTGTGAAGTCCCTGAACAATTCCAGGTCCGTTGAATGTATGAACTGTTTCTCTTTGTTCCTTTCCTTCTTTATCTGTATATACAAGCTCTACTGTTCCAGCAGCCGGAATCTTCATCTCTACTCCCTTATATACATCGCCGTATGCATGTCTTGCGATTGTAATTGGTTTTTTCCATGTGCGAACGGTTGGCTCAATTCCTTTTACGACAATCGGAGCTCGAAATACTGTTCCATCTAAAATAGCACGGATTGTACCGTTTGGACTTTTCCACATTTCCTTTAAGTCATACTCTGTCATACGTGCAGCATTTGGTGTGATTGTCGCACATTTTACTGCCACACCATACTTCTTTGTCGCATTTGCACTGTCAATTGTCACTTGGTCATTTGTCTCGTTTCTGTATTCAAGACCTAAATCATAGTACTCTGTTTTTAACTCAATAAAAGGATATAATAATTCCTCTTTAATTATCTGCCAGAGAATTCTTGTCATCTCATCTCCATCCATCTCTACTAATGGAGTTGTCATTTTAATCTTATCCATATCTTTTCCTCCCATTTTCATTTATCCCTGTAGGTGGGAAATTTATTTTTTAATACTATGCTCTGATGTTGGGGTCAAAATATTTGCCCCACGATATTATAAGCTTCTTCACACAAGCCACATTATAACGCAAAAATTTTGTATATACAATATCTTTTTAAATTTTCATTCCAAAATAACGAATTTTTATGTATTTTTTTAATAATTTTACCGTTTTGCAACTTATTTTAATGAAAATTTCACTTCTTCTTCTGCTTCCTGCTTAAAATTAACGACCTTATCTGGGTCAATTAGGGGAAGTTTTTCCACAGATTCTATCCCAAAACTCCTTAAAAACTCCTCTGTTGTGCCAAAAAGAATCGGTCTTCCTATCGCATCTAATCTCCCAACTTCACATACTAAACCAAATTCAATGAGACGGTTGACTACGTGAGAGCATTTCACACCGCGAATTGCCTCTATTTCTTGCCTTGTGATTGGCTGTTTATAGGCGATAATAGATAAGGTCTCCAACATAACGTCTGTCAAAACTGGTTTTTTTGGATGTTTTACTAGTGAAATCAGTTGTTCGTAATATTCTCTCTTTGTGCTAAGCTGGTAGGATTCTTCAAGCTCCACAAGATGAATTCCCCGATTTTCCTTCTCGTAATCTGCCTTTAGCTCATCTAATGCCTTTTTCATTGTCTTTTTATCTACATCAGCAGTTTTTGTAAGCACTTCTAAACTAACACTATCTCCTACAGCAAACAAAATTGCCTCTATCATTCCTTTTAATTTTTCCATAATTTTCCTTTCCCTATTTTTACTCTAATGAATCAATCCAAATATCTCCCCCGATTTCTTCTTGTCTCACCGCAATCAGACCTATTTTCATAAGCTCTAGGATAGACAAAAATGTAACGACAATCTCCGTCTTTGAGCCTTGTTTTTCAAGCAAAGTTCGAAAATGGATATGTGAAATTCCACGGATTTTTTCATGAATCTCATTCATCTTATCCTCCACCCGAATTTCCTCTTGCTTAATATTTCGAAATTGGCTTCGAATCGGGTCAATTCTCTGTTCCTGTCTTTTCATTACATTTTGAAAGATTTCATTTAATTTTTGAAGTGTGAGATCTCCAATTAATTCATTTATATCTACTTTAGGTCGGAATTCTTCTACCTCTTTTGGAATACTTGCCTGGCGATACAACATTTTTTCGGCATCAAACTGTTTGTCCTTGAGTTCAAAAGATGCATATTTATACATTTTATACTCTATTAATCTCTTCACAAGTTCTTCTCTTGGATCGTCTTCTTCTTCTTTTTCTTCCTTTGGAAGCAGCATTTTTGATTTTATCTTAATCAGAGTGGCAGCCATAATCAAAAACTCGCTCATAATATCCATATCTTGCCGCTCCATTTGCTGAACATAATCTAAATACTGCTGTGTGATTTCTACAATCGGAATATCATATATATTCACTTTATTCTTCTCAATCAAATGCAAAAGAAGGTCAAGCGGTCCTTCAAACACTTGAAGTTTTACTTCTATACTCATAAAAGAAATTTTTCCTTTCTGCTCTTTTCTGATTTATATGATGTCAGGATAAAATTTTCTCATTTCGACCAAAGCGTAATCACCTGCATCTGTGGCATATTAAAGAGACGAACAGGAATGGAATGTGAGCCAAGCCCTGGACTTAAAATCATCTGGCTATTGCCCTCTCTAAAAATTCCCGCATCATATTTAGGAAATAACGTAAGTTGAGGGGAAATGACTCCACCCAAAAATGGTATTCTAACAATCCCTCCGTGAACATGACCACTTAATACTAAATCCGCTCCCCATTTTGCATACTGAGGAAAATAAACTGGATTATGTGAAAGAAGTATACAAAAATTTTCATCTTTTGGAGAACCGAGTAAAGATGGAATATAAGTTTTTGGCATTTCTATTCTTTTTAATCTGTGATAATACATAGCATCTATCTCAAGCCCTGACACGATAATTTCTTGATTTCCTCGCCTTATACTCACACTTTCGTTACAAAGGTGAACGACTCCCGCATCCTTTAACGCAGTTATATACTCCTCATAAGTATTTTCTCCATATTGCTCTGGATAAATTTTTAATCGGTACTCATGATTACCATTTGCATAATATACCAGATACTTTTTAGCCAATTTTTTCACAAAAGAAAGAGCTGGCGTAAAAGGCACCCCCGCTTTTGCAACTAACATATCTCCTCCGACAAAAATATAATCTGGATTTTCTCTCTCTATCGCTTTTAATAGCTTCTCATTCTCTCTTCCATATTCTGTATTGTGAAGATCAGTTAAAAAAACAATTTTCGCCTGATGAAATGCCTCTGGAATTTTTTCACTCTTTACATCATATCTTTTTATCTCAAAATGCGTTAATTCATATGCCACCCTACTCATCATCGCTAAGCTTGCTGCCATTCCAAGTTCTAAAAACATTTTCCACTCTTGTTTCATGCTCTTTTCTCTCTTTCTTCTTTATCTAGACATAAACCACATATTTTTTATTTTAACCTTATCTCATAAGATAGTCAACTAACAAAGTTTTTTATCTGACAGGCATAATTTTTGGAGTTTTGCTCTACATATAGAATAAGCGACACAACTAGGAGGAGTTTTCTATGAAAAGAAAGCTTTCTTTCCTTCTTTTTTTCCTCTTTATTTTAATCATCTTTTCTCCTCTTGCCTGTTTTGCAACGGAGAATAAACAGGCAAGTAATGCTATTTCCATAGAAGCTGCCTCCGCCTGCTTAATGGAGGCAGACAGTGGACAGATTTTATATGAAAAAAATTCAGAACAAGCTAGACCACTAGCTAGTGTCACAAAAGTTATGACTCTCCTTCTCACCTTTGAGGCGATTGATTCTGGAAAGCTTTCCTATAAAGATATCGTAACAGTGAGTGACCACGCTGCATCTATGGGGGGTTCTCAAGTATTTTTAGAAGTGGGAGAACAACAAACCGTAGATGATCTCTTAAAATGTATTATTATCTCCTCAGCCAACGACGCCTCAGTTGCAATGGCAGAACATATCGCAGGAAGTGAAGAAGCATTTGTCAAAAAAATGAATGAAAAAGCGAAAAAACTTGACATGAAACATACAAATTTTCTCAATTGCTGTGGTCTTGACATCGATGGGCATGTAAGCTGTGCGAGGGATATCGCTATTATGTCAAGAGAACTTACAACAAAACATCCCGATGTTTTTCGCTATACAAAAATTTGGATGGATGAGATTACTCATAAAACAAAAAAAGGAGAGACTGCTTTTGGACTTTCCAACACAAATAAGCTAATAAGACAGTATCATGGCGCTACTGGTCTAAAAACTGGCTCGACATCCATCGCCAAATTTTGCCTTTCCGCAACTGCCACGAGAAATAATATTAATCTCATCGCTGTCGTTATGGCATGTCCAGACTCTAAGCAAAGAGTAAAAGATGCTTCTACTCTCTTAGACTATGGTTTTGCAAACTGCAGTCTGTACACCGACGATAATCCTTCTTCCCTGTTAAAATCTGTCCCTATTCAAAATGGAGTGAAACAAAAGATTGCTTTTTCCACTCCAAAAACATTTTCCTATACCTGTACATCAAAGGTGAAAAAAGAAGACATAAAAAAACAGGTCGCTCTAAACGGCAACCTGAAAGCTCCAATCAAAAAAGGAGCGACACTTGGCCAAATTGAATATACATTAAATGGGAAAGTAATCGGCACTCTTCCTATCACTGCTGCCGAGTCTATAAAAAAAATTACTTATCCGATTATTTTTTTTAGAACAATAAAAACTTTCTTTCAATTATAGCTCAAAATAACTCAAAATAAATCTGAATTTAAAATATATGTATTATAAAAAACGATATATTCGTATTCACAAACAACTGTAGGAGAAAAAAGCCGCTTCGCAATTACTTATTTTTTTCTCTTCCTTGTATTTTTCGCTTAGCGGCATATTTTTCTGTATCAATATCAAGCACTCTTCGTCTTGGCAGAGCAATTGATTTTTCATATCGACAAGTCCATGTGTCACTGTTTGATATTCCAGTAATAATATCTCCCTCATTTATCTCTAGCTCATTTTCATATAAAAATGCGGCCATATTTTGGGCATGTCTTAAAAAATTACTTGGATCTGTCCTTTTTAGATGGTACTGTAAATCCACTAAATTTACACCGTATAACCCTAACGTATCAATTAAAATCTCATCTCTTCCCTCGATTGGATAAAGTCTAAGCTTTACTCCAATCTGTATAAAACTATAAGTGTCGTCTCTCGCAAATAATGATAAAATCTGATTTCGACTCATAATTTTCTTACTTATATGATTGTATATACCAATACAATCTGGAAAAACAAATGTCATTAATTTTATCCAATTTGTAATGAGGTATCCTCTCTCTCTCGGAGTCAAATCAATAGACAAAAAATCAGAAATTCCAAGCTCATATTTTACACTTTTTAAAATTTCCTCTGCCTCCTCACAGTCTGGCTGTATTTCTATTTCCTGTTTTTCTCTTTCTTCTATCTGGAAAGGATATAGCTGTTTTTCCATGGCCAAATGTGCCGGAACTTGTTTTATTTCTCCCACATCTTGCGTATAATCAAGAATCCCAAAAATACGATATTCCTCTTTCTTATTATTTTCACTAATAACCTCTTTAAATGCTGTCTTTAATTGTTCTATAATCGTCTCATCATCTGGCATTTTTACTTTCTCTGAAAATAAAAGCGAAACATAATAGATATCTTCTATTTCTTTTAAAGGCGTCCTCTTTTTACGGCTGAAAAAAAACATTTTTTTCCTCCTTATCTTTTTCTTTTGACTTTTTTATATCCTCTAAAATATAATGGGGAAGTCTCAGATTTCCCCTTCCAACACTCAAATCAATATCTGGCTTATTCGTTCCATGAAAATCAGAACCTCCACTTATCAAAAGTCCCTTTTTTTTGGCGAGAGCTTGAAGCTTTCTGCTCTCACAAATATTATGTGAAGAATGATATACTTCAATCCCATCTAATCCATAAGATATCAATTGTTCTACCATCTGCTCGATTTCCTTATCCGACATTTTATATAAATATGCGTGGGCCAAAAAAGAAAGGCCTCCCGCTTTTTTAATCAATTGTATCGCTTTTTCCGGTTTCATATACTCTCTTGGTACATAAAAAGAACATTTCTTCCCAAGATATTTTTTAAAAGCGTCATCCTTCTTTTTTACATAGCCGTGTTCAACCAAATATCTCGCAAAATGTGCTCTCGTAATGACCGCATTTGGATTTCCTCCATCTAGTTCCTCCATAGTCATTAAAATACCTGCTTTTTGAAAATTTAATAGCATTTTTTCATTTCTCTCATCTCGCTTTTTACGGCATATATCAAGACCATAGAGCAATTCCTCACAATCTATATCTACGAATAATCCTAATATATGAATTTCTTTTTCTTTATATTCACAAGATATCTCCACTCCAGAAATAATCTCTAATTCACTGCCTTTTGCCGCTTCTGTCGCCTCTTTCACTCCCTCCATTGTATCGTGGTCCGTAAGTGCAATCGCTGTAAGTTTTTTTTCCTTTGCGAGATTTACTACTTCCGTCGGTGTTAATGTCCCATCAGAGGCATTCGAATGTACATGCAAATCAATAAATGACATAAAATTTATCTCCCTTATCTAGATATATCATTATCTAATTACTTCATTATTTCATTAACTTCAACTTAAAGTATACTCGCTTTCCTCACCAATGTAAATAAGAAACATAAATACAATTTAAGAGTCTATCTCGCTATGCGGACTAAGTAAAATAACCCTAAATATGCGTTTTTTGTATTCAAAATACATTTTTTAAAAATTTTGTCAAAATTTTTTCAAATTTCTATAGACTAATTTCACATTTTATGAGAAAATAGGTAAGTAAGAACAGATTTTTGAACTGTCTTAACTTAGAAAAACATTTATCAATTTTTTAAAATGTGATAAATGGGGATTCAACTATCATATTTTATATTGAAAGGAGTTTCAACAACATGATTTATTCACACGAAGTAGAACAAATGTGCCCAGTTGCACAAGGCGTTAACCATGGGGCTGCTCCAATTCCTGAAGAAGCAAAATGGGTAAAAGCTACACAGATTACAGATATTAACGGTTTCACACATGGTGTTGGCTGGTGTGCTCCACAGCAGGGAGCTTGTAAGCTTACATTAAACGTTAAAGAAGGTGTAATCCAAGAGGCACTTGTTGAGACAATCGGATGTTCTGGTATGACACATTCCGCAGCTATGTCTGCTGAGATTTTACCAGGAAGAACTATTTTAGAAGCGTTAAACACAGACTTAGTTTGTGACGCTATTAACACAGCTATGAGAGAACTTTTCTTACAGATTGTTTATGGTAGAACACAGTCTGCATTCTCTGAGGACGGACTTGCTGTTGGTGCAGGACTTGAAGACTTAGGAAAAGGTTTAAGATCTCAGGTTGGTACAATGTACGGAACATTGAAAAAAGGTCCTCGTTACTTAGAGATGGCTGAAGGATATGTAACAGGTATCGCATTAGACGCTGATGACTTAATCATTGGATATCAGTTCGTAAATCTTGGAAAAATGACAGACTTCATCAAAAAAGGTGATGATCCTAACACAGCATGGGAAAAAGCTAAAGGTCAGTATGGCCGTGTAGCAGATGCTGCTAAGATCATTGACCCAAGAACTGACGCTGTAATTGAATAAGAAGGAGGATTTGTATAATGGCTTTATTTGAATCATATGAAAGAAGAGAAAAACAGGTTCTCGCTGTTTTAGCTGAATATGGAATTAACTCCATCGAAGAAGCTGCTGAAGTTACAAAAGCTGCTGGTTTAGATGTATATGGACAGGTTGAAAAAATTCAGCCAATTTGTTTCGAGAATGCAAAATGGGCTTACACAGTTGGTGCTGCAATCGCAATTAAAAAAGGCTGCAAGAGAGCTGCTGACGCTGCTGCTGCAATCGGTGAAGGTTTACAGGCATTTTGTATTCCAGGTTCTGTTGCTGACCAGCGTAAAGTAGGTTTAGGACATGGTAACCTTGGTAAAATGTTACTTGAAGAAGAGACAAAATGTTTCGCTTTCTTAGCTGGACATGAGTCTTTCGCTGCTGCTGAGGGTGCTATCGGTATCGCTGAGAAGGCTAACAAAGTTCGTAAAGAGCCTCTTCGCGTTATCTTAAATGGTCTTGGAAAAGACGCTGCTCAGATTATCTCCAGAATCAACGGATTTACATTTGTTGAGACAGAGATGGATTACTACACAGGTGAGGTTAAAGAAGTATACAGAAAATCTTACTCTGATGGATTAAGAGCAAAAGTTAACTGCTACGGTGCTAACGACGTAACAGAAGGTGTTGCTATTATGCACAAAGAAGGCGTTGACGTTTCTATCACAGGTAACTCTACAAACCCAACAAGATTCCAGCATCCAGTTGCAGGTACATATAAGAAAGAATGTATCGAGCTTGGAAAGAAATACTTCTCCGTAGCTTCTGGTGGTGGTACAGGTAGAACACTTCACCCAGATAATATGGCTGCAGGTCCTGCTTCCTATGGTATGACAGATACAATGGGACGTATGCACTCTGACGCTCAGTTTGCTGGTTCTTCTTCCGTTCCTGCTCACGTTGAGATGATGGGATTAATCGGAATGGGTAATAACCCTATGGTTGGAGCTACTGTTGCTGTAGCTGTTTCTATCGAGGAAGCTGCTAAGGCTGGCAAGTTCTAAGGAATCCACAAAAACTAAATAATAAGATATAAAAAAAGGCACTTTCCACAAAAATGTGGAGTGCCTTTTTTTCCACCAAGTTATCTACTAAATTTTAATCTAATATTTTTCTAATTTTTTCTGCGTCTTTCTCACTAATGCGATACCAAACTACTTCTCCATCTTCCTCTACAATAGAAATCTGAGTCTGATACATTGTCAAAACAATTTTTTCTCCATTTTCATAAAAAGTATAAACTGCCTGTCTGCTCTCTGACTGCTGCGTATTTTCTTCCATCTCTTCTTTTTCTATCTCTTCAAAGAGTGCGGCAAATTTTTGAATTGCCGAAGCAGTGTGAAGATTCTCACCCTCCCCAACTAATACAATAGAACTATTTGCCATCTTGTAGAAAAGAGGAAGCTTAGGATAATTTTCCTTCGTTTTTAAAAACGCATTACCGATTAAATCCGCATTATAGCAATAATACACTTTATGCGGAAGATCACTAAATACGATATAATTTCCCTCGTATACCGTAATCTCAAACACGGAATTATCCTCATCATAAAGAGTATAAATATATTTCGCCTTATATTCTTCCTTCAACGTATCTGGCGTATAATTAAACGTCAAATCTGCCTTTTTAATTAATGTTGTAGCAGATTTTAAAATTGCTTTTTGTGAAAAAAAAGAATTTTCCGAAGGATTTGATGCCGGAGCAATTTCAAGCTTTATAATGCTATCTTTTTGTAGTTTCTTCAAATAGGTAACTGCTCTTTTATCATCTGGATCCGTCTTTGTCGCCTCTTCTAGCTGTTCTTCTAAATCTTTTTTTTCTTTCTTTAAATTATCGTATTTCTCTTTTAAATTTTTATAATAGGATGTCTCTATAACCTCCTCTTTTGTCAGCTCTTTTTCCTTACAGCCTGTCAAATTGATAGCGGTAAATAAAGTACCACAAAAAAGAAGAGAATAAAGACCTGCCCTTTTCGTAAAATCCCTTTTCATATTGGTTTTAAACTCACCTCTTGCTAAAACATATAAAGTTAATAGTATTTATTTTATTAATATTTTTCAGCAATCTCTCCCTGTTTTTTATAAATAGAGTTCTCTGGCACATATCCTCTCACCATAGAAAGTGGATAAAGATTTGTATGCTTTCCAATAACGCTTCCTGGATTTAGCACACTATTACATCCTACGTCCACACCGTCTCCTAAAATTGCTCCCATCTTTCGAAGTCTAGTCTCAATTTTTTCTTCTCCGAATTTAATCGTAACCTGTTTTTTATCTGCCTTAACATTGGATGTAATAGAGCCAGCTCCCATATGTGCTTTATATCCTAAAATGGAGTCTCCCACATAATTATAATGTGGTACCTGTACATTATTAAATAAAATAACATTTTTAAGTTCTGTAGAATTACCTACAACACAGTTTTCTCCTACAAGAGCATTACCTCTCACAAAAGCACCTGGGCGAACTTCTGTATTTGCTCCAATAATACATGGTCCATTAATGCTTGCGGTTGGAGCAACCTTAGCTAACTTAGAAATCCATACATTATCTCCCACTTTTTTATATTCTTTTTCTGATAAAAGAATTCCAACTTCCAAAATGAAATCATGAATCAATGGAAGGATCTCCCAAGGATACTCATTTTCCTCAAACAATACAGATGCCATTGTTTGTGATAGGTCAGAAAATAATTGTTTGTTTTTTAATTGTTCCATTTTCATTTACATTCCTTTCTCTAAAAAATAAATTTAAATATTATATAGAAAAATTAGCGTTCTAATACATTAGAGCAAACTAAAATTTCTAAAAATAAACTCACTTACTAAATGAACTCACTCATTTTTCTTTTGATAAAACTGTCCAATATAGTCAAAACACTGATATAAGGCAGATGGATTATTTTGCATAAGGACTGCTTGCGTACGAGTGGAAATAAAGTTTTCTAATTTTTCCATATACTCTTCTTCTGTGATTGTTCCCTCCGCCACATAGCTTAAGCCCTTCTCCCAACTTGCAGTGAGTTCTGGATTTAGCAAAGAGCGAATCGAACAGGCTACAACATCATGTATCAATTCTCCCAATAATGTCGGGGTAATCGTCTGCGTTTTTTTATTTAATGTGACATAGCCATTTGTATCTAATTTTTTCAAAATCTCGGCTCTCGTGGCACTTGTTCCAATACCAGAACCTTTAATCTGTGCTCGCAAATCCTCATCCTCAATGAATTGACCTGCATTTTCCATCGTCAAAATAAGAGAACCTGAATTATATCTTTTTGGAGGTGAAGTCTCTCCCTCCTTGATAATAAGGTCCAAGACGAGAACTTTCATTCCCTTTCTCAAATTTTTCATCGCATTAGATAAGCTCTCTTCCTCAAGTCTTTTTTTATCCTCATCTTTGCTCTGCTTTAAAAAAGAAAGCTGAGCAACAGGCAAATATCCTTCTTCTAATAAATATCTGGAATTTACAAAAAACTTTTCATTTCCAATGGAGAATGTAATCGCTGTCTTTTGATAAACTGCAGGAGGATAAAAAATACTCAAAAATCTTCGAACAATCATCTCATAAATTTTGACTCCGGTTTGAGAGACGGATGATAAGGCTCGAAGTCCCTGTCCTGTCGGTATAATCGCATAGTGGTCTGTAATCAGCTTATCATTTACATACTTTGTCTTAGAAATTCCTGTATAAGCATTACTTTCCAAAATTTTTTGTGCAAAGGGAGCCGCCATCTGATAATAACAAAGTCCCGAAATATTTTTTGCAATTTCTTTTGCCACCGCAGTTGATAATACTCTCGCATCTGTTCTAGGATAAGTGACAAGTTTCTTTTCATAGAGTTCCTGCACAATTTTTAGCGTCTCATCTGGAGTGAGCTTTAAATACCTTGAGCTATCATTTTGAAGCTCTGCTAAATTGTACAAGAGAGAGGGATTTTTCTTTTCTTTTTTTCTTGAGACAGCTTCCACAACTGCCATCAATTTTTCTTCCTTTGCAGGCTTACTATTTTTCAGTTCTATAATAAATTCCTCTGCTTTTTCTCTTTTTAAAAATCCATTATCTTTGTATAAAAAGGGAGATTGAAAATATTTAGAACCCTCAACTGCTCGCCACTCGCCCTCAAAACTAGTATCTTGATGTCCAAACTTTCCTATAATTTTATAAAATGCGGTCTTTTTAAAAGAACGAATTTCTCTCTCTCTCTTTACAACAATTCCAATAACACAAGTCATTACACGCCCAATTGCGATAACCGTATTTTTTTTTGTATTCAAATAATTAGAAATGGTCCATCCATATTTTAATGTTAAAAGTCTAGAAAAATTAATTCCCATTAAATAATCTTCTTTTGCGCGAAGATACGCCGATGCGGCAATATTATCATACTCAGATAAATCCTTTGCCTCCTCAATTCCTCTTAGAATCTCTTCCTCCGTCTGAGAATCAATCCATACACGCTTTTTTGCTTTTCCTAAAACCCCTATCATCTGGTCAACAAGTCGATAAATATATTCTCCCTCTCTCCCAGAGTCAGTACAAACATAAATTGTATCGATATCATCTCGAAGAAGTAGTGATTTTACAATATTAAACTGCTCCTTCACCGACGGAATTAATTCATATTTAAACTCTTTTGGCAAAAAGGGAAGTGTCTCTAATGTCCACCTCTTTAGCGCTGGGTCATAGGCATCTGGATAGCTCATTGTTACAAGATGACCGACACACCAAGTAATCACAGATTTATCTGATTCCATATATCCATTTTTTGATTGAAAATTTCCCTGTATCGCCTTAGAAAATTCTCTGGCAACACTCGGTTTTTCTGTAATATATAATTGTTTCATATAAACTCCCCGTTTTTTTTCATTCATGATTATACCTGCAAGACAGGCATATCAATTTATCTGAAATTTTATGATACTAACACTCCTCCTTTCTGTCAAGAAAAATATGTCACCTATGCAATTTTCTCTTGCACATCAAAATTTTCTTTCTCTACATTAATCCTCTCTCTGCCTTTAGCTTTAAAATTCGATAGACAGACTGATTGATTCTCTCCTCCGTAATGGTTCCATTTTGAACTGCTTTTAACACTCCATTATATGCAGTTTGAAAGTTCTGTGGCATTAACAAAATATCCACTCCCGCCTGCAAAGCCTTAACAGCAGCCTCATCAGAAGTATAATACTGAGAAACTCCCTTCATACCAAGAGCATCTGTAACTACAAGTCCCTGAAATCCGAGTTCATTTCTTAATATATCTGTAATCACTTCTTTAGATAGAGAAGAAGGAGTATCATTTCCTGTTAAATTTGGAACACTCACATGTCCCACCATAACAATATCTGCACCTGCCTCAATTCCCTTTTTAAATGGAATAAATTCACATGACTGCATCTGACTCTTTGTTCTATCTGTTTTTACATATCCTAAATGGGTATCACTTACTGTATAACCAAGTCCTGGGAAATGTTTAAGAGCACAAATCATATTTTTCTCTTTAAATCCTTTTACTTGTGCAAAAACCATATCGCCAACTAATGTTGCATCTGTTCCAAAAGAACGCTCAAGCATAATAGAACCCTCTAAGTTAGCGATATCTGCAACAGGAGCAAAGTCTAAATTTATTTGAAACTCAGATAAATAATCTCCAATTGTCTTTCCTATTTTATAAGCTTGATTTGGATCTTTTGTCGCTCCAATTTGACTCATAGAAGGAGTTTTCGGAACCCCTGTATTTGGATTTCCAGAAATTCTTGCGACAGTACCGCCCTCCTCATCGATTGCGATAAAAGCTTTCATATTTGCTCTTTCTTGCATAAACTCTTGGGTGCCTTGTACCATCTGAATAAATTGATTTTTATTTTGTATATTTTGTGAAAAATAAATGATTCCCCCTACAGGATAGTTTTGAATTGCCTTTTTTGTTGTATTTCCTGCTATCACTGCTTTTCCTACTCCGGTAATACTTTCTGGAGTTACAACAAAAAGCTGCGCTACCTTTTCTTCTAATGTCATTTTTTTAAGCTTACTATCTGCAGTTTCTTTTACCCAATCTTTTATCGTCACATTTTTTATATTAGAATAATCGCCATATACCTTACTTCCATCTACTGTCCGATACGCTCTCATCTTATAATAATACGTTTCATTTATCGCAAGATTTGACTTTATATAAGTTAATGTACTTCCACTTGTAATTGTTTTCACCTTTGTATAAGTTCCCGTTTGACTGCTCGCCTGATAAATTTCATATCCATTTGCGCCTGTCACCTGACTCCAACTAATCTTTGCCTTCTTTTCAGAATAATTCACTATAGAATTTATTGTTGTTTTGCCTAGCGTTGGCTTCGCACTCACGCCAGCACTAAAAGCACCGTAATAGCGTTTATTAGTCTTTTTATCATCAAGGTAAGCACGGACTTTATAATAATATGTCTTCCCAGTCAACAAGCTTTTATCCGTATAAGTTAATATATTAGTCCCTTTTAATGTCTTAAGATAAGTAAAATCCTTTCCATTCGTGGAGCGATATACTCGATATCCTGTCACACCACTAAGCTTACTCCAAGATAGTCGAATGCTATTATAGCTAGAAGGCATTGCATTAAAATTTACTATCTTTTGCCAAACGCGAAAAACAGTAGCAGATACTGTATCAGACAATATACCATAAATACGTTTGCCTAGCGCCACATCATCAATATAACCTCGAACTTTATAGTAATACTTCTTTTCAATGGCCAAATTTTTATCTGTATAAGTTAATACATTATTTCCTTTTAATGTTTTAAGATAAGTAAAATTCCTTCCATCTATAGAACGATACACTCGATATCCTGTCACATTACTAAGTTTACTCCAAGATAATTTAAGACTATTATTTCCAGAAATAACCACTTTAAGATTAGTTATCTTCTTTGGAGCAGCGAGAGTTTTGGTTCTCTCATAATTATTTGCATCTTCTGCCACTGTATCGTAAAACAGATCATAGGATGAATCTGAATTTTTAAAAATAGAACTATCTGTATCTATATCCGTCTCATCAGCTTCTCCCTCTATTAAATTATCTTGTCCACTAAAAATCTCCTTTGTTTCTTGAGTACCGAACTCACTGCTAGATTGCTGCATTTCTTCTGATGGCAATTGGTTTTGCGATTCTTCTGCTGCATATGTTTGTATGATGCCAACATGAATGACTAATACTATCGCCATGAAAATCGCCAGCAATCTTCCTTTTATGTTTTCCATAAATACCTCCTATCTCATAAATTTCAATAATTGATTTCACCCCATTTATTTTATCACTGAAAAACATAATTATCAATTATTTTCTCTTGTATTTCTAACCATCGTAATATTATACGAGCAATCCGATTAAAAAATAACGTAAAAAAAAGATACCATAAAATGATATTGTTTTATGGTATCCTCTTTTATAGGCAATATTTTATTTATGCCTGTAAATACAAGTATCTTCGTTTACTGTCATCAAAAATTCTGCAATCAATTCTATACATCCTTCCACATCTTTCATATCTGCCATCTCACCTGGAGAATGCATATAGCGAAGCGGAATAGAGACGAGCACCATCGGCACTCCCTCATTTGAGAAATGTATCTGATCACCGTCTGTATAGCTTAATCGACTCGCCGCCTCTCGCTGCGTTTTAATACCAATTTTTGCAGCACATTCTTCCATCTTTCGATTTAATCCCTTTACAACAATCGGACTATTGCATAAGACAGGGCCTCCTCCAAGAACGACATCTCCCATCTCAGCCGGATTCATACCACTGCAATCGCTACAGTATGTCACATCCACTACAATAGCAAGCGAAGGCTTAATTCTAGAGCTTGTCCAGTACGCTCCTGTCTTTGTTGTCTCCTCTCCTACTGTGGCAGCAGCATATACACCCGCTTTACAGCCCTTTTCTTTTGCACGTTTTAATGCTTCCATAATAATAAATACGCCGATTCGATCATCTAACGCACGAGCAGTCACTCGGTCATTTATAAGTTGCCTTATATTAGAATCAAGTACAACTGGATTGCCAAGTGCGACATATTTTTGAGCTTCTTCTTTCGTAGAAGCGCCAATATCAATCAAGAAATCCGTCGCCTTTAATCCTTCTTGTTTTAGGAGGTCTCGATATACCTCCACCACGCCATATATAATTCCATTATCTGTACAAATCTGAACACGCTGTCCTGGATAAGTCTGTGGAATAATTCCACCTCTCTCAATCACTTGAATTCTTCCATTTTCTGTAATTCTTGTGACCATCAACCCGATCTCGTCCGCATGCGCAGATAACATAATTTTAACTGGATTTTCAGGATTTGCGATACAAATTATATTTCCCATCTCATCTGTTTTTATTTCATCTGAGAATGTACTCATATATTCTTTTACGACCTTTTGAACAGGTTCTTCATACCCTGATACTGAAATTTTCCCTAAAATATTATACAAAAAATTTCTATCCATACCATCTACCTCTAATTCTAATTTTCAATTTTGGACACACTCTCTCGAATAACAAGACTTGCAGGAACAGAAACATGCATACTAATCTCTCTTCCTGTATGAATTCTCTCTGCAAGAAGGGCCACAGCCTCTCGTCCCATAAAATTCATATGAATATGTACAGTCGTAAGTGGAGGTGCAAGATATTTTGCCATAGAAATATCATTAAATCCAACGACACTGACATCTCCTGGTATTTGCAATCCACTTTCTTGAATCGCTCGGTAACATCCCACTGCTATCGAATCATTTGCTGTAAGAATAGCGGTCGGCCTTTCTATCTCTCCACTTAAAAATTCCAGCCCAAGACGATACCCATCTCTAGGCTTATAAGAGCCTAATTTTACATATTCCTTTGAGTAACAACCCTTCCCTTTCATAAACTTTTTATAGGCAGAGAGTCTATAATCTTTCACTTCATTTCCATCCGAATCTCTCTCAGACCCTCCGATAAACGCAATCTTACGATGTCCCATATTCCAAAGATATTCCATCACGCTCAAAACTGAGCGACGTGTATCTGTAATAATAGAATCCCAATTATCCCAATTTGCTTGGGCATCTACTAAAATAACTGGCTTTTGAAAACTTTTAATTCGCTCTATCACAGAATGACTAAAGGTTCCAAGGCATATAATACCATCTAAAGCATATACATCTTCAGGCTGTGCGTCCATAGGAACTTGAAACTTCTTATAGCCTTCTTCCTCAATCTTCTTTTCAATGGCAACACGCACCGTCAGATAAAAGGTATCTTCCAGTTCCTCTTCTCGCGAATAAGAACAAAGTACACCTAACTTAAGCTTTTTCTTTCGTTTCTTAGTCTCTTTCTTTCTATAATCAAGCTGGTCTGCCGCTTCAAATACTCTTTTTCTTGTTTCATCTTGTACATTAAGTGTCTCGTCATAGTTCAATACTCTTGAAACTGTTGAAACTGAAACCTCTGCTAATTCCGCAATTTCTCTAATTGTTGCCACGATTCTTCCCTTCTTCCACGCATTAAATTGAAGTACAACTTTAAATACTTACTAAAAGCAATTTTGCCAGTTTATTTTAACACAATGATTCTTCCTGTGCAAGCACAACTATTTGTTTTTTGCTACTTCTATCACTTTTAACAAATCGCAAAATTGAGTTAAATGAAACGTTGCAAGACCGCTCGCCACGGCATCTCCGATTGCCGCACAGTCCATTCCCCCTGCAATTGCTGCCTCTAGTCCGGCTTTTGCGTCTTCTACGACAAGACAATCTTTTACGTCTTCCCCCACATACTGCGCTGCTTTCACAAATACCTCTGGGTCTGGCTTAGAGTTTGTAATATTATTTCCATCCGATATGGCATCAAAAAACTGTCCAAGTCCTAATTGTCCGAGAATAAATTTCGCATTTTTACTTGATGAGCCGATTGCAAGCTTTAATCCGCTTTCTCTTAATTTATCTAACGTATCTTTCACTTCCGATGATAGATCATCTGGGCTCATATTTTTTAACAATTCCTTGTAAACCTCATTTTTCTTTGTGGTATACAAACTCTTCTCTTCCTGACTCATATCGCCATCGTAGCGCTCTAAAATAATATCAAAACTCTCCATGCGACTTACCCCTCTGAGTCGATTATTAATTGTCTCATCAAAATAAATTCCAAGCTCATCTGCAATCTTCTTCCAAGCCTGATAATGATATTTATCTGTATGACAGATTACTCCGTCCAAATCAAAAATAATTGCCTTATATCCCATAGTTACTTCCTACCCTCTTTATTTTTATATACTTTCTCCCTGCGCATCCGCAAGATTTGAAATAATAACCGCCGTCAAAATAATGACACATCCAATTACCATTCTCACTGTAATCAATTCTTTTAAAATCAAAATCGAAAATAATGTTCCAAACACCGACTCCATTGATAAGATGATTGCTGCTTTTGTCTCATCTACATAGCGCTGGCTTGCCGTCTGTAATAAATAACAAATCGTCGTACTTACAACCCCCAAATACAAAACGCTAAGCCATCCCCTTGTCGTAATAGCAAATTCTAGTTCTCCAAAACAGAAAAGACTGATAATAGAAAGTACAAACGCTGTACACATCTGAACAAAATTTAGCACAACCGCACGGTATTTTTTTACAAACTCACTCGTTAGAAATATCTGGAAGGCAAAACCTACTGCACAAAGCAGAGTAAGCCCATCTCCAATTCCAAGCGTCAAATCTTTCTCAAGTGATAAAATACCAACACCTATAATTGCCATAATTGCACCGACAATCCCTTTTACTCCTATCTTCTTTTTACAGATAATAAAGGCAATAAACGGAACTATCACGACATTTAATGCCGTCAAAAACGCATTTTTGGAAGGCGTTGTATACTGAAGACCGACAATCTGAAGTGCAAATCCTGCAAATAGGGCAATTCCCATTAAAATACCAGACTTTATTTCTTCCTTTTTCATTCCTCTAAGCTCTTTTATACTAATGCCTCCCATTAGTACTGTCGCTAGAAAAAATCGTATCGCCATAATCTGAAAAGGAAGCAGACTTTCAAGTGCGATGTCACTTGCAACAAAACCTCCACCCCATATAACGGTTACTAGAATTAAGCCAGCAATCGCCAGATATTTCTTCATCCTTCGTTCCTCCTATACTCTCATTTGTTTTCCGTTCACTTTCATCTCTAATCCTTCTCCCTCTAATACTTTTACATTTACCTCATTATCTGGAGAAATAGAAATTTCAAGCCATGAATTCATATAATGTAATCTAAATTTCAGTCCTTCCCACTCTCTTGGCATATTCGGATGAATACATAATACTCCATCTTCATCTATTGAGACTCCTGCAAAGCCAAACACAACAACTTGCCATACACCGCCCGCATTTGCTGCGTGAATTCCCTCACGTGTATTCTTTTGAAGATTTACAAGGTCAATAAATGCTGCTCTTCTTAGATAGCGATAAGCCTTTGAATCATCCCCAACTTTAAGTCCCATAATAGAATAAATACTTGGACTTAAAGAGGAGCCGTGCAGTGTGCGTTTTTCATAATAGCTATAGTTTAACTTTATTGTCTCCTCGTCAAACTCTTGCCCCATCAAATGGAGAAGCATAACAACATCTGCCTGTTTAATAATCTGAGTCTCATATCTAGGTATCTTCTCCAAAATTTCTGGTTTTATCGGCCAGTCATTCTCATCATACTTTTCTATCGTTACTTCTTTTAAGCCAAAATATCCCTCAAACTGCTCTAAAAGCTGTGTGCCTTCTTTCCTTGGCAAATAGATTTTACTTTGAACTATATCCCAACTTGAAATTTCTTCCTCTGTAAGATTTATTTTCTCGACAAGAGTTTTATATTCATTGGAATATTCTCTCTTTAAGTTCTCTACAAGAGAGAGCACATAACGCAAATTCCATCTCGCCAAATAATTCGTGTAGACATTATTATCAACTGGCTCATGCCACTCATCAGGTCCCGTCACTTGACGAATTTCATATCGGTCTTTTTCCTCCACATACTGGCATCTGCTCACCCAAAATCTCGCTGTCTCAATCAAAATTTCTGCCCCTTTACTCAAGAGGAAATCCATATCTTTTGTAATCTTTACGTAATTATATATGCCATAGGCAACTGCTGCCGTCACATGATGCTCGTAAACTGCTACATAACAGCGATAACAAGTTCCGTCTGGCTCAATTGTCCAGTCTGGACATTGCTCTGTTCCGTCATCTGCGGACTCCCAAGGATACTGTGCACCTAAAAATCCATTTTTCTTCGCATTTTCTCTCGCCGCTTCTAACATGCGATAGCGATAAGTTTCAAGATTTTTTGCCGTCTTTGGAAATACATATGCAAAAAATGGAAGCATAAATAATTCTGTATCCCAAAATGCATGACCGCCGTACTCTTCCCCGTGAAGGAGTTTTGCACCAATATTTACTCGATCATCTGTCTCATTTCCTGTACTCATCAGATGGAAAATATTAAAACGCACCGCACGGTCTAAATCAAAATCTCCCTCAATCTCAATATCTGCCTCTTCCCATAATTTTTCGTATACAGAAAAATGTTCTCTAAGTTCCGCCTCAAATCCATATGAGCGAAATGCCTCAATTTCTTCTCTGACAAAATCTTGGATTTCTTCTTTTTTCACATCTCGCTCTGTATAAATACTTACGTATTTTGTAATCTCTGCAGTCTCTCCCTCTACAGCGTCAAAATCCTGAAATTCCACTGCCTGCTCTCCAAATGCGTGGAAATCTGTTGTCTTAATAATATTTTGACCATTTTTTGTCGCCTCAAGATAACTTCCGACTCCAATATGAAGATGGTCATCTCTCGTTGCAACTTCAAGATATGCACCCTTATCTCCTAATTTTTTATTTTCTGTCATATAAGTATGCTTTACCTTAAATCTTGGTGCATCACAAAAATTAATAACAGAGCCATCGATAATATTTTCAACCTCAATCATTCCGCTATAATTCATCGGTGTCACGTATAGTTTCACTGCCATTCGATGCACATGGGCGCGACTCACAAAACGAATCCCCTCAACTAATGTCTCTCTTCCTTTTTTATCACGGAGTAAAAAACGCTTCACAAGACAGGCACGTCTCATATCAAGAGCTCTTTGGAAATCGAGAATTTCACAATTCTCGATTCCAATTAATTCTTTCTCCACGTACATTTTAAGTCCAAGCCAATTTGGAAGATTTGCAAGTTCCCTCATAAAAGTCTCTGACTTATCAAACACTCCATTGATATAGGTACAAGGGATACTTTTGATTGTTCCTTCCTCATAACTTCCCCTTGTTCCAAGATATCCATTTGTCAAACAGAAAAGACTCTCATAGTTTAAGTTCTCTTCCGGATTATATTTATCCTGTAAAATCACCCATTTGTCGTCACTTAATATTTTTTCTAGATTATTTGAAAACCTATCTTTAATCATATAAATAACTCCCCTAATCCTGATATTTTCTGCATGCTTCCTCAATTTCATCTCCGGCCTTTACAGCATTTAATGTAAACGCCATGACAAAATCTTGTCTCTTTACTTTATATTCTTCTAATTGTTCTTCTCCACAGCTATTGCTTCCAACTCCAGATTGTAAATAGTCGATATGAATGATAATATCGTCTGCCTTTTCAAGCTGCCATGGATGGTTTGCTTTTTCTATCGTCTCATCCGTATAATTAGAAATATTTAATCCAAAAGGATTTTCCATCTTACAAAGAAGACTATTTACACCGTCTCCAATGGCAAACCATTTTACATCCTCACGGTGACCGTTTTCTTGTGGAAATACATACGGTGTACCCATATTGTCAACTGTACTCTTATAAATGCCTATAGGACATGCTGATTTCGTATCTACGTAATTTTCTCCAAATCCTCGTCCATACCATACTGTATTTTGAAGCTCCTTCTTCGCCCTCAAAATAACTCCAAGTCTTGGAAGGAAAGGAGGCTCTAATTTGCCGTTTTGTATACTCTTCGCATCTAGATGGACTTTCATCTGACCAGACGGATAAATAATATACTCGTAAGTAGCCTCATATCCCCATGACTGATTTAGACATCCAAAGTATTTTTGCATTGTAACGATAACCTTATTGTCTAATACGTAAAAGGAAAAGTTTTCCAACTGCTCACTTGATTTTTGTATAAAATATTTATTCATCCAGTCATCTTTTTTATACATATCATTATCAATCGTCGGACGATACACCGTCATCTGCGGTCCTTTTGTAATATACTGTTTTCCATCTAACTCCATAGACAATAAATCGCCAAACACAGTATGGAATTTCACACAAATCTTTTCATTTTCAACCGTCAATATGCTCTCAGATTCACTTACACTTAAAGCTGGTCCTTCTGGCATTTTAGTAAACATGACCGCAGATTCCTCAAGTTTAAACTGTACTCTCGAAATCTCATGGTCTTTTCTTGCAAAGAGAGAATCTTCTTTTTGACATACAGAAATATTTAAATAGTAATCTGTATTTACTTTTGGAGAAAATACAGCGTAAGGAATAATCAGTTTTTGTATTTCTCCTGGAGCAGCTTTTAAGCTATCTATTCTTCCTTCTTGTATCGTCTCATCATTTCCCTGAATCCACCATCTTAAATATAAGTGGGACAGTGATAAGAAATCATAATAGTTTTTGAGCATGATCTCATTACTCTTGCCCTCTGTTTTTGTCACTTCCACTGGAGCAATAATCTGCTTATACTCTAGTAAAGACGGAGATGGAGTTCTATCTGGCATTAACATACCGTCAATACAGAAATTTCCGTTTGTCGGAAAATCTCCATAATTTCCTCCATATTTATAATATTCATGACCGTCTTCTCTTGTATAAATTCCGTGATCATACCACTCCCAAATAAAACCACCCTGAAGGCGCTTATACTTTCGGTATAAATCCTGATATGCCTTTAATCCACCTGGTCCGTTTCCCATCGCATGTCCGTACTCACACATAACATGAGGTTTATTTCCCTTGTCCGTAGACTGAGCTATCTGTTTTAAACCTTTTATTCTTGTATACATTGTAGAATATACGTCAGTAACTTCCGCCTCAAAATCACCTTCATAATGTATCAATCTCGTATCATCAAGTTCTCTGATTGCCGCCGCTGCACTCTTAAAATTACAGCCAAAACTTGACTCATTTCCCATAGACCACATAATAATGCTTGGGTGATTTCTATCTCTCTTTACCATACGCACACTTCTATCCACATACGCATTTCTCCAGGAAGGATCATCTGTAATCCACGTATAATTTTCCACCCACTCAAATCCATGACATTCCAAATCTGCCTCGTCAATTACATATAATCCATACTCATCACAAAGATCATAAAAATATTCATTGGCAGGATAATGGGAACAGCGAACTGCGTTCATATTATACTGTTTCATCATCATAATATCCGATTTCATCTGCTCATATGTGACAGTTCGTCCCTCTTTTGGATTATAATCATGATGATTGATTCCATTTAAGAGAATAACTTTATTATTTACTCTAAAATTATTGTCTACCATCTCAATTTTTCTAAAACCAACACGAATCTTTATCTCGTGGTCATTTATTTTTACTGTCAATACATAAAGCTCTGGTGTCTCTGCCGTCCATGTTTTTACATTTTCAACAACTTCTTTTATATATGCTCTTCCATTATCCGTTATAAATTGGCCACCTAAAATCTCGTTTCCATCTTTTTCAAGTTTAAAAGAGCCATCACAGATTTTTTCTTTTGTCTTAATATCAAGCTCCAAAATTCCGTTCTTATAGCTGCTATCTAAATCTCCATTGACATTACAATTTAAAATAGCATTTTTCGGCTCATTGATTAACTCCACATCACGGTAAATACCAGATAACCACCACATATCTTGGTCTTCTAAGTAAGTTCCATCTGACCATTTATAGACGCGAACAGTAATATCATTTTCACCTTCCTTTACGAAATTTGAAATATCAAACTCACTTGGAAGTCGGCTAACCTTGCTATAACCGATATGTACTCCGTTTACCCATACATCAAATGCACTATCCACACCGTGAAATTTTAAAATCGTGTCATTGTTTAGCCATTCTTTTGTTAAATTCACTAATTTTTTATAAATTCCTGTCGGATTTTTACTTGGCACATACGGCGGATGAATTGGGAATAAATATAATACATCCGTATAATGCATTGCATCATATCCCCTTAATTGCCAAACGGATGGGACGTCAATTTCGCCCCATCCGTCATCAACATTCTGATTCATAAATCCTTCAGGAGAAAGTTCGGGTGCTTCCAGATATAAGAAATTCCATTGTCCATTTAATGAGATTTTGTCGGAAGAATCTTGATAAAATGCAGTACGAGCTTCTCTTCTGCCAATATGCTCAAGCAGTTGGTCTTCCCATCTCTTTTTCACTCGTTTCGTCATATTATTTCTCCTTGTTTTTTATTTTTATTCTTTATTTGATGGAACCACTTGTTCCTTCCACGATATATTTCTGTGCGATGATAAACACGATAATTGGCGGAATAATCATAATTATTGTAATACAAAGCATAGGAATAATCTGTGTCTCGTGAACTCCCTTAAAGGAAGCAAGACCTAAAGCAAGTGTATATTTGCTTCTATCTTGTAAGAAAATCAATGGTCCAAGATAGTCATTCCATACACTAATCATATTCAGTACGCCGACAAGAATTAACGATGGCTTCAAAATCGGCATAAATATCATCCAATAAATTTGAAATGCATTTGCACCATCGATACGTGCCGCCTCCTCGAAATCTCTAGGAATTCCCATCAAGAACTGACGCATCAAGAAAATATAGTACGCTGAACCAAACCATGCGGGAACGATAAGTGGTTTTAATGTATTAATCCATCCAAACATCTTAAATTCCATATACTGTGGAATCATTGTAACGTCCCACGGAATCATCATTGTAGATAAGAGAATCATAAATAATACATTTTTTCCTTTAAATTGAAATCTTGCAAATCCATAAGCAACGAGGGAGCAAGATAAAACCTGTCCTAGCGTTGTTCCCACTGTTACAAGAATCGAATTCCAAAGATAAGTTCCAAAAGGCTGTGCATTCCATGCGTCTATAAAGTTTTGCCAAAGCCATTTCGCTGGAAATAATTTTGGCGGATAAGCAATTGCCTCTGACTCCGTCTTAAATGCTGTAAACAACATATATACGAACGGGGATAAGAAATAAATTGCTACAAGCACTAATAAACAATAAATAACTATTTTTGATGTTTTCGACATTTTCATTATTTCTTACCTCCCTTTTTCTTCTTTTTTTCTGATCCACCTGCTTCTGTCTCATAAAATACCCACGCAGAAGAAGAGCGAAATACAAGTGCAGTAAGAAGTAAGATGATGATAAACATTACCCATGCATTTGCACTGGCATAGCCAAGTTTATGATGCTTAAACGCATTATTATATGTCATTAATCCATAGAAATATGTAGACTTAAGAGGTCCTCCTCCTGTCAAAAGCATTACTAACGTTACCTGCTGGAAAGAGCTGATAATCGATGTAATCAAGTTAAACAAAATGGTCGGTGTAATGATTGGCAATGTAATGCTAAAAAATTGTCTTGCAGGGTTTGCTCCGTCGATGGATGCCGCTTCATACACATCAATCGGAATATTTTTAATATCCGTATAGAAAATAAGCATCATACTTCCGACTCCGAACGCACTCGCTATAATAACTGCAAGAAGTGCCCACGCTGGGTCAACTAACCATTTTGGTCCTTCAATTCCAATCAAAGATAATAGATAATTTAGCACACCATAGTCACCGTTTAAAATCCATCCCCATAAAATAGATACAGCAACACCAGAAATAACGGTTGGAATATAATAGATGGTTCTAAATATTTTGACACCTTTTACTGGCTGTGTAATCAACATGGCAAGAAAAAGAGCGATAATCATATTAAGAGGCACAAAAATCGCTGCATATTTCAATGAAATGGTAAGAGATTTCCAAAATTGCTTGTCTTTTGTAAACATTTCAACGTAATTGCCAAATCCTATAAAAGTGGGGTCGGATGTAAGTGGCCAGTCAAAAAAACTCATAATCAACGAGAATATGAGTGGACCTATTGTAAACACGATAAATCCAATAATCCATGGCAAAATAAAAAGATATGGAGTGGCTTTTTTCAAATGATTTTTTTGTTTCATTATTCTCTCCCTCCTATCGGGACTCTTATTATTGTGCTGCTGCCTCATCTAATACTTCAGATACATCTTCTAATGCACTTGGGTTAAATACTCTCTCAAAAGAAAGGGAAAGATTCTCGGATAATTCTGACCATCCCTCAATAATAAAGCTAGCTGGTGTAACTCCATCACTTTGTTCAAGCATTGTATAAAATGCTGTGTACTCAGGTTGTTCCATAACTTTTTCAGACTCTACAACAGATTTTAATACTGGCAATTCACGTCCGATTCTCTCTTTATTCATCTCTTCACTTGTCCAGAATTTAATAAACTCCCACGCTGCTTCTTTATTCTTAGAATCTTTAGACATGGAAATACCAGAAGAACTTAAAATACTAATAGAATCATGAGATGCTCCCTTAAAAGCTGGAATATCAACAACTCCGTAGTTTAATCCATCTTCATTTAATGTATTAATTGACCAAGAACCGTAAATATACATTGCTGTATTGCCTGCACGGAATTCGTCTGTACCAGATTTTTCTGTTACAGCTGCATATCCTTCTTTTTCCATATCTTGGAACATTTTAAATACTTCTTTTGATTTATCGGAATTTAGATTTCCTTCTAAATTTCCTTGTGCATCTACGTATGCAGTATCATTACTCCATAAGTACATCTCATAATCATATGGGTCTGGTTTCATCTGGAAGGAAAATCCTTTCTTTCCCTCACATTTTTCTGTAATTACTTTAGAAGCTTCAATTACATCATCCCATGTCCAGTCATTTGTTGGCTCGTCAATACCTGCCTGTGCAAAAATATCCTTATTATAGAATAAGGCGTGAGTTGTAAAACCAATTGGAATACCGTATGTCTGACCATCTAAGGAATTATAATTCCAAAGTGTCTCGTAGAAATTCTCCTTATAGTCTTCTCCCTCTTTCTCAATATAAGAGTCAAGAGGCTCAAGACCGTCTTTGTACGCTGGGTAATTCCACATATACATGACATCTGGTGTATCACCTGAGCCCATTCCAGCAGCGATTTTCGTATCAAACTCACCGCCGTATGCTTCCAATGTAACCTCAATATCATCATGAGTCTCATTGAATTTGTCAACCATTGCCTGCTGGGCATCGGCATCCTCCGCCGTATCCCATGATGCAAAACGAACTTTTGTTTTGCCGTCTTTTGTCTTACCGCCTTCTTTGTCACTTCCACCACATCCGGTAAGGGCAAGCGTTGTTGCCATTGTCAGTGCAAGCATTCCTGCTACTTTCTTCTTCATAATTTGTTCCTCCTTATTTTTAGTAATCTTAATATATCATTTACTTAGTAAAATGTCAATAGTTTTACCAAAATATTTTTTGTATATCTCATATATTTTTATATTATTTTGTATTTTTTTTATATATATTTTATAATTTTTTCCTTTTTATTTCCTATATGTAATTTTATGTAAAAAATATTTTTTAGTAAAATACATATTTTTTTATCACAGACAAAAAAGAGCATTGATTCCAATATAAGATTTTCATAATCTCATATTAAAACCAATGCTCTTCTTTATCTAAAAAACAATCAAGCCATTATTTTTTTCTTCCAAAAGAAAACTCCCCATCGCCAAAAGGTAATGGGGAGCTCCCTTTTATAAAGAAATTACTCCTAAAGACTGTAATAATAATATAAATAATAAAATCGGTGCGACAAATTTAATCATTACGATATATAAGTTCTTTCTTCCAAACTTGCATCCTCCTCGACAAACCTCAGTGATAATCACTTTAGGTTTTACGACCCATCCAATCAAAATGCAAGTTAGAAGAGCAACTAAAGGCATAAAAATATTATTACTAATATAGTCTAAAATATCCAAAACCTGCCCAACAGAACCATTTGGTAACTTCACCTCAAAATACAAAATATTATATCCAAAGCAAACAACTGCCCCGACAATTAATGCGTAGAGTGTCGTAATTACCGTACTCACTTTTCGAGAGAGATGAAATCTATCGATAAGACTAGATACAATCGCTTCCATAACGGATACGGAAGATGTAATTGCCGCAAAAGCTACCATAACGAAAAATAATACGCCGATAATAACACCAATTTTTCCCATCGCATGAAATACTTTTGGCAAGGAGATGAACATAAGACTTGGTCCTGCAGACATTCCCTCCGTTCCCATAAATGTGAATACTGCTGGAACAATCATCATACCCGCTAAAAGAGCAACTGCCGTGTCAAAAATCTCAATCTGATTAATTGACTTCATTAAATTGGTATCTTTCTTAACATAAGAGCCATAGGCAACCATAATTCCCATCGCAACACTGATAGAGAAAAATAATTGTCCCATCGCATCAATTACAATTGTAACAAATTTACTAAATGTCATTCCAGTAAAATTAGGAATAAGATATACCTTTAATCCTTGAAGTCCTGTTCTTGTAACACCTGATGCATCGGTACTTTTTAATGTTAAAGAAAAAATAGAAATACCAATAACTAAGATAAGAAGAATCGGCATCAAAACTTTACTATACTTCTCGATTCCCTTATTTACACCACAAAATACGACAAACGCTGTGATGGCAAGGAAAATAACCATCCATACAAGTGGTGAGACAGTCTGGGTAATATAGCCAGTAAAATAGCCGTCCTCAGCTGCCTTTGTGCCATCTCCTGTCACAAAAGCAGAAAGATATTTTAAAACCCATCCTCCGATAGTACAGTAATATGGCAAAATAATAATTGGAACTAGCCATGCGAGAAATCCAAGACCAGCCCACTTCTTGTGAATTTTACTGTACGCAGTCAAAGGTCCTTGAGCAGTCTTACGTCCAATCGCAATTTCTGTCGTCAACAAAGTGAAACCAAAAGTCAACGCCAAAATAATATAGACGAGAATAAAGGTACCTCCACCGTCTTTGGCCGCCAAATACGGAAATCTCCAAATATTTCCAAGCCCTACTGCGCTTCCAGCAGCTGCCAAAACAAAGCCGATGGAACCACTAAAATTACTTCTGTTTGTGTGATTACTCATAAAGTTCCCCCAATTCCTGTGTTCTTTGTACACATAAATTTTTTCGTATAAATTCTTCACTTAGTTATATATGATACCATATTCTTTTTTTCTTTTCAAGGAAAACATAAGCTATAATCTTATTGTGCAAGGAGAATGAGTCGGCATAGAGTATATACCGACTCATTTTCTTTCACCTCTCAACTTATTCTCTATCTCTTTTGGGACGATAATAATCCCAAATCTCCAAAGAAGACTATAGCTATAACTCACACCTCTGACATCGGCAATCTCTTTTGGACGTTTAATGACAGCTCCTCTCTTTTCCACTGCCCTCTCAAAAGCAATTCTTACCGAACTCCAAGCCAATGACTTGCTATTTTCCCGACGGTCAATAAATAATTCTTTTGTAAGCTTTCCATTTCGCCCAGTTTTAAGCGTGTATGTGAATGGAAGTCCAGAACTGGTAAAAAAAGGATGATTTTGAAACTCTACGATACAATTCCAAAAATTCTCCTCTGTACAATCTTGTGTTAATTTCTCCACTGCTTTTTCTCTCGCCTTAGTCTTTTGCTTTTCCTGGTTCTCTTCTAATATTGTATCCATCTACTCTTCCTCGTATTCTAGATTTATGCCAATACTTCTACTTTACAGAAATGTTCTTTTGTTTTTTTATTATAACTGATTCCTACAGCAAGCACTCTGCCTGTATACTTTGGTTTTTCTCCAAGTTTTCCACTCAGACGAAGTGCATAATTTTTCTTCTTAATCTGCCTAATCGCTTCTTCTGGTGTACAATCTACCTTCAATTCCAAAATAATGGCATCTGCATTTTTGCGTTCTGGATAAAAGATAAAATCGACATATCCCTCTCCCGCTTTGTCCTCACGCTCTACACGGTATTTATCCCTCGCAGCTAGATAGACTAAATTTACTATCGCTGACAGTTCAATCTCGCTATTATAAGAAAAAATCGGAGATTCCGTGTCATGTGCAAACTTTAATATCTCCACCATCGTCTTAGTATCTCCAACAAGAGTTGCCGCTAACATTCTCTTCGACGCATTCGCCAGATTATAAATATATCCTAACGATTTTTCTTTCTTCATCATAGTCGCATAGCTGTCCATCAGCTCCTTATTTGGAATAGAAACATATCCATCCTCGTACGTTAATAATCCATAAACAACCATAGCAGAATAAATTTCATCCTTTGTCTCCAACTGCATGGATGTCGCAGCATATTCCTGAATATCAGAAGGAACCGCCTCACCCGCAAACATTAACGCCAAATCATCCTGAATGTCAGCAATATTATCTTTAATATATCCAAAGACAGAGTCATACGTCCCCGAACTCGTCCAATAATTTCTAAGTTGATTATCAGTCAATGCACATACAATAGAGCGAGGATTATACATTCTCTCTCCTGTAGCAGTATAATATCCATCATACCAAATGCGTAAATCTTCACGCATAATTTTAGGATTTTTAACCGTTTTTTGATAAGTTGCGTATAGCGTATCCACCTCCGAATTTGAAAATCCAAAATACTCACTAAATCTCTCTGACGTTACCATATTATATTCCACAAACATATTTAACTCAGAGCCATCTGAATATTTTACAATCGGTAATACTCCTGTCATATAGGCAAATTCTACATACACTTGATCTTTTAATAAATTTTTTAAAAATAACAAATATTCTTTTTGTTGTTTTTCAGAGACAAATGGCATATGGAAAACTGCATCCCACTCATCCATCACAAAAATAAATTTGTCACCTGTTTCTTGAAAAACATCTAAAAGGATATCCCAAATAGATTTCCTTTCATCAAGATTCAAGAAAGAATACGTCTGTACAACATCCTTCCTTAAACCATCTGAAATACGTGCAATATAGTTCTGATAAGAATCACATTTTTCGGGTATCCTACTAAAATCAATAAAAATCATATTATGTTTATTAAGATGCTTCTCATAATTCTTACTCTCAGCAATCGCTAGATTGCCAAACAAACCACTCGCATCCGTATCTTTTCCCAAAAATGCTCCAATCATATTTGCCATGACGCTTTTACCAAATCGGCGTGGTCTTGTAATACAATAATATCTATTACTTTTTCCAAAAGCTGGAATCAATTCCTCAATCAGCAACGATTTATCTACAAAATACGTATCCGAAGCAATAGCATTATAAGCTTCATAAGGAATCTTACTATTTAAAAACATTCCCATATCCATACTCCCCTTTCCAAAATTTTGATATTTTAAAAATTTTCAAAATTCCTTATAATCTGCAAAGTATCATTATAGATATCTCTATATATTATAGCTATATCTTATCATAAGCATTAATTTACCGCAATATTTCATTCT
>JBJEOA010000028.1:0-12798 GCA_051880475.1 Lachnospiraceae bacterium | reverse complement strand
TTTTATTTATAGTTGCCTGCAAAAGCAGGCATATCAATTTGACATTTTCGAAATGAATTCGTAGATCTCCTACTCTTCCTCTTCTGTCTTTTCTAAGTTTGGCTTTTCAACTGCTGCGATTGCAGATTTCTGCATTGGGATTCTGCAGTTTTTATTGCTTCCAAACTCAACGATTACAGTATCATCCATAACGTCTAGGATTACGCCGTAAAATCCACTTGTAGTCAAAACACTATCGCCAGGACGCATAGATGAATGTAATTCAGCCATCGCTTTTTCCTGTTTTTTCTGTGGACGGACTAACATAAAGTACATAATAGCGCCAAACACTACAATATACGAAATAAGCATAATTATAGAAGAACCGCCTGTCTGTGTTAATAGCATAATAAAACCTCCATATTTTTTCTTTGTTCTTTTTAAATTTTGATTCAAAAGCTTTACAAGCTTTCACTTTTTTATTTTCCCATAAAACCTTCTAGTTTTTTGGCTTTATATTCTTTATAGCGATTTTGCTCGATAGCCTCACGAATCTCTTCCATCATTGTATTATAAAAATAGAGATTATGCAAGACGCAAAGTCGCATTCCTAACATTTCTTTTGCTTTTAATAAATGTCTAATATACGCTCTGCTATAGGAGCGACATGCCAGACATCCACATCCCTCCTCAATCGGTGAGGAATCTAGCTCATATTTTTTATTAAATAGATTAATCTTTCCGTGATTTGTATATACATGTCCATGGCGACCATTTCTAGATGGGTAGACACAGTCAAAGAAATCAACGCCCCTATCTACAGCTTCCAAAATATTAGCTGGTGTTCCAACTCCCATCAAATACGTTGGCTTTTCAAGTGGCAAGTATGGAACTGTCTCGTCTAAAATGCGATACATCTCCTCGTGAGATTCCCCGACCGCCAAGCCTCCGAGTGCATAGCCATCTAAGTCCAATTCACTAATTCTCTTTGCATGTTCAATGCGGATATCCTCAAATGTTCCACCCTGATTAATTCCAAAAAGCATCTGGTGTGGATTAATCGTATCCTCAAGACTATTTAGACGGTTCATCTCTTTTTTACATCGCTCAAGCCATCTTGTTGTGCGGTCAACAGAATTTTGCATATATTCTCTTGTCGCTGGATGCGGTGGACATTCATCAAACGCCATCGCTATTGTAGAGCCGAGATTCGATTGAATCTGCATACTCTCCTCTGGTCCCATAAAAATTTTATGACCGTCAATATGAGACTGAAAATATACTCCCTCCTCCTTAATTTTTCTAAGACCTGCGAGGGAAAATACTTGAAATCCGCCAGAATCTGTGAGAATTGGACGATCCCAAACCATAAATTTATGAAGACCACCAAACTGCTTAATTAGTGTGTCTCCTGTTCTTACGTGGAGATGGTAAGTATTTGAGAGCTCAACTTGAGTTTTTATTTCTTTTAAATCATCTGTGCTAACCGCACCTTTGATAGCACCCACCGTACCGACGTTCATGAAAACTGGTGTCTCAATCACTCCGTGAACTGTACTAAATCGTCCTCTCTTTGCTCTCCCATCTCGATTTAACAATTGATACATATACGTTCTCCAATATTTTATTTTTTATAAAACTGTTTAATTTTATCCATCTTCGCCGTCATATTCATAAAGAGCATATCCACAATCGTAATTGCCGCCATAGCTTCCACTACAACGACTGCTCTTGGCACGATAATCGGGTCGTGACGTCCTTTGATTGCAATCTCTATATTCTCTTTATCTGTATTGACTGTTTTTTGTGTCTGACTGATGGATGGTGTTGGCTTAAAAGCAGCTCTAAAAATCAAAGTATCCCCGTCTGTCATACCGCCTAGTGTACCGCCAGAGTGATTCGTAAGCTTTTTGATTTTCCCATTTTCACTGACGAAATTGTCATTATTTTGGCTTCCCACTGCTTTCGCCACATCAAATCCGTCACCAATCTCAAACCCTTTCACTGCCCCGATAGAGCAGACTGCTTTTGCGAGATTAGCTGATATTTTTTCAAATACTGGCTCTCCAAGTCCCACCATCAATCCTTCTGTGCGACATTCTATAACTCCTCCGACAGAATCTTGCTGTCTCATTTTTTCTTGAACATAATTTTCTGCCTGCTTGGCCGCCTCTTTATCTGGCATATAAAACGAATTATTATTCATCTCACTCAAATCGAAACGACTATGATCAATCTCAACCGTTCCGATTGATTTTGTATACGCATTTACTGTAATCCCAAGCTCGGCTAAAATTTTAGATGCAATAGCACCTGCCGCCACTCTAGCAGTTGTCTCTCTTCCCGAGGAGCGTCCGCCACCTCTGTAATCTCTAAATCCATATTTTTCGTAAAAGGTATAGTCCGCATGTCCCGGGCGGAAACAATCTTTAATCGCACTATAATCTCTAGACCTTTGGTCTTTATTAAAGACAACCATTGAAATCGGTGTTCCAGTCGTCTTTCCCTCAAACACACCCGATAAAATTTCTACCTGATCTGTTTCTTTTCTCTGCGTTGTAAATTTAGATTGTCCTGGTTTTCTTCTATCTAAAAATACTTGTATATCTTCCTCGCAAAGTTCTAGTCCCGCTGGACAGCCGTCCACGACGACACCAACTCCTCTTCCATGCGTCTCTCCCCATGTAGAAATGCGAAAAAGATTTCCTAGTGTTGATCCTGCCATAATTTTTCCTTTCTATGTTTTGTTTCTACCTACTAGAAACAAAAATCGTCTTTCATCTCTATCAAAATGTCAATTTTCTTCCTCAAGCATAAACATTAAAATAGAAAGCACTGTCATTCCCGCTGTCTCTGTTCTCAAAATTCTCCTGCCAAGGGTAATAGGAATAGCTCCAATCTCCATTGCCTGCTCTACCTCATTTTCCTCAAACCCTCCCTCTGGTCCGATAAAAATTCCGACAGATTTCTTCCCCTTTATATCGGCGATTGCTTTTCTTGATGCCTCCATTCCCTTTGCATTTTCATATGGGATGAGATTGGCAGATAATCCACTTGCCATCTCACACGCCTGTTGAAAACTTATTACCTCTTCTACAACTGGAATTACGGAGCGCTTCGCCTGCTTTGCTGCAGTTTTCGCAATTGTATTATATCTCTCAATTTTTTTCTTTGCTTTTTTAGCGTCCCACTTGACAATACTGCGATTTGTCATAACAGGAACAATTTTAGCTGCTCCAAGCTCCACTGCTTTTTGGATAATAAGCTCCATCTTATCTCCCTTTGGAAGACCTTGAAAAAGAATAATTTCACAGGGAAGTTCACTCGTCACTCCAAAAATATCTTCTATTTTAAGTTCAATATGGTCGTCAAAAATTTTTTCTATATGACATAAATACTCTCTCTCACATCCGTCGCTGACTGTCACTTGCTCTCCGACTTTCATTCGAAGTACATTTTTCATATGATTGACATCATCACCGACAATTTCTATTTTTTCACCTGCTGTCTGCTCTTTCGTCACAAAAAAATGATACATTTTTCCCTCCACAGTCAAAATCTATGATTTTTCATTATACTATCCAATCTCCGAAAAGGAAAATAAAATTTCGCATAATCCATGCAATCTACGAAATATTTTATCTATTATTTTCTCATCGCTGTAATACTTACCCAGTCACCCATATGAGAAATTTCTATAATTTTCATATCAGCATCTAAAATAGCCTGTTTTACCTCTTCTTCTTTTGTATTAATAATACCAGAAGAAATGAACACGCCATCTTTCTTTAAAAACTGTGGCACTAAGGAAGAGAGTGGAATGATAACATCGGCCAAAATATTTGCCACTACAATATCGTAACATTCCCTTCCTAAGTCCTGTCTCATCTGCTCATCATCTAGTATATTTCCAAGCAAAACTTCATACTGCTCTTTCTCTAAGTGATTTACCTCAAAATTTTCCTTTGCTGCGCGAACTGCATTTGGGTCAATATCCGTATCTACCGCATATTTTGCTCCAAGCTTTAACCCTAAAATAGATAAAATTGCACTTCCACATCCCACATCTAATAAAACAGTATCATTTTTTACATATTTCTTTAGCTGACGCATACAAAGCTTTGTCGTCTCGTGAGAGCCTGTTCCAAACGCCGTTCCCGGGTCAATTTCCACAATCAAATCTTCCTCTGGCACATTTTCCACCGTCTCCCACGTAGGCTTTACCATAATATGTTCATCCACATAAAAAGGCTTAAAATACTGTTTCCAGTTATTTACCCAATCTTCTTCTTTTGTACTATCGATTGTAATTTCTCCACTTCCGATATTCATATATGTGCTAAGCTCTTTTAATTCTCTCTCCACATTTTTTACAATTTCATCCAAATTTGAATCATCTTCTAAATAAAAGCTTACTTTCGCCTTGCCATCGTTTGGCGCAATCTCATCTGGAAGCAAATCAACATACATCTCTCTTCGCTCCTCCTCTGTGAGAGGAAGATGATCTTCTATCTCCACACTGTAGATTTCCATCTCTCCTAAAAACCAAGTGATGCTATCTACCGCCTCCACGGTCGTATCAATTATTACTTTTGTCCATTCCATTGATTACTCTCCATCAAAACTATCTTTGAATTTCTCCCAAAGATTTTTCTTCTTACCTTCTTTTTTCTCACCGTCTTGGTTTGCCTGATTTTCATTATAAGTATTATTATAGCTAGAACCAGTATTCATATCAACATACTCTCCGTTCATTGCTGCCTTAAAGTTTTGAAGAGCCTGTTTTTGTTTTTCATTTAAATTCTTTGGAACTTTTACAACTAATGTCACATAGTGATCGCCACGGATGTTTTTATTTCGAAGAGTTGGAACACCTTTTTTATTTAAGCGAATCTTTGTGTCAGTCTGTGTTCCAGGCTTAATCGTATAATCATAAGGTCCATCAATTGTGTCAATCTTAATAGTAGCACCAAGTGTGGCATCTACAAAGTCGATTGGCTGTGTAGAATATAAATCATACTCTTGTCTTTGGAATTTTGGATGTCTGCTTACTACTACATTGACTAATAAATCTCCTCTTGGACCGCCATTCTTTCCTGGCTCGCCCTTTCCTGCGATACGAACGCTCTGACCATTATCGATACCCGCTGGAATAGTCACTTTAATTTTTCTTCTTCTCTTAATATATCCCTCACCGTGACATTCTGGGCATTTTTCTTTGATAATCTGCCCAGTTCCGTTACAATCTGGACATGTCTGAACATTTCTTACCATGCCAAACATAGACTGCTGTGTATAGACAACCTGACCTTTTCCTCCACATTTTGGACAAGTCTCTGGCGCTGTACCTGGTTTTGCTCCTGTTGTGTGACAAGTTCCACACTCGTCTTTCAATGTAATTTCTAATTCTTTCTCACAGCCAAATACTGCTTCCTCAAATGTAATTCGAATGCTGGCTCTTAAGCTTGCTCCCTTCATTGGACCGTTATTAGAAGATCTGCTTCTTGAGCCACCTCCAAAGAAATCTCCGAAAATATCTCCAAAAATATCTCCCATATCTGCACCGCTAAAGTCAAAACCGCCAAAGCCACCTGCTCCGCCGCCGCCCTGCTCGAAGGCTGCGTGACCAAACTGGTCGTATTTGCTTCTCTTATCTGCGTCGCTAAGCACTTCATATGCCTCTGCCGCCTCTTTAAACTTTTCTTCTGCCTCTTTATTCCCTGGGTTGGCGTCAGGGTGATATTTTTTTGCCACCTTTCGGTACGCTCTTTTTATCTCAGCATCAGATGCCCCTTTTTGAACACCTAGTACTTCATAATAATCCCTTTTACTTGCCATACTTTTTCACCTTTCCTCAAATCTTTTTATAACGCACATAATGGGTGACACAGTTCCCACCTTGCAGTCGCTGCGCCACCCTTACCTTTTTCACTATTTAGACTTTTTTGTCTTTTTATTTTTACTAGAGCGAAACTGCATTATCGTTCCACATCTTAACATGATTTTTGCTATAAATCAAGAATATTAAACTTCTTTATAATCAGCATCTACCACATCATCTTGTGCATAGTTGCTATTTGCAGAAGCACCACCCATATCTGGACCTGCACCTGTAGCACCTGCACCTGCTGCCTGAGCCTGCTCATATAATTTCTGGAATAAGCTTTGAGCATCTTTCATCATTTTCTCTTTTGCATTTCTAATTTCCTCTACGTCAGACTCTGTCATAGATTCTGGTGTAGATTTTGCAAGAATATCTTTTAATTCCTGAATGTCAGCCTCTACCTTAGCTTTATCACTTGCATCAATCTTATCTCCAGCTTCCTCAAGAGCTTTCTCTGTCTGGAATACCATAGAATCTGCATCATTTCTAGCCTCGATAGCTTCTTTTCTCTTCTTATCTTCTGCCTCATACTGAGCTGCCTCTTTTACAGCTTTCTCAATATCAGCGTCAGACATATTAGAACCAGCTGTGATTGTAATATGCTGCTCTTTTCCAGTTCCTAAATCTTTAGCAGATACATTTACAATACCGTTTGCATCGATATCAAATGTAACCTCGATCTGAGGGATACCTCTTCTTGCTGGTGGGATACCGTCTAATCTGAACTGACCTAATGTCTTATTATCTCTTGCGAACTGTCTCTCTCCTTGTACTACATGGATATCTACTGCTGTCTGATTATCTTCTGCTGTGGAGAAAATCTGGCTCTTCTTTGTAGGGATTGTTGTATTTCTCTCAATTAATCTTGTAGCTACACCACCCATTGTCTCGATGGATAAGGAAAGTGGAGTTACGTCTAATAATAAGATATCGCCTGCGCTTGTATCACCAGCTAATTTACCACCCTGAATACTAGCACCGATAGCTACACATTCATCTGGGTTAATTCCCTTAAATGGCTCTTTTCCTGTTAACTGTTTTACTTTATCTTGTACAGCTGGGATACGTGTAGAACCACCAACTAATAATACTTTTGTAAGCTCAGAAGCGCTAAGTCCTGCGTCAGATAAAGCATTCTTTACAGGTCCTGCTGTTCTCTCTACTAAAACAGATGTCAACTCATTGAATTTTGCTCTTGTAAGGTTCATATCTAAATGTTTTGGACCTTCTGCTGTTGCTGTGATGAATGGAAGGTTGATATTTGTTGTTGTGCTGCTAGAAAGTTCTTTTTTCGCTTTTTCTGCTGCTTCTTTTAATCTCTGCATTGCCATCTTATCTTTAGATAAGTCAACGCCCTCTGCCTTCTTAAACTCATCAAGCATATAGTTTGTAATAATATTATCAAAGTCATCTCCACCTAATCTATTATCACCAGCTGTAGATAATACTTCGATAACACCCTCACCAATCTCGATGATAGATACATCAAATGTACCACCACCTAAGTCATATACCATAATTTTTTGCTCATTCTCATTGTCAAGACCATAAGATAATGCTGCTGCTGTTGGCTCGTTGATAATACGTTTTACATCTAAGCCTGCGATTTTACCAGCATCTTTTGTTGCCTGTCTTTGTGCATCATTGAAGTAAGCAGGAACTGTGATAACTGCCTCTGTTACTTTCTCACCAAGATAATTTTCTGCATCAGATTTTAATTTCTGTAATACCATGGCAGAGATTTCCTGCGGAGAATATTTCTTTCCATCGATATCTACTTTATAGTCTGTTCCCATATGTCTCTTGATAGAAGAGATTGTTTTATCTGCATTTGTTACTGCCTGACGTTTTGCTGGCTCACCTACAACTCTCTCTCCTGTCTTTGTAAATGCTACTACAGATGGAGTTGTTCTTGCTCCCTCTGCGTTTGTGATAACAACTGGTTTACCACCTTCCATAACTGCTACACATGAATTTGTTGTTCCTAAATCAATACCTATAATTTTACCCATAATGAATTCCTCCTAAAATCTATTTGTTTGTCTTATATTTATTCTATACGATAAATCGGAAGTTTTACCTTCCTCCCTATTTTTTAGTTGGCAACCGTCACCATGCTGTGGCGAAGTACCATATCTTTATACATATATCCTTTTTGTAGCTCTGCTGCCACTATATTTTCACCGAGTTCTTCGTTTTCAACATGCATCACTGCATTGTGGAAATCTGGATTAAACTCCTTTCCCTCAGCGTTCATTGCTGTCACACCGACACCTTCTAAAACTGTCATCATCTGTTTATAGATTTTGTCAACTCCCTGCACAAAAGGAGTTTCCTTTTCTTCCTCGGTTGCAGCAGCTAAACCTCTCTCAAAATTATCTACAACTGGCAAAAGTTTTTCTAAAATATCTTTTGCTCCCATATCGTACATACGACCTGTTTCCTTTGCAGTTCTCTTTCTCGCATTTTCAAACTCTGCCATCAATCTCTGATAGCGGTCTTTGTACTCATCTGCCTCTTCCTTCGCTTTTTTTAGCTCAATCTCTAATGTCTTAGCTGATTTTCCTTTTTTCTTAAAGAAGCCTTTTTTATCTTCTTGCATATCCTCGGCAGTATCCTCAGTTTTTTCTTCTTTTTCTTCTTTTTCTTCTTTTACTTCTTCTTGCTCCATCTTAGATTCTTGCTCTAGAGTTTCCTCTTTTTCTTCTTCAACTTCGCTTATATTTATATTTTTTTCTTCCACTTTTACAACTCCGCCTTTCTATATAAGAATTTCTATTTTTTTTCATTGCCAAAAATAACATCTAATTCTTCTGTCAAATTCTGCAAAGTCTTTACTACTTTTTTATAGTTCATTCTCTTTGGACCGATAATACCGATTGTGCCACTTCCACTCTTTCCAAAATCATAAGGAACCGTTACAATACTGCAATCCTTTAAATCTTGAATATTCGACTCACTTCCAATATAGACTTGAACTTTTTTATCTCCGTCCTCCTGACTGGAAGTCTTGTCGATAAGTTCTGCTAACGAATCTCTATCCGCTAGCTTTTCTAGCAGCAAAGTGGCGCGCTGCCGGTCTCCAAGCTCTGGATACTTTAACATATTTGAAGCACCTTCTGTGTAAATCTCAATATTATCTACCTCATGAATCGCTTCTACAATTCCCATAAATACCTGTTCTAAAAGTTCTGAATGAATTCCTGCTTGCATCTTCATTGTATACATAAGTTCTAGATTAATATCTGTAAGACTTAATCCCTGTAAAAATGAATTAATCAAGAGATTTAACTTTAGTACCTCATCATTTCTCAACTCGGTATCGGTCTGAATCAAATGGTTTTTAATCGTATTTGCTCCAATAACAATGACTGCCAAAATCTGACCTGCATCTACTTGAGATATCTGAATGAATTTAATGGTTGATTCCTTATACTGAGGGGTTGTGACGAGAGTCGTATAATTGGTGCTATTTGCCAATGTTCTTGCCACCTGCTTTAAGAGAACTTCCATTCTGTCCACTCTCTCAATTAAGGCTTGCTTTTCTTCTATCTCATTTTCCTTTTCACTCATCAACTCATCGACAAAAAATCGATAACCCAAATCGGAAGGAATCCTTCCGGCAGATGTATGAGGCTGGAGAATATATCCAAGCTCTTCTAAGTCTGCCATCTCATTGCGGATTGTCGCAGAGCTTAGTTTTAAATCTGTATATTTGGAAATCGTTCGAGAACCAACTGGCTCGCCAGTCTCTAAATAAGTTGACACAATTGCTTTTAGAATTTTTTGTTTTCTCTCTGTTAGCTCCACGCTTTCACATCCTTTCGTGAGATTTTTTATTTATTAGCACTCGTTTTAATTGAGTGCTAACATCTTTATACTTAAAATATCACTTTGTAATGTAGTTGTCAAGTAGTTTTTTTATTTTTTTTTAAAAAAGAAATTCCCATAGCACTTGATTTGAGACATCCAACCCTTTTTTTGTAAAAAATATATCATCTTTTTCTTCTTTTAGTAATTGCATTTTCTCATATTTCTTAATGATATCTCCATAGACATCCTCTATCTTCCTATGAAATGTATTTTCAAATTTGGTTTTAGAAATTCCCTTTGTCATGCGAAGTCCCAAGTACATAAATTCTTCCATTTTATCTTTTGTAGTCAATATCGTATATTGTGTGCGATTTTCGAATGGAATATAAGGCTTTTTTAAATAAGAAGAAAAATTTTCTTCATTTTTAAATCTCGCCCCCTGAAAATAAGAAGAAGCTCCAAGTCCAATACCTAAGTATTCTTTTTGCCTCCAATAAACTATATTATGCTTACACTCAAAACCTTGTTTTGCATAATTAGATATTTCATAGCGGTGATATCCATTTTCTTCCAATTTCTGTCCTGTCAAATCGTACATTTCTCTTTCTGTATCTTCATCTGGAAGTAAATTTAATAAGTCTTCCCTATGATATAAAGGGGTTTCCTCCTCGACAATTAAACTATACGAGGAAATATGCTCAGGACCAAGCGCCATCAATTTTTCTACTCCATTTAAATAGGATTCCTTTGTCTGTTTTGGTAACCCCATCATCAAATCTATATTTATATTTTTAAATCCCTGTCGCCTTGCCTCTTCATATCCTTCTAAAAATTGGCGATATGTGTGAATTCGAGAGAGCATAAAAAGCTCTTTATCTTGCGTGCTTTGAAGCCCCATACTTAGTCGATTGATTCCAATCTTCTTATAACAGCTCAATTTTTCTTTTGTCAACGTACCTGGATTTGCCTCAATTGTCACCTCTTCTATCTCAGTAAAATCAAAAACATCGATAAGTGCAGTAAAAATTTTTTCTATCTCTCTCTCACTCAGAAGAGAAGGAGTACCTCCTCCTACAAAAATAGTTTTGATTTGATACTCCTTCCCAAATATTTTATAGCTATTTATTTCTTTACAAATCGCATCTACATACTGTGCCCTCATCGATTCGTCACTTGCAAAAGATAAAAAATCACAGTAAATACATTTTTTCACACAAAATGGAATATGAAGATAGAGGCTTAATTCTCTTTTAGTTTTCATCTAACTTCAACACACTCATAAATGCTTTTTGTGGAATCTCTACGCTTCCAACCTGACGCATTCTCTTCTTTCCTTCCTTTTGTTTTTCCAATAATTTTTTCTTTCTCGTAATATCTCCACCGTAACATTTCGCCAAAACGTCTTTTCTAACTGCTTTTACCGTCTCTCTAGCGATGATCTTACTTCCAATCGCTGCCTGAATTGGAATCTCAAATAAATGTCTTGGAATCTCACCTTTTAATTTCTCACACATTTTTCTTCCGCGCTCATAAGCTGTTTGAGCATGTACGATAAAGGATAATGCATCAACTTCCTCTCGATTAATTAAAATATCAAGTTTTACAAGCTCAGACTGTACATATCCTTTTATCTCATAGTCAAAGGACGCATATCCCCTAGATCTTGACTTTAATGCGTCAAAGAAATCATAAATAATTTCATTAAGCGGGAGATCATATTTTAAAAGAGCTCTCGTCTCCTCCATATATTCCATACTAATATAAGTACCTCGTCTTTCCTGACAAAGCTTCATAATCGCACCGACAAATTCCGTCGTAACCATAATTTCAGCGGAGACAATCGGCTCTTCCATATAATCAATCTGAGAAGCGTCTGGAAGATTGGAAGGATTTGTAAGCTCAAACATCGTTCCGTCCGTCTTATGCACTCGGTAAACAACACTAGGTGCCGTCGTCACTAAGTCTAAATTATACTCGCGCTCCAATCTTTCTTGGATAATCTCAAGATGCAAAAGTCCTAAAAATCCACAGCGAAAACCAAAACCAAGAGCAATCGATGTTTCTGGCTCAAACTGGAGTGCCGCATCATTTAATTGAAGTTTTTCTAGAGCATCTCGAAGGTCTGGATATTTTGCACCGTCTGCCGGATAAAGACCACAGTATACCATTGGATTTACTTTTTTATAACCTGGAAGTGGCTCACTGCACATATGATTCGCGTCTGTCACAGTATCACCAACACGGGTATCCTTTACATTTTTAAGACTTGCAGTAATATAGCCAACCATACCGGCAGATAGCTCCTCGCAAGGGAAGAATTGTCCCGCACCAAATGTTCCAACCTCAACGACCTCCGCTCTGGCCCCCGTAGCCATCATATGCATCATTGTTCCTTGTCTAATACTTCCCTCCATAATACGAGCAAAAATAATAACTCCCTTATAAGAATCATATAAACTGTCAAAAATAAGGGCGCGAAGCGGAGCATTTACATCTCCCTCTGGTGCTGGAATTTTTTCAATAATCTGTTCTAGCACCTCTTCGATATTAATTCCAGACTTTGCTGAGATAAGTGGTGCATCCTCCGCCTCAATTCCAATCACATCTTCAATTTCTTGAATCACTCTTTGAGGATCGGCGCTTGGAAGGTCGATTTTATTAATTACTGGCATAACCTCAAGGTCATGGTCGAGTGCTAAATATACATTTGCCAAAGTTTGTGCCTCAATTCCCTGTGCCGCATCTACAACTAAAACTGCTCCCTCACATGCCGCTAAACTCCTAGACACTTCATAGTTAAAGTCTACATGTCCTGGAGTATCAATTAAATTAAAAATATACTCTTCACCGTTTTTTGCCTTATAAATCGTACGGACAGCTTGAGATTTGATTGTGATTCCTCTCTCTCTTTCTAAATCCATATTGTCGAGGACTTGTGCTTGCATCTCACGCTCTGTCAATAATCCTGTCTTTTCAATAATTCGGTCTGCCAAGGTGGATTTACCGTGATCAATATGGGCAATAATACAAAAATTTCTAATCTTACTCTGATCCATTCCTTCTTCTGTCTGCTACTCAAAATGTGTATAAACATATACATGATTGAGAATTGAAAGTTTTCA
>JBJEOA010000027.1:0-13796 GCA_051880475.1 Lachnospiraceae bacterium | reverse complement strand
TTGCTCACCAATGCGTCAAATACATCTGCCAGCGCCATGATTCGGGCTTCCAAAGGAATTTCCTCCTGGGCAAGTCCGCAGGGATAACCTGTGCCGTTCCACTTTTCGTGATGATAGTGAGCCACATTCACAGCAATGTTCTTAAATTGAAGATCGTCGGAATTTTGTAGAATCCGAGCCACGATTTCCGCACCCTTTTGGGCGTGGAGCTTCATAATCTCATACTCATCCGAAACGAATTTACCTGGTTTATTGAGAATACTGTCGGGAATGGCAATTTTTCCAAAATCATGCAGAGGTGCAGCCTTGATAATCTGATCCGCAGTTTCCCGTGTCAACACAGAAGAATAGTTAGTAGCTAGCAGATGCTCTACGAACACACGCACCACATTGCTGGTGCGACGGATGTGCCCGCCGGTGTTATTATCCCGGTTTTCAACAATGCTTGCCATGCTGACAATGATGTCGTTTTGTACTTCCACCAGCCGGGCAGTTTTCTCCTTCACCTGTGCGCTCAGTTCTTCATTATATCGCTCCACCAATTTGAGGTACTGCTGTTGTGGGGTGTCATCCCGAATGCGGATGCAATGTAGTGTCCCTCGGTTCATCTCGGGAACGGAGTGGCAGACTTCCAAAATTCTACCCTCACGCTCAAAGTAGACAATATTCTGAGAATCCCCTGTCAGAACCCATTTTCTTATCTGAATCAGGAAATCCGTAGAAAAATCCTGAATTCGGTAATCAATCTTTAGTTTGTTTAGCTCTGGAAACCATTGCTTGGCCTGCTCATCTACACCGGATAAACGGAAGTTGTCATCACAGATTACGAAGCCATACTCTTGGCTCTCCTCGATGGCTTCCCTGGAAATACCCTTTACATCATAAGTGACTACCCGGTTTAGCATCAAAAGAATTCCACCAGCACAAATAGTATAGGAGATTGGTAGCAATTCTACTTTCAGCCCCACCATTCGCTCTCCCACGAAGGTGGCACTGCACAGAATCAGCAGGCACAGAGAACCCACACTGACAAAATGAGATACATGCTTTTTCTTGTGAAGAGCATTGGCAACAATACATAGTCCGCAACCTAGTGTTATCACGATGTATATCGGGCTCAGTAAATGAAGAGGACCGTATTCCCTCTCCAGAAAGGTGTAGCCGTCACGAATTACCATCTTCACACTGCGGTAGTACCAATCCACGCGTCCAGCGGAGGAAGCTCCCAAAAATATGATAAAGCAAATACAAATGCATAACGCCCTTACAGCTGCTGGGATATGCGTCTTGCACAAATCTGCAATGGCATGGATTGTGAATAGCAGCAAAAAAGGATATGCTAGGCAGTACACCTGATTCCCCAGCAGAACTGCCTCCTCTGTCTTGGCTCCAGCTATTTGCAGATAACCTAGATTTACGATGACAACCGCAACCGTCATAAGAGTATAATACACGGAAATATGTTTTTGAAATCTGTTTAGTAAAAAAAATACATAGCCTATGGAAATCATTAACAGTACAAAATATATTGCTTGCATCAAGGTTCTCCTTTCTTTCTTTAAAGAGTATCTAGGAGGTGGAATCCGTTTGATAAAAGAGGGGAAGTTGTCTATTACTAAAATTCCTTTATGTACAGGGCTTTTAGAAGATAAAGTAAAAGAACTTGAAGAAGAAAACGGTTTATAAAAGCAAGGTATTTCCCCAAAACGGATGCTTACAAATTGTACCTCACTAATTTCTAATTTCTTTTAACTTCATTATACCTCATTCAAATAAATATGTATAGACAGATTTTATGGAAAATAAAACCAAGACTTTCCTCGCATAAAAATGGTGCAATTGGTAAATGATTTAAGAATAGAAACTTAATATTTTAAAGTTTCCATGAAGGAGAAAAAAGAAGAAGCAATCGAACTTTATATTTGTTTGATGTGGAGTGTAAATGGATACATGGAACTTTGAGAAGTGGAGGAAATCATTTATGGCACTGAATAAAGTGGAAATATGTGGAGTCAATACATCAAAGCTACCGCTATTAAAAAACGAGGAAAAAGAAGCACTTTTTGAGAAGATTGAGCAGGGAGATTTGGAAGCTAGGGAGCTATACATTAAGGGAAACTTGAGATTAGTGTTAAGTGTGATTCAGCGCTTTTCATCGAGCAATGACTGTGCGGATGATTTATTTCAGGTAGGTTGTATCGGTCTCATGAAGGCGATTGATAATTTCGACCGAAGCTTAGATGTGAAATTTTCTACCTACGCAGTTCCGATGATTATCGGTGAGGTGAGAAGATATCTAAGAGATAATAATTCCATTCGTGTGAGTAGATCTTTAAGGGATATTGCATATAAAGCAATTTCTGCGAAGGAAAATTTATTAAAGAAAAATAACCAAGAGCCGACAATTGAGGAAATTGCGAAAGAGATAGAGATAGATAAGGATGAGATTGTGTATGCTCTTGACGCAATCGCAAGTCCGATGTCACTTTATGAACCAGTGTATCAGGAAGGGGGAGATACACTCTATATTATGGACCAAGTGAGTGATAAAAAAAATAGAGAGGAAAACTGGGTGGAGGAGTTGTCACTTCGGGAAGCATTAGATAGACTTTCAGAGAGAGAAAATAAAATTATTAAGCTGCGGTTTTTTGAGGGGAAGACACAGACGGAGGTGGCAGACGAGATAAGTATCTCACAGGCTCAAGTGAGTCGTCTAGAAAAAGCAGCACTAAAAAATATGAGAGAGTTTTTAGCCGATGCATAAATTTTGAAAATAATAGAATCGTTTATAGCTGGTCAAAGCTCAAACTTCCAGTAATCTAAAAATTATAAATTTTATAATACAGCGAGAAAAGTAGGGGTAGTTTCTATTTCAACGATAGCAAGGCTTCCAAAGATTTTAACCGTACTAGCTTTGCTGCGGGAGCGCTGTTTGAGAAAAAAGTCTCTGTTAAGCGACGGAATAAACCGCACTTGAAGGACTTTTTTCGAGTTCGCGGGAGCAGCATAAATAGGCGTACGGTTAAAATTTGGAAACGCAGCGTGTTGAAATAGAAACTACCCCCATTCTTCTCGCGTCTCTAAATCTTAGAATCCATAAATCTTAGAATTTATGAAACCATCTACATTTCATCCGTCACTTCAGCAACATTCTTAATAACAGGTCCAACAATATCAGAAATCTCAGAAGCGACAGGAGCAATAAGCTTAAGTGCCTCTTCTCTTGTAGCAGCTGCGGCAGTAATACGAATAAGACATCCATCCTCCTTTGCGTAAGTTGCCACAGTAGGATTTGTATAATCCAAATATTTAGAAATCTTATCTGCCACAGGAGCCTCACCAATCTCACTGCCTGGAGCCTCACCTCTTCCCTTTAATTTAATTCCAAGAGAGACAAAAACGCGGTCAGAGATTTTACTTAAAAATACCTCACAGCATTCCTTAAACATTGGCTTCATCTCAGAAGGAGGTCCTGGAAGTAAGATGGCAGACTTTCCATCTTTTGCCAATATAATTCCAGGTGCAGTTCCATTGTGATTATGTAAAACAACACAATCCTCAGGTACATAAGCTTGTTTTTTTATACTATCACTAATTTCTTTTAGTCCAAAAGCAAACCCACGTCTTTCTACATTATTGTACACTTCTTGGTTCCACACGAGTTTTTTTCCAAAGTATTCAGCGACTAACTCTTTTGTCAAATCATCCTTTGTAGGTCCAAGACCTCCACTTAAAATAACCATATCCGAGCGGGAAAATGCAATCTCAAGCGCCGATTTTAGTCGGTCTTTATTGTCTCCGACCGTCGTTTGATAATAGACATCAATTCCGATATGTGCTAATTTCTTGGATAAAAATTGTGCATTTGTATTTAAAATATCTCCGAGTAATAACTCAGTTCCCACAGTAATAATTTCTGCTACCATAAAACTCACTCCTATTTAGTTCTATTTCTTCTTAATTTGAATCTAATAATAGTATAAAATTTAAAGGAAAATTTGTAAAGATAAGATTTTGCTAGAGAGTGAAAAATCAAAGAAAGTATTTGTACTTCGACTTGGCGGCGAAATAGAGATTTTTATAAAAAATTATTTTTTGGCTTATCATTTCTTTTCCTTTATATTTGTGATAAAATGAATAGCATATTTTTGAAATAAAAAATAGTGAGAAAATAGTGAAAAGGAATGAAATGAAAGCATAATTGAAGTTAGGAAGGAGGACAGTATTTTCTTAACTGTATAAAGATAACGGTGGGGAAATGCAAGAGTTTATGAAAAGATTAGTTATTGCAGAAAAACCTTCTGTGGCGAGAGATATCGCAAGAGTTCTCGGCTGTAAAAAACAGACAAAAAGTTCTATAGAAGGAAACACATATATCGTTACGTGGGGACTTGGACATCTTGTTACATTAGCTGACCCAGAAGACTATAATGAAGATTATAAAGAATGGCATATTGACGATTTACCGATGATGCCAGAGCATATGAAGCTCGTCGTCATCAAACAGACAAGAGCACAGTTTAACGCTGTAAAAAATTTAATTCATCGAAATGATGTGAGTGAAATTATTATTGCAACAGATGCTGGGAGAGAAGGAGAATTAGTCGCCAGATGGATTTTGGAAAAATCAGGAAATAAAAAGCCATTAAAGAGACTTTGGATATCTTCTGTGACCGATAAGGCAATCAAAGAGGGATTTGCAAATCTAAAAGATGCAAAAGAATACGAACCTCTCTACGAGGCGGCGAAAGCGAGAGCACAGGCGGATTGGCTTGTCGGAATGAATGCAACAAGAGCACTCACTTGTAAATATAATGCGCAGCTTTCATGTGGAAGAGTGCAAACACCTACTCTGGCAATGATTGCTAAGAGAGAGGAGGAAATTAAAACTTTTATTCCAAAATCATATTATGGATTGACAGCGAGAACAAATGGGACAGTATTTATTTGGCAAGATGCTAAAACCAATAGCAGTTCTAGTTTTGATAAGAAAAAAATAGAAGAAATAGAAAAAAAAGTAAAGATAGAGGTTGGAGAGATTATTGATGTAAAAAAGACTCTAAAGAAAACCTACCCAAAGGGACTTTATGACCTTACAACTCTTCAAAGAGATGCCAATCAGTATTTTTCTTTTTCTGCTAAACAGACATTAAATATTATGCAAAAACTATACGAGCAGTATAAAGTTTTGACCTATCCAAGAACCGATTCTTGCTATATCAGTGCAGATATCGTAGATACCTTAAAGGAGCGTGTAAAAGCGGTAAGTGTCGGTCCTTATAAGCAATATGCGGGAACTATATTAAAACAGCCTATTAAAGGAAATTCTTCTTTTGTAAATGACAAAAAGGTATCCGATCATCACGCAATTATCCCAACAGAACAGACTCCTATTTTATCAGCTTTTTCAAATGAAGAGAGAAAGATTTATGATTTAGTTGTTCGAAGATTTCTTGCCGTTTTATATCCTCCATACGAGTATGAACAGACGACAGTTACTTTAAAAATAGCAGATGAGATTTTTATCGCAAAGGGAAAAATAGAAAAGAAACGAGGATTTTTAGAGTTAATAAGAGAAGGAGAAGATGAGATAGAGGGTAGTCTTCCAGAGTATAAAAAAGGTCAGAGGATTTCAGATTTGATGATTACAAAGACAGAAGGAAAAACAAAACCGCCAGCTTATTTTACAGAGGCAACTCTACTTTTGGCTATGGAAAATCCTGTAAAATACTTGGAACAAAAAGATAAAAACACTGTAAAAACTTTGCAAGAGACAGGGGGACTTGGGACAGTTGCGACAAGGGCAGATATTATTGAAAAACTTTTTAATACGTATTTGATGGAAAAACAAGGTGAGTCAATTAAGATTACTGGAAAAGCGAGACAGCTTCTAAAACTCGTTCCACAAGATTTGAGAAAACCAGAACTTACAGCGAGCTGGGAGGCAAAATTATCGTTAATTGCCAAGGGGAAAATGAGGCAGCGAGATTTCTTGAGAGAAATCCGTAAATATACAGAGGATATCACAAAAGAGATTAAGATGGCGGACGGTGTCTTTCGCCATGATAATTTAACGAATAAATCTTGCCCAAACTGTGGGAAAAAAATGCTTTCTGTGTCAAATAAGACGGGAAAACTTTTCGTTTGTCAAGATAGGGAATGTGGATATAAAGAGCGCATCTCAAAACTTACGAATGCCCGCTGCCCACAATGTCATAAAAAAATGGAATTAATTGGAACAGGAGAAAAACAAAGATTTGTCTGTGTATGCGGCCATAAAGAGTCTATGCATGCTTTTGATGAAAGAAGAAAAAAAGAAGGAAAGGGTGTATCCAAAAAAGATATTGCCGTCTATATGAAAAAACAAAATCAACAACAAAAAGAACCTTTAAATTCAGCATTTGCGGATGCCCTTGCAAATTTAAAATTAGATTAGAGAGAAAATAAAATGATTATGAAAAAGGCAGATAAATATTTAATCACAGGAATTTTGACGGTGGCGTTGATTTCTTTTTTGGGAATAAAGATTTTTATGGGCGGTTCTGCTGATAAAATTCTTATTACGATAGATGGACAGCGGTACAAAGAGGTAGAACTTCACAAAAATCAAACCATCCTTATTGAGATACCAAAAGAAGAGGGAAGAAATACGCTAGAAATAAAAGATGGCTATGCGAAGATGATTGACTCAAATTGTCCAGATCATCTTTGCGAGCAGCAACACCGAATCTCAAAAAAGGGAGAAACCATCATTTGTCTCCCTAATAAAGTAGTTGTAGAAGTGAAATCTAATGAAGAGCCACAAATAGATGGTGTAGCGAAATAAAAAATGACAGAAAATATAAGGATATGTTTGATATTTTATTGACAAAAAAAGAATGTTGTATTCTGTATATTGTTCTTTTTGAAAAACAATAGATGAATTTATCAAAAAAAGAAAGAAAGTTTTGGATGAGAAAAATAAGCATTGGTTAAAAAACAGAAAAAAGTTGAAGAAATTTTTCTTTTTTTGATAAATGTATTACATGAAATGCAAATTTAGATAAAAATGCAAAAAAAAAGAAAAAATAGCAGATTTATTGTCAAAAAAATAACGATAGTTGATTTTGCCCCTAAACGTGGTATGATATGAGATGTAGATAATGCAATTTTGGGCGACAATTTTGTAGAAAACTGTCATAATTTTTTAAAAATAACTATAGATTTTATGCGTTAGTACGGAGGAAATGCTAAGTCTTAGGTGAGGAAGAATATGGCAGAAAAAAAGATGAAAGAAGGTAGGAGAATGGGATTATTAACTTTTAAAGGTGGTCTGCATCCTTACGATGGAAAGGAATTATCGAAAGATAAAGCAATCCAAGTATTCGTTCCAACGGGAGAGATGGTATATCCTTTAAGCCAGCATATCGGCGCTCCGGCAAAACCGATTGTAAAAAAAGGCGATCGAGTTTTAGTCGGACAAAAGATTGCAGAAGCCGGCGGATTTGTTTCCGCAAATATTCATAGCTCTGTCTCTGGAACAGTCAAAATGATTGAGCCAAGATTAACTGCAAATGGAGCTATGGTAAACTCTATTGTCGTGACAAATGATGGCGAGTACGAGGAGATGGTATATGATACTAAGCCATTAGACCAGATGACAAAAGATGAGATTAAGTTTACTGTAAAGGAAGCAGGTATTGTGGGACTTGGTGGAGCAGGATTTCCAACCCATGTAAAATTAAGTCCAAAAGATGATAATGCAATTGAGTATATCATTATCAATGCGGCTGAATGTGAGCCTTATATTACAGCAGATTATCGCTGTATGCTTGAGATGCCAGAAAAGTTAATTGGTGGTCTTAAGATTATTTTATCTCTATTCCCTAAGGCAAAGGGAATTATCGGTATCGAGGATAATAAACCAGAGGCAATTAAAAAACTGCAGGATATGGTAAAATCTGAGGAAAAAATTGCGGTGGCATCCTTAAAGACAAAATATCCACAGGGTGCAGAGCGTTCTTTGATTTATGCCACGACAGGTCGTTCTATTAATTCCTCTATGCTTCCAGCAGATGCAGGATGTATTGTAGATAATGTTGCAACGGCAATTGCAATTTATGATGCTGTAGTGGAGGGAAAACCTCTCACAAAGAGAGTTGTTACTGTTACAGGTGATGCTATTACAAGTACAGCGAACTTTATGGTTCCTTGTGGAACAAACTGCCAAGAACTTGTGGAAGCTTGCGGTGGATTTAAGAAAAGACCAGAAAAGATTATTTCCGGTGGTCCGATGATGGGTATGGCGATGTCTAGTTTGGATATCCCAACAGGAAAGACTTTTTCTTCCTTATTAAGTTTTACAAAAGACCAAGTTGCTGCCTGTGAGCCAAGCAACTGTATTAAATGTGGTCGATGTGTATCTGTCTGTCCAGCACATATTCTTCCAGCAAAACTTTCTGTTTTAGCGGATAATAAGAATTACGAAGAGTTTGAACGGTTAGATGGAGCAGAATGTGTAGAATGTGGATGTTGTTCTTATGTTTGTCCTGCAAAGCGTCGCTTGACACAGTCTATGAAGACAGGTCGAAGAGAAGTATTAGCAGCTAGAAGAAGACGCAATAGTAAATAGAGGAAGAGGTGTAAAAATGAATCAACAATTGTTTAATGTATCAGCCAGTCCTCATGTGAGAGACAAGGCTACAACAAACAGAATCATGCTCGATGTTATTATCGCATTATTGCCAGCCACTATTTTTGGTGTTCTTCATTTTGGACTTCATGCTTTACTTAATATCGTTGTATGTATTGTAACTTGTGTTGTGGCGGAGGCGTTAGTTCAAAAACTTTTGGGCAAAAAGGTGACAATCACAGATTTTAGTGCTGCGCTTACAGGACTTTTACTTGCCCTTAACTTACCAGCCAATGCACCATTTTGGCTTGCCATCTTAGGTGGTTTATTTGCAATTATTATCGCAAAACAGTTATTTGGCGGACTTGGACAAAACTTTATGAACCCAGCACTTGCGGGACGTTGTTTCTTATTAATCAGTTTTGCAAAATATATGACAGATTTTTCCTACAATAGTTTCCTTATCGGCAAAGGAAGTTTTGATTCTGTCACACAGGCTACACCACTTGCCATCGTAAAGGCAGGAAACTTACACGGTGTTCGTCTAAGACATATGTTTATTGGTACAACAGCTGGTACAATCGGTGAGACATCTGTTATCGCATTATTAATTGGAGGAGCTTATCTTCTTCTTAGAAAAGTAATTTCTCTTAGAATTCCAGCTACTTATATTATTACAACATTAGTATTTGTACTTATTTTTGGTGGACATGGATTTGATGTTCGTTACTTATTAGAAAACCTCTTTGGAGGCGGATTATTGCTCGGTGCTATTTTTATGGCTACAGATTATGTATCTTCTCCAATTACCCCAAAAGGTCAGATTGTCTACGGAATTATCCTCGGTATTTTGACAGGTTTATTCCGTGTATTTGGAGGTTCCGCAGAGGGCGTGTCTTATGCGATTATATTTAGTAACTTATTAGTTCCGTTGATTGAGAAAGTTACAGTTCCTACTTCATTTGGAAAAGTCAAAGGAGGTAAGAAATAATGAGCAAGATTATAAAAGATTGTGCAATTTTATTTGTGATTACTCTTGTGGCAGGTTTTATTCTTGGCGGTGTCTATGAAATTACAAAAGAACCGATTGCAAAACAGGAAGAAGCGGCAAAACAAGAAGCATATAAGCAAGTATTTAAAGATGCAGCAAGTTTTGAGGCTACAGATGGCGTTAGTGCACAAGTGGCTCAAAAAGCAGTTTTAGAAAGCGGAGATACAGCAACTACTATTAATGAAGTTCTTGCAGCAGTTGACGCAGAGAAAAAAGTGATTGGATATGTATTTTCTGTCACAAACCCAGAGGGATACGGCGGAAATATCCAGCTTAGTGTCGGCATTAAAAACGACGGTACAATAAATGGCTATGAAGTTTTATCTATCAGTGAGACAGCAGGTCTTGGTATGAAGGCAACAGAGGCTGAATTTAAAGATCAGTTTAAGGGAAAGAAAGCAGAAAAACTTGAGCTTGTAAAAACTGGTGCAAAGGAAGAACAGCAAGTTGATGCTATCAGCGGTGCTACAATTACAAGTACAGCGGTTACAAAGGAAATTAATGCCTGCTTAGCATATGTAAATTCAGTGAAAGGAGGGAAATAAAATATGAAACATACACCGATTGAACGTTTATTAAATGGTATTATTAAAGAGAATCCGACTCTTGTTTTAATGCTTGGTATGTGTCCTACTTTGGCGGTAACAACGTCTGCAATTAATGGTGCAGGTATGGGTCTTACTACTACAGTAGTCCTTCTTTTCTCAAACTTTATTATTTCCCTGATGAGAAAAATTATTCCAGATAGAGTTAGAATTCCAGCTTATATCGTAATTATCGCTTCTTTAGTAACAATGGTACAGTTTTTACTTCAGGCTTATTTGCCATCTTTAAACGATTCTCTTGGAATTTATATTCCACTTATCGTTGTTAACTGTATTATTTTAGGTAGAGCGGAGTCCTTTGCTTCTAAAAATGGTCCTATCGTTTCTATGTTTGATGGTATCGGTATGGGGCTTGGATTTACAGTAGGTCTTACCCTTCTTGGATTTTTCCGTGAATTATTTGGAGCAGGTTCTGTCTTTGGATATGCCATTCCATTTATTAAAAATCCAATTTCTATTTTAGTATTGGCTCCTGGTGCATTTTTTGTTCTTGCATTTTTAGTTGCAATTCAAAATAAAATTCGCTCTATGAGTTCTAAGGAGAAAAAGGGTGGCTGTACAGGCAGCTGTGAGACTTGCGGAAGCGGTTCTTGTGGAGTGAAATTCTTTGACAATACTGTGGATCAAAAAAAGAAGTAGGAGGAATGGAAGATGAAAGAATTATTATTGATTGCTGTTGGCTCAGCACTCGTAAATAACGTAGTACTTAGCCAGTTCTTAGGTCTTTGTCCTTTCCTTGGTGTATCAAAAAAGGTGGAGACAGCAGGCGGCATGGGAGCAGCTGTTATCTTCGTTATCACAGTTGCTTCTTTCGTGGCCAGTGTTATTTATAAATTTATTTTAACACCATTTAACTTAGATTATCTAAGAACAATCGTGTTTATTTTAGTTATTGCAGCTTTAGTACAGTTTGTAGAGATGTTTTTAAAGAAGGCAATGCCACCTTTATATGAGTCTTTAGGTGTATATTTACCGCTTATCACGACAAACTGTGCCGTACTTGGTATCGCTATTACAAATGTACAAAAAGGTTATGGTATATTAACAAGTGTTATTAACGGTCTTGGTACAGCAGTTGGTTTTACAATTGCAATTGTAATTTTGGCTGGTATTCGTGAGAAAACCGAGTATAATGATATTCCAGAATCTTTTAAGGGAACACCTATTGTCTTGCTTACAGCTGGACTTATGGCTATCGCTTTCATGGGATTCTCTGGCATGATTAAATAGGAGGAGAGAAAATGAACATAACAGCAATTATTATAGCAGCGGCTGTTGTCGGCGGTACAGGTTTAGTCATTGGCGTTCTCCTTGGAATCGCTTCAGAGGCTTTCCGTGTACCAGTAGACGAAAAAGAAATGGCAGTTAGAGAAAAATTGCCTGGAAATAACTGTGGTGGTTGTGGATTTGCAGGCTGTGATTCTTTGGCAAAGGCAATCGCAGCTGGAGAGGCTCCAGTAAATGGATGTCCAGTGGCAGGTCCTGCAATTGCAGCGCAGATTGGTGAGATTATGGGTGTATCAGCAGATGGAGCGGCGAAGAAAGTTGCCTTTGTAAAATGTGCTGGAACATGTGAGAAAACTCATCAGAAATTTAACTATAGTGGAACTCTTGACTGTGTGGCAGCAGTTTCTGTCCCAGGCGGAAGTCCAAAATCTTGTTCACACGGCTGTACAGGTATGGGAAGTTGTGTAAAAGTTTGTGATTTTGACGCTATTCACGTTGTAAACGGTGTGGCAGTGGTAGATAAGGAAAAATGTGTTGCCTGTGGTAAATGTACAAAGGTTTGTCCAAAACAATTAATTGAGATTGTCCCTTATGATGCAAAGCATTTAGTGCAGTGTAATTCCAAAGACTTTGGTAAATCTGTAAAGGCAGTTTGTAGTGCTGGTTGTATTGGATGTAAGATGTGTACTCGCGTATGTGAGGACGGAGCTATCACAGTTGACAATAATATCGCTCATATTGATTATGACAAATGTAGTGGATGTGGAAAATGTGCAGAGAAATGTCCTGCTAAGATTATTTTATAACTATAAGATTATTTTATAGGCAAAGGTTTCCCCTCTTAGAAATTTGATTCTAGGAGGGGATTTTTTAATTTTTGCACGGTTTTATATGTTTTTGCTCTTCTATATTTACTAGTAAAATATCTTTTCCAATTTTTACGATATCTTTGTATTCAATACTATATTCATTCGTTTTTCCCATGCAGCCGAATAGTTTTCCTTTTGTTGGAACAAAAAGTCGGCAAATTTTTCCTGTACATTCGTCAAATTCTAAATCAGTGACATATCCGAGGCGTTTTCCATTTTTACAGTTGATAACTTCTTTTTCCTTTAATTCCCAAAATCTCATTATGCAAGAAATTCTTTTTATAATAAAGTATTCACACAATCGCTAGAAAGTTCGAGAAAGAAGAAACCTTTCACTACTAGATGGAAGAAATGATAGGAATTTTAGTGAAACGGTTTGTTTGAATCTTTACATTTTTTTTGATATACGGTATAATACAACTAATCGGAATGTATAAAAAATAAGAAAAATATGATAATTATTCAGACTATAGGAAGAGGAAAAGAGAAGGGTTTAAAGGAGGGATTTTTATGAAATGTCCGTATTGTGGTTATGAAAACTCTAAAGTAGTGGATTCTAGACCGGCAGAGGAGAGCAATGCGATTAGAAGGCGAAGACAGTGTGAAGTATGTAAGAAACGATTTACCACATATGAGAAAATAGAGACAATACCTTTATCGGTCATCAAGAAAGATGGAACGAGAGAGCCTTACGATAGAAGTAAGATAGAAAATGGGGTAGTCCAGTCATGTCATAAAAGACCCGTCACGACAGAGCAGATAGAAGCTTGTGTTGATGCTATCGAGGCTGAGATTTTTAATCAGGATAAGAAGGATGTGCCAAGCAATGTCATTGGTGAAATTGTCATGGATAAGTTAAAAGATTTAGAGCAGGTTGCCTATGTAAGATTTGCGTCTGTTTATCGTGAATTTAAAGATGTAAGCACATTTATGGATGAATTAAAGAAAATTTTAGATAAGCCAGAAAAATAAAAACGACTATGTGGGAATAAGGGTTATCAAGGTGTTGTAAGATATGCTTAACATAGAAAGAATCGATAGATTTGTTCATTGCTAATTGTTGAGTGAGATATATTTAGAATGGAATTTTGTAAGCGTTAATTTAGCTGTTTTTTTGGAGGTGGCATTTTGAATCGCTTAAATGTTATAACTTTGTGGCGAAAAACCCATAGGCTTGCCTATGGGATGAAAGCCACTTTTCTCTTGACAAAAACATATAAAAAATATAGAATCTATGTATAAAGTTTTTTAAGGAGAGAATATTTAAATGAGCAGACCAAAAAGCAAGAATACACAGATTAATATATCGATTCCTACAGAATGGAAAAAAGAGTTAGAGAACCTTGCTCGTATCTATTCGGTAGAAGAGGGAAAAACCATTACATTTCTTGATTTAATGCGTAGGGGAATACAAGAAAAGTACCAATTAGGAG